>PLHK01000156.1 GCA_003139955.1 Limisphaerales bacterium
GCGGCGAAATTGCCGGACGTAAAAGTTTTTCACGCTGGCACAGCAAAAAGCGGAAATGAAATTGTCACGAATGGTGGACGCGTCCTCGGCGTGACGGTGCTGGGCAAGAATTTGAAAACTGCGCAAGCCGCCGCCTATGCTGCCGTGGAGAAAATCCATTTCGACGGCGCGCAGTTCCGCCGCGACATCGCGGCGAAGGCGCTGAAATAGTCATTGCGAGGAATATGTAATTACTAGCGGTTTGGCGAACACACCATTTTCAGCTTGGGAAAATGTAATCGTGCTTGCCGATGAAGAAACAGCGACGGCGTTTCCAAGAATAGTCACCATTTTTTTGTTTTCCAGCGTCGTGACGGTTTTGACGAATTCCGAAACATCGGTTTTTGATGTGACGTCTTGTGTCGTGACCGAAACAACGAAACCATCCGCAGACCAAACCCCGGCATCTTTGCCATCTTCGGTGGTGGCTTGCCAAGCCCCATCGGTTTGATGAACCCAGGTAATTTTTTGGTCGTTGCCGGATGTAACCGTGAACTTGGTTGTTCCATTCGGCAGAAATAGCGTGGCCAAATAGAAGATTATGTGAGTAAATGGAATCATTAACATGGTATTTTTGTTGTTGGTTGTTATGAATTGATTGCACGCATCATGTGATGGTTTTCATCTTCAATCTTTGGCCCGCTCAACCACGAGCATTTCAACGGGTGCGTTGGTGGGCACAAACTCGAGGCCGAGTTGATCAAGCATGGCTTGTTTGAAGGCGACCTTTTGAGAACCGTCCCGTTTACTTTTCCAACTGAAATCAATGTCGAACCGGTTAGTCACTCCGGTCACGTCAAGAACCGGCATTTGCCATTCGGCTTCGCAATACTGCGCGAAATCGGATAGGGTCACGTTGTGGAAGGAATACCGGCCGTCCCAGTAGTGTAAGCCGTCTTGACTAAAATCCCCCGAGCGCCCGGAACGGTTTGAAACTTCAGTGCTGACTATCAAGCCTTTAGCGATGAGACTTTTCACCACAAGTAGCAAAACATTTGTTACACAAGTTTCACCTCTGGCGGTAATTCCAAATTGCTTCTTTATCTGCTGGCGTAGCGCCTCCCGCGCGCCGCGAGGAAATTTTGAAATATAATCAAACCGGCCCGCTGGAAGCGGCGTGGCCAAAATTGTCCTGCATTCGGAGAAGTTGCCATAAGCCGTGTAAAGAATTCCATCAAACGACACGTCCCTTCCAATAAACTCTCCGTTCGGCCCAGGAGCAAAAAGAATCTGGACGTTGTTTGCCGTGGGCCTGATCTCGACACGATAGGGCGGCTCAAGCCAGAATTTATAATAAATATCAGGTGCGGTCTGCCAACTCTCCGGCGCACGCTGGTGAATTAACTCGACCGCCAAAGCGGCTGTTACTCCCGCGAGCAACAGGCCTGCACCCACTGCGATGACCGCATTGGCTTTCACCCAAGCTGCAAATTTTAACACGCCTTTGGTCACAGCGAGCGTTGAACCGCCGCCCGCCGCCCCTTGGACGAGCGCAACGGCGATGACGGTTTTCGCCAATGCCGCCGGAGCGGATTGAACTCCATTGGCAGAAATCAAAACCGCCAGCCCGCTCACGCCAATCGTGATTTTTTGTTTTGAAAAAAATTCGCGCAGGCGTTCGACGGCGCGGCTGACGCGCTTTTGCGCGGCGTCATCGGAAATTTTTAAGCTCTCGCCGACTTCGCGCAGGCTTTTGTTTTCAAAATAGCGCAGCAGGATCGCGCTGCGGTCGGTTTCGTCGAGCGCAGCCATCGCGTCGTCCAGCAGCGGTTCGATTTGCGTCCAGTCGTTGGCGGTCGCGTTCATGTCGTTCATCTCCACGGCGATTTGTTCGCGCAACTGGCGGCGGGATTCTTTGCGAACAACGTCAATCGCCGTCCGCCGCGTCACCGAATAAAGCCACGCAGTCAAAATCGTGTCGGGCTTTAATTTGCCGGCGTTGCGCGCAAGGTCGGCAAAAACGGATTGCGCGATTTCCTCGGCCAGTTGCGGCGAGCGGACTTGCCGCAACGCGGCGGAATGGACGAGATTCAAATGTCGCCGGACGATTTCGTTGAAGGCATCCTGCGAATTTTCTCGCACGAACTGCCGCAGCAAATCCAAATCACTTGTCATTTTCAGAAGTATATCGCCGCCGGTGACAGGAATCCGACAATAAATTTGATGGCACGACAGCTGGACGACAAAAGCGATGGTGGTTTGACGGTTTCGCACCGGACAAGTAACTTGCTGCCATGATTGATGTCGCCGAATTACAGCCGCGTGCGGGGATGGCCGAAAATAAATTTACGCCGCTGGCGCGGGAAATTTTCACGCTCAAGAAGCAGCTTAACGCGGTCATCCTCGCGCACAATTATCAGGTGCCGGAAATTCAGGACGTGGCCGATTTTGTTGGCGATTCGCTCGGCCTCGCGCAGCAGGCGGCGAAGACGGACGCCGACGTAATCGTGTTCTGCGGCGTGCATTTTATGGCCGAGACGGCGAAGATTTTGAACCCGAACAAAATCGTGGTGCTGCCGGACAAGGACGCGGGCTGCTCGCTGGAAGAAAGTTGTCCGGCGGAAAAATTGGCGGCGCTGCAAAAAACGAATCCGAATTTTTGGACGATTGCCTACATCAACTGCAGCGCGGCGGTGAAGGCGTTGTGCGACGTGATCGTGACGAGCGGCAACGCGGAAAAAATCGTGAACGCCGCGCCGAAAGATCGCGATCTACTTTTTGTGCCGGATCAAAATCTCGGCCAATGGGTGATGGAGCAAACCGGTCGGCCGATGACGCTGTGGAAAGGTAATTGTTACGCGCACGTCGAGTTTCAACGCGAGCAAGTGCTGGCGGCGAAGCGGCAATTTCCCGACGCGAAGATTGTGGTTCACCCGGAAAGCCTGCGCGAAGTGCGCGAATTGGCGGACGCGGTTTGTTCGACCGAGAAGATGATCACGTTCTGCAAAAATGATCCGGCCAAACGATTCGTCATCGTGACGGAGTCGGGCATCATTCACCGGATGAAAAAAGAATGTCCCGAAAAGGAATTTCTCTGCGCGCCGGTTTTCAACGTGATGCAAATGCCGGGCGACCACTGCCGTTGTAGTGAATGCAAATTCATGAAGATGAATACGCTGGAGAAAGTCCGCGACTGCATGAAAAATCTCGCGCCGCGCGTGGAATTGCCATTGGAAATATTGCAGCGCGCGCGGCTGCCGATGGAGCGGATGCTTCAGATTTCCGCCAGATGATCTTCTTTGGTTCGCCAGTTAGTTTCCAACTTTGGACAACCTGCCCGCGTTGTCACACAATCGTAACCTCGCCGACTTACGGCTGTCACAATACCGCCACATTCTATCCATGTTTTCCGACAAACATTAATCATGAAAACCAATAAAAAACAGAACACGACCAAACTGGCACTCTTCGCCGGAGCCACGGCTCTGGCGGCACTGGCAACCCCGGCTCACGCGCAATCCTCCGATGCGCTGATTGACAAGCTAGTGGACAAAGGCATCCTGACGGCGGACGAAGCCAAGGATTTGCGCGACGAATCGGATCAGGATTTCAAGACCGCGTTTCAGGCCAAGACTGGCATGCCGGACTGGGTGACGAGCTACAAGATCGGCGGGGATTTTCGCGGACGCGTTGACCAGCAGAGCACCCCGGACAATAACACTTTTGTGAACCGCGCGCGCTTCCGTTATCGCCTGCGCTTTGGCATCGTCGCCAATTTGGTGGATAATCTGGAAGTCGGTTTCCGCCTCGGTTCCGACGACGCAGCGCAAGGCAGTTCCGGCCAAGGCAACCCGTTGTCGAACAATACGACGCTGCAGAACAATGCTACGAAAAAAACTATTTACATTGACACCGCCTACGGCAAGTGGACGGCCATTCATTCTGGCGATTGGCTGCTCGCGGCCACCATCGGCAAAATGGATAATCCGTTTGTGTTCACGCCGATGGTGTTCGACCCCGATTTGACGCCGGAAGGCGGCGCCATCACCGGCGCTTACACGATCAATGA
Source organism: Limisphaerales bacterium (assembly GCA_003139955.1). Taxonomy (GTDB): domain Bacteria; phylum Verrucomicrobiota; class Verrucomicrobiia; order Limisphaerales; family UBA11358; genus UBA11358. The sequence goes on from PLHK01000156.1 coordinate 4,049, forward strand.
CCAACAATCCATCACCTTCACCGGCGCGGCGTTTGTTGAGGATGAAGAAGCCAACTCCACGCGGGATCCGGCCTTGTATGGCGGGCAAATTTTGCTGAATTCCAAATGGACGCCCAAGCTGTCCAGCAGCGTCGGTGCCGGCGTTTTGCTCCTCGGCAGTCCGAATAATCTCACCACGGCGAACGTGCCTTATCAAAACCAGGGCAGCACCCGCAATGTCGGCGGCGTTTTGCTTTACAACTACAATCCCGTCATCGTGGACGCGAACGCGACCTATATGCTCGACAGTTTCCCGCTCTACGCCGGCAGTTTCCCGGTCAAGGTGGCTGGTGAATTCATGGCCAACCCTGCGGTCGGCCAGAACAACACCGGTTTCTGGATCGGTGCGACCTTGGGCAAGGCGGGCACCAAACACACTTGGGATCTCGCGTATCGTTACGAATATCTCGAAGCCGATGCTTGGTATGACCAGTTGGTTGACGATGACTTTGTCGCCTACTACCAAAATGCGCCCATCGCCGGTTCGGCGGGTGTGTTTGGCGGCACCAACGTCAAGGGTCATCGCGTCCAGTTTGATTATTCCTTCACGGACTCCTTCACGTTGTCGCTCACCGGCTATGTTGACGACCTCATCAACAGCACGCTCTACGGTAACGTCAAGGAACCGAACAGCACCACCATCCATATGATGGCCGACCTGACGTGGAAATTCTAAACGTCACCAAAACGTAACGAACAAAATCAAAACAATTCAGTCATAATCATCGTATGAAAAAATTAATAACGATCCTCGCGGCTTCCGTTCTCGCCGCCAGCGCCTTTGCGGGCAACATCACGGTCAAAGGCTCCGACACCCTGCTGATCCTCGCGCAAAAATGGGCGGAGACTTACATGGGCGGCCACACCAACGTGAACATCTCCGTCTCCGGCGGCGGTTCGGGCATCGGTTTCGCGGCGCTCCAAGGCCAGACCACCGACCTGTGCGACGCCTCCCGCAAAATCAAGGCGGCGGAAATCCAGAAGTGCATCATCGCCTTTGGCGCCCGACCGACCGAATACAAGGTCGCGCTCGACGGCCTCTCCGTTTATGTGAACCCGGAAAATCCGTTGACGGAACTCAGCGTCGCGCAAGTGGGTGACATTTTCACCGGCAAAATCACGAACTGGAAAGACGTTGGCGGCCCGGATGCGCCGATCACCGTTTACAGCCGTGAAAACAGTTCTGGCACTTACGAATTTTTCAAGGCCAACGTTCTCAAAGGCCAGGACTTTGCCGCCAGTGCGCAAACCATGCCCGGCACGGCGGCCATTGTGCAGGCGGTCGTGAAGGATAAATATGGCATCGGTTACGGCGGCGCGGCCTATGGCGGCGGCAGCAAAATGCTGGCGATCAAAAAAACCGACAGCTCGACGGCCATCGCGCCCACCGAGGACAATGTCGAAAACAGAACCTATCCCATCTGGCGCTTCCTTTACGTTTATGTGGATCCGACCAAGGACAAGGGTGAAATCGCCGACTACCTCGACTGGATCCGCAGTGACGACGGCCAGAAATATGTCAAAGATGTCGGGTATTATCCGCTGCCGAAAAATCTGCGCAGCGGCAACTGATTTGATCGCTGTTCCTCCGACGATCACTCACGCGGGCGGTGCGGATTTCATTGAGATTTCCGCGCCGCCCGCATAAATTTTAACCGTTTGACGCCCAATCCAAATAACGAATCACGCCGCAGCCACGGATGGATGGGCATTCATCGCGGCCACAAAGCGCGGCCCGTCGAATGGCTCGCGGAGAAATTTATTTTCTTCGTTTCTCTGTCGGCCATCCTGATGGTGCTGCTGATTTTCCTCTTCGTCGCGCGCGAGGCGCTGCCGGTTTTCTTCGGCCAGACCAACACCGCGCTCGTCCAAAAACCCATTCCGCCCGAAGATTTGGACAAACATTCGCCTGCCGAACTCGAAGCCTACCTTGAGATCACGCCCGACCAGTTCGCCAAAATGAGCAAGGCGAATCTACGCGACCTGATGGATGTCAAGGTCGAGGAACAGGACGACATTCCGGACAATTTCCGCGACGACCCGGATGCCCGCATCAACACGACACAATGGAAATACCTCATCCAGCCGCATCAATGGACCGACTACGACAAACCGGAATACATCTGGCAGCCCGTAGGCCAGATCCAGAAATACAACATCATCCCGCTCATCGTCGGCACATTGAAAGTCACTTTGGTCGGATTATTTTTTGCCGTGCCACTCGCCGTCGGCGCGGCGATTTACGTCTCGCAACTCGCCCGCCCGCGCGTCCGCGAAATTTTGAAGCCCGCCATTGAATTGCTTTCGGGCATTCCGTCTGTCGTCGTCGGATTTTTCGCGCTGCTCGTCATGGCCACCGTACTGCAAAGTATTTTTCATTATCAGACGCGGCTTAACGCCTTCGTCGCCGGCCTCGCACTCGGTTTCGCCGTCATCCCTGTGATTTTTTCCATCGCCGAGGACGCGCTCACCAGCGTCCCGCGCGCCTACACACAAGCTGCGCTCGCGCTTGGTGCGTCGCGCTGGCAGACCGCTTGGCAGATTGTTTTGCCCGCCGCGCTGCCCGGAGTTTTTGCCGCCGCCGTCCTCGGCTTTGGCCGCGCCATCGGCGAAACGATGATCGTGCTCATGGTCTGTTCCGCCAGCGTGATGTCGTGGAGCATTTTTGATTCGGCGCGCAGCATCACCACGACCATCGCCGCCGAAATGGCCGAGGCCGTTTCCGGCGGCCCACATTACCGCATTCTGTTCATGCTCGGCGCGCTGCTGTTTGCGGCGACGTTTGTGTCCAACATGGTTGGCGACTTCGTCATCCACCGGTTCAAGCAAAAACTGGAGGGCAAACGATGAACACCGTCACCGCGCCGGAATATCTGCCGGACACGCCTTCATCGTCGCCGACGATGCGCCACTTCCGCGCGGAGAAATTTGATTTCTGGTCGTTCTTTTTTTCCGGGCTGACTGGACTCGCGACATTGTTCATCCTCGGCATTCTCGCAACCATTCTGCTAAACATCATCGTCAATGGCTGGAGCGGTCTCTCGTGGCATTTCGTCTCGACGATTCCCAAGAAAGACTTCTTCGACATCCACACCACTGGGGTTTTGCCGATGATCGTCGGCACCACGTTCCGCGTAATCGTGATGACGATTTTTGTCATCCCCGTCGGCGTCATTACCGCGATTTATCTCACGGAATACGCGTCCAACACGTCCATCATCACGCGCATCATCCGCGCCGCCGTCAACAACCTCGCCGGCGTGCCTTCCATCGTCTTCGGTTTGTTCGGCCTCGGCTTCTTCATCAACTTCATCGGCAAAAACTTGGACGTGGTGCTGCATAACACCAATGCCATTTGGGGACAGCCCGCGCTCATCTGGGCGTCGCTCACACTGGCCGTGATGACGTTGCCGGTCGTCATCGTCGCCACGGAAGAATCGTTGAAAGCCATTCCGCCCGGCCTGCGCGAAGCCAGCCTCGCGCTCGGCGCGACCAAACTGGAAACCATTTTGAAAATTGTTTTGCCGCAGGCGCTGCCCGGCATCATGACCGGCGGCATTCTCGCCGTCAGCCGCGCGGCGGGCGAAGTCGCGCCGATCCTGTTCACCGGTGTCGCGTATTACATGGCGTCGTTGCCAAGCCATTTGAGCGACCAGTTCATGGACCTTGGCTATCACGTTTTTGTGCTGTCCACGCAGTCGCCCAACATTGACCAGACGCGGCCGATTCTTTACGCCACGGTGCTGGTGCTGCTCATCCTCACGTTCGCACTGAACATCGTCGCCATCCTCATCCGCGCCCGGGTGCGGAAGAAATTGCGGGCGCTCGGCTGAAATCAATGAAATAATTTCCCCGTTATGGCTGAAATCTTGATTCCAAAAATTACGCCGCCGGCAACCGCCGCAACCGCCGCGAAATCCGCCGCACCGCTGATTGAGATTGAAAACATTTCCCTGTTTTACGGCGCCTCCAAGGCGTTGAAAAATATTTCGTTGAAGCTCGACGAGAAGGTCGTCACCGCATTCATCGGGCCGAGCGGCTGCGGCAAATCCACCCTGCTCCGCTGCCTCAACCGCATGAACGACCTGATTGACAACGTCCGCATCGAAGGCGCGATCAAGATCGGCGGGCACGATATTTACAGCCCAGATGTGGACGTCATCGAACTCCGCAAGCGCGTCGGCATGGTGTTTCAGAAATCAAATCCGTTTCCGAAATCCATCTACGAAAACGTCGCTTACGGCCTGCGGTTGCACGGCGTGAAAAACCGGGGCGAACTGGACGCCGCCGTGGAAAAAAGTCTGCGGCAATCGGCGTTGTGGGACGAGGTTAAGGATCGCCTGCACTCCAGCGCGCTCGGCTTGTCCGGCGGCCAACAGCAGCGGCTCTGCATCGCGCGCGCCATCGCCATCCGACCGGAAATCATTCTGATGGACGAACCGGCTTCCGCGCTCGACCCCATCGCCACCACGCGCGTCGAGGAATTGATCCTGGAGTTGAAGAAAGATTTCACCATCGTCATCGTCACGCACAATATGCAGCAGGCGGCGCGCATCTCCGACCAGACGGCGTTCTTTTACATCGGCGAACTGATCGAGTTTGACGCCACCGGAAAAATTTTCACCAACCCGGCCAAGAAACAGACGGAAGATTATGTGACAGGCCGCTTTGGATGAGTTATTTTTTCTTCAGTAAATTATGGAAAATTACTTTGAAATGGACTTGGACGCACTGCGGCAAAAGATTTTGCTCATGGCCAGCCGCGCCGAAACCGCCGTTAACCAGTCCGTGCAGGCGCTCGTCCAGCGCGACCACGACCTCGCCGTGCGCGTGCGGCTGGACGACGAAATCATTGATCGTTTTGAGATCGAGATTGACGAAATGGCCATCGTGCTTTTGACCAAGGCGCCGCTCGCCAGCAACCTCCGGCTCATCACAGTCGCGATGAAAGTTTCGCAAAATCTCGAACGCATCGGCGACGAGGCGACCAAAATCGCCAAGCGCGCCCGCGACCTCGCGCAGGAACCGCCCGTGAAATTGAACCTCGACGTCAACCACATGGCCAGCCTGGCCCTCGCCATGGTCAAAGGTGCGCTCGATGCGTTCGTGCAACGCGATTCCGCCGCCGCCCGCGCCATCATCCCGCGCGACAAGGAAGTGGACGCTCTCAACAAGCAGCTTCACCAGTTGCTCGCCCAGCACATGATGGCCAATCCCGACACCATCGCCCGCTGCCTGCACTGGATCGTAGCCACCAAGAGCCTCGAACGCATCGCCGACCACGCCAAAAACATCGCCGAGGAAGTCGTCTATCTCTGCGAGGCGCAGGACATCCGGCACACGTTAAAGAACTGATCCCCGCGCCGACAAAGCGCTTGCTTATCCACCTCTTTGCCGCCATATTTATTTCGTCGTTTGACGAAATATAATTATATGCGCGAATTCATGGCCATCACCAAGGCGTTGTCCGACCCAAACCGGGTGCGGATTTTGCTCGTGTTGCGCGGCGGCGAACTGTGCGTCTGCCAGATCACCGAACTATTCGGCTTCGCGCCGTCCACCGTCTCCAAACACCTTTCCATTTTGCACCACGCGCATTTGATTCTGTCGCGCAAATCGGAACGCTGGGTCTATTACCGTCTGCCGGAAAAATCCGCGCCCGTCGCCGTGCGCTGGGCGATTGAATGGACGCACCAGTCACTTGCCAAGACCGACGAGGCGGCGGCGGACGCGAAGAAGTTGAAACGTATTTTACAGACCGACCTCGCCGTCATCTGCCGCCGCCAGAAATGTTGAACGCGTTTTTGATCATGAAGCTGCACAAATTGAAAATTGTTCTCGCGCAAAACCCGGCGGCACCCGTTCGCTTCCAATTGCCCAGCGGTGATTTCGTGCCCGTCCACGCGCACGTCACCGAGGTTGCGCGGATTGACAAACGGTTCATTGATTGCGGCGGCACGTTGCGCACTGATTCGCTGTGCCGCTTGCAAACCTGGTTTGCCGACGACACCGACCATCGGCTGACGGCGGGCAAGCTCGCGAAGATTTTGGCGCTGGCGGAAAGTGTTTTGCTGACCGACGACTTGGACGTGGATGTCGAACACGAGGTCGGCTACATCACGCAATTTCCGCTTGGCTCCGTTGCATTGACGAACAACGAAGTTGTCTTGCACCTGACCGAACGACACACGGCGTGTCTGGCGATGGAAAAATGTCTGCCGCCAGCCGCTGCCCGTTCGGAATTCAACCCGCTGAAATTTAATTTCTCGGACGCGCCGCCCGCCGGCAAATGCGGTAAATGACAGCAACGAAAATCGTGAGCAACCCAACTTCACCCAAGCGGCTCGCATTCTTCGAGCGCTACCTGACCCTGTGGGTTTTCCTGTGCATGGTTGTTGGTGTCGCGTTTGGAAAACTCGCGCCGCAGTTCACCGCAGATTTGAGTAAGGTTGAATTCGTCTCCGGCTCGCACGTCAACGCGCCCATCGCCGTGCTGATCTGGCTGATGATTTATCCAATGATGTTGAAGATAGATTTCACCTCGCTCAGCAACATCGCCAAAAAACCGAAAGGCCTGTTCGTGACGCTGTTCGTCAACTGGCTGGTGAAACCGTTCAGCATGGCGTTTCTCGGCTGGCTGTTCATGCAACATATTTTCAGCGCGTGGATTTCACCGGAACTGGCGAAGGAATACACCGCCGGCCTCATCATCCTCGCCGCCGCGCCCTGCACCGCGATGGTTTTTGTGTGGAGTTATCTCACAGACGGCGATCCGGTTTACACGCTCGTGCAAGTTGCAGTGAATGACCTGATCATGCTCGTCGCCTTCGCGCCCATCGTGATGTTTCTGTGCGGCGTGGCGAATGTCATTGTGCCAGCCAAAGTGCTCGTCACGAGCGTCGTGGTTTTCATTGTCATTCCGCTCGCGGCGGCGTGGCTGACGCGAACCGTGCTGCTCAAATTGCGCGGCAAGGACTGGTTCGAGAAAAATTTCCTGCCGAAGTTTCAGCCCGTGACCATGTTCGCACTGCTGTTGACGCTCATTTTAATTTTCGCGTTTCAGGCGGACAATTTAACCACGCGCTGGCTGGCCGTGCTTTTTTTGGCCGTGCCGATTATCATTCAGGTCTATTTCAATTCCACGCTCGCCTATTTGCTCATGCGCAAATTACGCGTGCCGCACAACATCGCGTCGCCGGGCGCGCTCATCGGCGCCAGCAATTTTTTTGAACTCGCCGTGGCCGTGGCCATCACGCTTTTCGGCGCGGGTTCCGGCGCGGCGCTGGCGACGGTCGTCGGCGTGCTCGTCGAAGTGCCGGTGATGTTGTCCGTCTGCAAAATCTGCAACCAGTCGCGCGACTGGTATCAGCAAAAATAATTTGAATTTATGTCCACGAATCCCAAACCCACCATCTTGATCCTCTGCACGGGTAATTCCTGCCGCAGCCACCTTGGCGAAGGTTTTTTGCGCGCCGCACTCGGCGACAGCGCAAACGTTCAAAGTGCCGGCTCCAAACCCGCCGGCTTCGTGCATCCGCTCGCCATCAAAGTCATGGCCGAAGTCGGCATTGATATTTCCGCGCACAGCTCGAAACACTTGAAAGAATTTTTGGAACAGCGCGTGGACACCGTCATCACCGTCTGCGGCAACGCGGATCAGGCCTGCCCGATTTTTCCCGGCCAGTTGAACCGCCATCACTGGCCGTTTTTTGATCCGGCAAAAGCCACCGGCAGCGACGAGGACATTTTGCGTTGCTTCCGCACCGTGCGCGACGAAATGCGGCGCGTGTTTGAAGCCTACGCCGCCGGTTTTAAAGATGCGCTTAAACAGCGCTGACAAATTTTTGTCCAGACTTGAGCGGATGGCCGATTAGAAATTGCTCCGGCGTGAGCCGCCTGCCGCCTTCACGCTGCAATTCCAAAATCCGCAGCGCGTTTCCATCGCAGCCGACGACAATGCCGGTCTTGTCAGCGGATAAGATTTCGCCCGCCGTCCCGGATTTTTCCACGACCTCAGCTTTCCAAATTTTCAACAACTGCAGCGGGGTTTCAGCTTGAAGAAATGTAAACGCGCCTGGCCACGGCGTGAACGCGCGCAGTCGGTTTAAAATCTTTTCCGCCGGTTCGTTCCAGTCAATTTTGCCGTCCTCCTTTTTTATTTTCGCCGCATAACTTGAACCTTCGGCGGGTTGCCACTGCGGGGAAATTTTCCCATCAACATAATTTGGAATCGTTTCAACCAGCAATTCCGCGCCGAGCTGCGCGAGGCGGTCGTGGAGGATTTGTGAATCGTCCGTTGGCAGAATCGGCGTGCGGCGCGCAGACAAAATCGGACCGGTGTCGAGGCCGGCATCCATTTTCATGATCGTCACGCCGGTTTCTGGTTCACCATCGGCAATGGCCCACTGGATGGGTGCTGCGCCGCGATATTTCGGCAAGAGCGAAGTGTGAACATTGAGGCAGCCAAATTTTGGCAAATCCAAAATCGTTTGCGGCAAAATCTGTCCGTAAGCCACGACGACGATCAAGTCCGGTTTTAATTCGCGCAGTTCGGAAATAAATTTTTCATCGCGCGCTTTCAACGGCTGGAGCACGCGCAGATTTAATTTCTCCGCGAGAATTTTCACGGGCGACGGCGTGAGCTTGAGTTCGCGTCCCTTGGGCTTGTCCGGCTGCGTTGCGACCGCAATAACCGAACAATTTTTATCTTCGGCCAGTTTTTCCAAACTGGCGCACGAAAGTTGCGCCGTGCCCATGAAAATGATGCGCAGCGACGTCATCGGGCGTTTATTTTTTTACCGCATGATGCAGGATGTCGGCGAGCACTTTCGCGGGCGACTGGTCGGCGTTGATCTGATGTACGAGCTTGGGGCCGTAAAATTTCAGGACCGGCATGGTTTCCTTTTCATAGACCTTGAGCCGCTCGCAGATGACATTCAAATTGGCGTCGTCCAGTCGATTTTCCTTGATGGCGCGACGTTGGATGCGCGCGACCAGTTTTTTTTCATCACTGCTTTTGAGATAGAAAACGGCGACCACATCCAGCGTGTTGCGTAGCATTTTTGCCTGTTGCACATTACGCGGAATGCCGTCCAGCACGAGCGTGTCGTGATCAGGATGAAAACGCCCGACCTGCATCGTGTTCTCGATGTTCTGCTTCCAAAGCTCGATTGTCGTCTCGTCCGGTACCAGCAGGCCGCGGCTGGAATACTTGATGAAAACCTTGCCGAGCGGGCTGTCCGGGCGCAGGTTGCGAAAGACATCGCCGCAGGCGCAATGGTAAAAATTTGGGATCACGCCCAGGACTTTGCCCTGCGTGCCCTTGCCGGCGCCGGGTGCGCCAAAGAGAAGAATGCTGCGGTATTTCAAGCGGTTTTGGGGTTGAGTTTGATTTCCAAAATGTCCGTCAGCGGCAGCGTCACTTGGCCCGACTGGACGGTTTCAATGATGATATCCGTGGCCGCGACCTGCAGGATGTGCTCAACGGCAAACTGCGCCTGTGCCGTCTTGATTTCCATGCTGAACTGGGTCGCCTCTCCCTTCGGCTCGCCGATGTAGCCCGCAAACTTGGTTTCCACAAATCGTTTGTTGAATGTGAATTTTCCCCGCGCATAGACCTGTGCCTCCGGTTTCTTTTCTACCCGCTGGGAGGCCGCTGCGGCCGCTTGAATCGCCTCGACTTCCTCGGGCGTTCTCTGCGCGGCCGCCGCCGCTGTGCCGGCGGGGGCAACTTCAATTTTTTCCTCCGGCGGCGCTTCCACTTTCATCGGCATCGCCAGAAAGATCACCGGCCCGATCACCGGCAGCACCGCCGACAAGCCGATCACTTGCGCCGCCGGGCGCGCGCGGATGACCGACACCTCGAATCCCGCGTAAAGATTCGCCACGTAAAGCACCAGAATAATGAACCACCCCACCGGCGACCCGAACAGCCCGCCGAGCAACGACGAATTCGCCGGACGCTCCAGCCGCGTGACGTCATTCACTTTGATTTCCGGCGGGGGCGGACGTGACGACGCATCCGGCTCGATAAACACTTCGGCATACGGCTTGATTTTCGGGCTTTCGGTGAGGTGCTTGAGCGAATCCTGCGAGAGCTTGCTCCACGCAAGGTTCGTATAGGCATCACCGGCGCGCAACAGCAGTCCATTGTCATCGAACTTCACAATGTCGCCCGACTGCGATGACACATCCGTCAACGTCAAT
>PLHK01000048.1:0-20120 GCA_003139955.1 Limisphaerales bacterium
GTGGTTTTGCCGGAGCCGGACGGGCCGAGCAGCGCGACGAGTTCGCCGGACTCGACCTTGAGGCTCACGTTGTCGAGCGCGGTGAAGGCGCCGAATTTTTTTATGACGTTTTTGACTTCGACGCTCATTGGACAATCTCCGTTTGTTCCTGTTTGGCCTGCTGGTGTTCCACCCAAGTTTTGATTCCCAGCGTGACAAGCGCGAGCAACGCCAGCAGCGACGCCACCGCGAACGCGCCGGTGAAATTGTAGTCATCATACAACGCCTCGATGTGCAGCGGAATCGTATTCGTCTGGCCGCGAATTTTTCCGCTGACGACCGAAACCGCACCGAACTCGCCCATCGCGCGCGCGTTGCACAAAATCACGCCGTAGATCAAACCCCACTTAATATTTGGTAAAGTGACTCGCCAAAACGTCTGCCAGCCACTCGCGCCGAGCACGCGCGCGGCTTCTTCTTCGTTGCGGCCTTGCGCCTGCATGAGCGGAATTAGTTCGCGCGCGACGAACGGGAACGTGACAAAAATCGTCGCCAGCACAATTCCCGGCACGGCGAAGATGATTTTGAAATTGTGGTCGTTCAGCCAGTTCGCGAGCCACGGAAATTTTGGATTGTCCGCGTTCATATAAAGTCCAAGCCAGCCTTGCGCGCCGAAAACCAAAACGTAAATCAAACCGGCAATCACGGGTGAAACCGAGAACGGCAGATCAATCAGCGTGAGCAGAATATTTTTTCCGCGAAAATCAAACTTCGCGATCGCCCACGCGGCGCAGACGCCGAAGACGCAATTCAATGGCACGGCAATCGCAGCGGCGTAAAGCGTCAGTTTGATCGCGCTCCACGCCATCGGATCGTTCAGCGTGTGAAAATAAAATCCGACGCCCTTGGCGAACGCCTGCGCAAAAACCGATATGAGCGGGATGAATAGAAACAAACTCAAAAACACCAGCGCGACGCCGATAAGCGCGCGGCGCACGAACGGCGGTTCGCCGGTCACACGCCGCTGGCTGGCGCGATGCGGCACATGAAAAGTGGTCGCGGCGGGCGTCATGCGAGGTTGTTGGTGTTGTAACGGTTTGTCCACCATTGCAGCACGTTGATGGTCAGCAGCAGCACAAACGAAAAGACGAGCATCACGACGGCGATGGCGGTGGCTTTGCCGTAATCAAACATGTCGAGCTCGCCCATGATGATGACTGGCGTGATCTGCGTTTTCATCGGAATGTTGCCGGCGATGAAAATTACCGAGCCGTATTCGCCGAGCGCGCGTGCGAAAGCGAGCGCAAAGCCCGTGAGCAGCGCAGGCGTGAGCATCGGAAAAATCACGCGCCAAAAAACCTGCCAGCGGTTCGCACCGAGGCTGGACGCGGCTTCTTCGAGTTCCGGATCAAGGTCTTCGAGAATCGGCTGCACCGTCCGCACGATGAATGGCAGACCGATGAAAGTGAGCGCGATGAAAATACCGATCTGCGTGTTGGCGACTTTGATGCCGAGCGGTTCGAGCCAATGGCCGATCCAGCCGTTTTTTGAATAAAGCGTCGCCAAAGTGATGCCCGCGACGGCGGTCGGCAGCGCGAACGGCAGATCCACGAGCGCATCAATGATTTTTTTTCCGAAAAAATTGTAACGCACCAAAACCCACGCGACGATTAAACCAAAAAATGCATTCACCAGCGCGGCGAGCAACGACGCGCCGAACGTCAGGCGATACGAAGCCATCGCCGTCGGCATCGTGATCGTGTGCCAGAATTGCGGCCACGTCAGCGAGGTGGCTTTCCAAAAAACCGCCGCGAGCGGAATCAGCACGATCAGGCCGAGGTAAAAAAGCGTGAAGCCGAGCGTCAGTTTGAAGCCCGGCAGCACGCGGATTTTTCTGGCCTTGATGCGTTCGTTCGCCACGGTTTAGAGGTTCGGAGCGTAGGCGATGAATTTGTTGTATTCGAGCAAAATTGTCTGGAGCGCGGCGACGAACGCGAGTTCCTTCAAAAATTCCGGCGGCGCGGACGGCGTTTCCAAAATGATCTCGAACGGGCGCGGACGGATTTTTGGCGGCGCGCTCAAGATGCCTTCGTAACTTTCGCGGATGATGCCGTTGCGCGCGGGAAAGCCGTCAATCACGGGACGCGCGTCGCGCGGCAGGAATTTTTCCGCCGCGGCAAGGGCGGGTGCGATGAGACTTTTCGTCAAAGTCGCGCCGTGGGCGAAGCCATAAAAACCGGCGCTCGTGTCATCGGTGTGCAGCGAGATGATGCCTTGGAACGAACGCGAAATGAGTTCGGCCTGAAGCAACCGCACTTCCGGCTCCGCCGAGCTGCGCCAGAACTCGCGGTTCAAATCCTTGCCGGCGCGCGAGTGGCGCGTGTTGTCCTCGAAGCCGGTCGGATTGCAGACGGGATAAAACGAAAGATAATAGCCGGTCGCCAGTTCCGGTTTCGCCTCGAGCAGTTTTATGAATTGAACCAGTGCATGAACGCCTTCGGGTTCGTCGCCGTGGACACCGGCAAAAATGCCGACGCGAATGGGTGTATCGCCGCCGCGCGGCCCGACAAACAGATAGCGCGGCAATTCGTAACTTTCTCCGTCCACTTCAAACCGCGCGTCATGGTTGGCGACGAGATTCGGCGACGTCGCAGCGATTCGTTCCAACGGCGCGAGCAGTTCGGCGAGGGAACGGCTTTGTTTGCGCGTTGATTTGACAGCGGTTTGAAGTGGAGCGGCGATAGTCATAATTTGTTACGGTTGAGATTTCAGTTTTGCGGCTGATAAATCTGGTCAAAAACTCCGCCATCGGCGAAATGCGTTTGCTGCGCGTTCGCCCAACTGCCGAACTCCGATTCGAGCGTGACGAGTCTCAATTGGGTGAAATTACTGGCGTATTTGGCGGCGATGGCTTCATTGCGCGGGCGATAGAAATTGTTCGCCGCGATTTCCTGGCCTTCGTCGGAATAAAGATATTTCAAATACTCGGTGGCGACTTCGGTCGTGTGATGGCGCTTGGCGTTTTTGTCCACGACGGCCACGGGCGGCTCGGCGAGAATGCTCAACGACGGCGTGACGATCTCGAATTTGTCCGCGCCGAATTCTTTCAACGCGAGATGCGCCTCGTTTTCCCATGCGAGCAGCACGTCACCGATGCCGTTCTTGGCGAAGGTGACAGTCGAGCCGCGCGCGCCGGAGTCGAGCACCGGCACGTTTTTGTAGAGCTTCGTGATGAAGCTGCGCGCGGCGGTGTCATCGTGATTATTTTTTTCCAAAGCGTAGGCGTAGGCAGCAAGATAAGCCCAACGCGCGCCGCCGGAAGTTTTTGGATTCGCCACGACCACGCTGACATCCTTACGAATCACGTCGTCCCAGTCCTTGATGTTTTTTGGATTTCCTTTGCGGACGAGAAAAACAATCGTCGAGGTGTAAGGCGTGCTGTCATTGGGCAGACGCTTTTGCCAGTCGGCGGGCAGCAATCTCGCCTGCTGCGAAATCGCGTCAATGTCATAAGCGAGCGCCAGCGTGACGACATCCGCTTCGAGGCCGTTGATGACGGCTTGTGCCTGCTTGCCGGAACCACCATGCGATTGCGAAACGGTCACGTCGTCGCCGGTTTTCGCCTTCCAGTATTTTGCGAACGCGGCGTTGTATTCGACATAAAGCTCGCGCGTCGGATCGTAAGACACGTTGAGCAGTTTGATTTCCTTGGCGTTTGCCGAAAGGGCGAACGCCGCAAGGAGCACGAGGTTAAAGAGAGTCTTCATGAAAATTAAATTTTTACTTTGGATTAAAACGCCAGTTGGACGCGCGTGAACAAAACATTCTCCGGCTGTCCCGCCACGCCCGTCTTGGGGCCGGTGTAGCCGCCAAATGTCGTGTGCGAGAAGCTCACGTTGGCGCGGATGTTTTTGTTGAGATACCAGTTGAGGCCGAGCGCCCAAGCCTGAGCGCGGTCGGCGGACACCAACGGACTAGCCAGACTGTTGTTGACGTTGACAGCGCTGCCCTTGAATACGTCGTCATCCACATTCAAATCGGCGTAGCGCGCCACGATCTGCCACGCGCCCCATTGACCAAGGCGCGGGTCGAAATTGTGGCGCGGCGTGATGCCGTTGTAGGACGCATCCTCACCGGTGAGCAGCCACGAACCAGAGATTTCCCAAGCCGTGTTATGCACGTCAACATTCTGGGCTCCGCCGACGTTCTCGTTGCTCACATGCTGGTCGGAAATGACATATTCACCCAGCAAACCAAACGGCCCGTAATAATAATACGTTTGCGGGGAAAGCCGCCAGTGCACGCCAGTCGCATAAACATTTTTGTTGTAGGTGAAAAATTTCTGCTGGCCGTCCGTCGTGTAACCGGGCGTCAAACCGGTGGCCACACTGGTCGCCGGCTGATCATTTTCATAACTGCCGCCGACACCAAAACCAAAGCCGCGCAGCGCGTTCACGCCGGAATTTTTCCAAGGCTGCAAAAACAGCCGCGCGTCCACCGACTTGCTGTTCTGGGAAAACGTATTCGTGACCGTGCCGTTGTAGTCTGAAGCACCGTTGAAAAGACCCACCGTATAGCTGGCCGCGCCGCCATATAAATCACCCTTCAAGGCCACGCCAAGATCGCGGTTGGGAACCAAGTCCGTCGCCAGCGAGCGTTCGTTGAACGAGGTATTCACGTCGGCCTGCAAGGCTTCCAGCCCGACCGGCGGTTTAAACTTGCCCGCCTCCACTTGCAACCACGGAGCGCCGTGGTAAATCGTATAGGCGTCAAAAATCTGCACCTGACTGCCGCCAAAATCCGGCGTGAAGTTGTATTCAAAATCACGCGCAACCGTGCCGGAAAGAATCGGGCGGGCGCGTCGCAACAAAAATCCATCCACGCCCTTCGCACCGTCATCATGAAAAAATGTCCGCGTGTCGAACTGGAGCACCGAGTGAAGCTGCAGCACAAAATTTGTGTCCGCCGAACTGAAGCTGAAACCATTTGCGCCCAGACTGATTTTCGGCACGGTCGCGGCCTTGGCCGTCGCCGCGTCCTGATCAATTTCCCGCTGCCGCTGCAAAATACGCACTTTCTGATCTAGATCAGAAATGGTCGCCGTCTGATCCACCGGCGCTTGCTGCTCCAAGGCATTGACTTTTTGAACTAGCGCCTCGACTTGTTGCTTGAGCGCCTTGATCTCCGCCTCCTGCGCCGGACTGCCGCCACCGGCAGAAGCAGCAGAAATTTCCGTGGACGCAGTTCCGTTGGTGTCGGTGGCTGCGCCATCCGCCGCGAGCACCGGCAGCGTGAACTGCGTTCCCAAGGTGGCGGCGATTATCAATTGTTTTAATTTTGTCGTTTTCATTTTTGCTGACGGTTTTCCGTTTGGCTTTCTAGGTTTCGTTTTTCGCGTTCTAAATGCGACTTTATCTGTCGTTATTTGATGCAAATAAAAAATTGAATCAAATCTGAACCACCAAAAACAATCGTCTTTGAAACGAATCGTTGGTTACTTGCCGCATATAACGACTAACAATGTCGTTATTATGCGCTTTATGAGAAAACTGTCAACTGCCAAATGAAATAATTTCAAATCCCCTCGCCGCCAATGAATCCAGTGGAAATCTCCTGCATAGACAGCGGCAGTCCTTTGGAAACTTCCGCCAGCGTCGTGCGATCCATCAGGCTGGCGACATAGTTTCTCGCATCGAAGAAAACCCGCCGGAACCGGCAGACCGACTCTTGCGAGCAACGCTGGTAACCCGTCACTGAAACACAATCAATCGGCGCGAGGATGCCATCGAAGTGCCGCACCACTTCACCCATCGTGATTTTCGCCGGATTTCTGGCAAGAAAATAGCCGCCACGAATGCCCGCCGAGCTGTCCACCCAACCCTGCGTCTTGAGCGCGAGCATGATCTGTTCAAGAAACCGTTTCGGCACATCGTTGCGTCGCGCAAGTTCGCGGATGGGAATCGGCTGGCCGCCATAATGATCTACCAGCGTGAACAAGGCACGCAAGGCGTAATCAGTTCGCTTGGAAACTCGCATTCAAAAAAACGATAATGCCGGTGGATAATTAGTCAATCGAGTAATTTCACGTTCATTTTCAATCAGCCAACAATGCGACCGCCTTCGTTGAGGAAAATTCCCTTGAAATTCATCTCCAACGCCTGCGGATTGCTGGCTTTGGACAGCGCTTCTTTTTCCGTGATGCGTCCGGATTTCGCCAGATTAAATAACGATTGGTTGAACGTGAGCATCCCGTCGTCGCCACCGGTTTCAATGGCCGCCGTCAATTTGTCCAGCCGGTTTTCTTCGAGCATTTTTTTGACCAGCGGCGAGTTGATCAAAATTTCCAGCGCGGGCGTCATTTTGCCGTCCACCGTTGGAACCATGCGCTGGCAGATCACGGCGCGCAGACAGTTGGCCAACTGCCGGCGAACCTGTTCGCGCTCGTCCGCCTTGAAAAAATCCAAGATGCGCGTGATGGACTGCGCCGCCGTCGTCGTGTGCAGCGTGGAAAAAACCAGATGGCCCGTGTCCGCCGCGCTCATCGCCGCCGTGAACGTGATGGCGTCGCGCATTTCGCCGAGCATGATGATGTCCGGGTCTTGCCGCAAAACGTGTTTGAGCGCGCCGTAAAAACTCGCGGTGTCCAATCCGATCTCGCGCTGCTCGATGACGGACTGATTGTCCTCAAACACAAATTCAATCGGGTCTTCCAGCGTGACGATGTGTTTTTTGAAATTGCTGTTGATGTGTTCAATCATCGCCGCGAGCGTCGTGGATTTGCCGGAGCCGGTCGAGCCGGCGATCATCACGATGCCGCGCGGCGATTCCGCGATGGTTTTGATTTGTTCCAGCAAGCCGAGTTGCTCGAAGCTCGGCACGGAAGCCTTCACATGGCGCATCGCCAGCGCCCACGAACCGCGCTGCTGAAAAACGTTCGTGCGGAAGCGCCCCACCTCCGGGACGTAATACGAAAAATCCATCTCGCGATCTTCTTCCAGTTTTTTCTTCAGATGCACCGGCGTGATGCCGTCAATCACCTGGTTCATCCATTCCGTTGTGGGCTGCGGACACTCGACCGCCACGAGTTCGCGGCTGATGCGGAAAATGACCGGCGTGCCGACCTTGATGTGGATGTCCGACGCGCCGCCATCCACGGCAAGCTTGAGGATTTTATTGAAAAGTTCCATGGGCGCAGAATAATCCAACCGCCGCCAAACGCCAGCCGAGAAAATGCTTTGCGCCGGCGAACTTTTTTTCGTGTCTTTCGCGCCTCGCGCGGTTAAGAATTCGCCATGTCAAAATATAAAATCGGCATCATCGGCGGCACCGGACTTTACCACATCGAAGGCTTCACCAACCAGAAATGGGTGAAAGTCAAAACACCCTTCGGCAAAACCTCGGACGATTTGCTCACCGGAAAAATTGCCGGACGCGACGTCGTTTTCCTGCCGCGACACGGACGCGGCCACAAAATTTTGCCCAGCGAGCTGAATCATCGCGCCAACATCTGGGCCATGAAAAAACTCGGCGTCGCGTGGATCATCAGCGTCAGCGCCGTCGGCTCGTTGCAGGAAAAATACCAGCCGTGCGACATCGTGGTCATTGACCAGTTCCTCGACCGCACCAAGCAATCGCTCAATCACACTTTCTTCGGGCGTGGCATCGTGGCGCACATCGCGTTCGCCGAACCCATCAGCGAGGAACTCCGGCAGATTCTTTTGCGCACCGCCATTGCTGCCGACGCGAACACACATGACGGCGGCACTTATGTCTGCATGGAAGGGCCGGCTTTCAGCACCCGCGCCGAATCCCTCGCCAACCACGCCGCCGGCCACGACGTCATCGGCATGACGAATCTCGGCGAGGCCAAATGCGCCCGCGAAGCCGAGATCGCCTACGCCACGCTCGCGATGGCCACCGACTACGATTGCTGGAAGGAAGACGAACACGTCACGCTCGACATGATCATCGCCAATCTCCATCGCAATGCCGACACGGCGAAAAAAATCGTCGCCCAAGCCATCGCGCAGATTCCGGCGGAACCGAATTGGAAAGCGCACTCCGCGCTCAAGAACGCCTTTCTGACCGACAAGAAATTCTGGCCGAAGAAAACTGTCGCTGAATTGAAACCGATTATCGCGAAGTATATTTAAGATTAATTGAACACGATGAAAACAGAGGACGAAATTCTTGTTGATAAGGTTTCTGACGAGCTTTACGAGCGTATAGGCGATGCTTCCATCTTTTCACTTCCGTGGGTGTCGCAAGTCGTCACAGTTTTTCTTGGAGCACAAGGATACATAGACAATGGCGGTTTCATTTATTTTTTTGAGGGCGATTATCCCGGCACTCCGCCCTATTCAATTTTCGCCGATGCCTATCGCGCAATCGGAGCCGATGAATCAGCCGAGTGCATCGAAGCAGCAGTATCGCTGTTTCCATTTCCTGATCCACATCTTCATGGCGACGCGCGGCGCGATTATTTGCGAGACCATTGTATGATTGACGGTCGCACAGATGATTCATCTACGTTAGTGAAGCTTGGAGACCGCGTGATTGACAACAGCGCCACCAATTATACTTTGCTTGCTAAATATATTCGTGAGCATTTAGAAGAGATACGTAACGCCTAAAATATATTTTCTCCAACCAGCGGCTGGTTTTTCAGCATAAGCGAAAAGCAAATCAATTTTACAGCCAGTAATTCATTCGTGAACAAACGCGCCATCATCAAAAAAATTATCGCCCGCCTGACGGACGAACTGGAAATTTATTTCCGCGCCGCGCAGTTCTCCCGCGCCGAGGCCACGCACGAATCCAACAAGCCGGAAAATAAATACGACACGCGCGGTCTCGAAGCTTCCTACCTCGCGCGCGGCCAGTCCAAACAGGCCGCCGAGATCGAAGCCGCCATCGCTGAATTTGAAAAGCTCGGCGCGAAAAAATTCGCGGCGGGCGATGCCATCGCCGTGGGCGCGCTGGTGGAACTGGAGCATGGCGGCGAAAAATCCATTTACTTTTTCGGCCCGCGCGCCGGCGGCACGGAAATTTTACATGACCAAAAGGAAATTCTTGTCATCACCTCGCAGTCGCCGCTGGGCGAACAGCTCCTCGGCAAAAAATCCGGCGATGAGCTGGAACTCATCCTTGGCGGAGCCAAGCAGTCTGCGCGGATTTTGAAAGTGGAATGACCCGAGCCGGCGGCTGAATCTTATTTGCCAAACAGGCCGCCAAGGGATTTGCCCAATTTGCTCGCTTCGCCGGTGACGGCCTTGCCGGCGTTACTGGCGTAACTGATGACTTCCTTGAGCGTAGCGGCGCTGATTTCACCAAGAACTTTTTTGACAAGGTCGCCCGCCGTGATGCCGTCGGGGCCGGTGCCCAAATCGGTGAGTTCAATTTTCGGCAAAGGCAGCGTCGCGCCGTTGAAATGCACGATTGCGCCGGTGATGAGGAAATCGTCCACTTCAAGTTTCTTGGCCGGCTTCGTCCCGGCGGGTGCATTGGTGGCGGGCGTGGTGCCGCCGGTGAAGGCGTTCACGTTGTCCATGATTTTTTTGAAATTGTTCGCGCCGAAGGGGTTTCCTTCAAAGGTGATTTCCGGTTGATGCACTTCGACGGACTTGATGACGATCTTGCCGGACAAAACCGAGAACGGCGCGACGCGGACGGAGGTCTTGCCGACGCTGATGGAGCTGGGCGACGTGTAACCTTCGGGATTGCCGAGCACGAGGTCGTTGACGCCAGCGGAACCGGTGAGGATGCCGATATGCACGGAGCTGACGGTCAAGGTGGTCTGTGTCACTTTGGGCCCGATGGTTTCCATGCCGACCTTGACCACATCGCCGAGAAAAAACCCGACGACAACCACGACGATCAGGAGAAGCACGACCAGTCCGATGCCAGCACCGAGGAGAATTTTCTTTTTCATATAAAAGGAAATTGCCAATGCGCCGGGAGCTTGGAAAGCAAATTCCCACCCGCTTCAACCCGCGATCATCCGGCGAACCGTGTCCACCAGCTTGTTCACATCGTAAGGCTTGGCCACGAAGTGATCAGGTTTCACCGGCGCGTTGGCGAACACCTCACCGTCCACCGTGCCGCTGATGAGGATGGTCTTCTGCAGCGGGTTCAGCCGGCGGCATTCGCGGATCAAATCCATGCCGCTCATGCGGCCCATCGCGTAATCCGTCAAAACCAGGGTCGGCGCGGCGGCGGAAAATTCCTTCAACGCCTGTTCGGGATCAGTGAAGGTGACGACTTTGCAACCAAGCGGGCTGAGGATGGTTTGGGCCAGCTCCAGCAACAACACTTCATCGTCCACCACGAATACGGTAGGAACAGGCGATGCCACCTTGCTTCGAAAGAAAGCCATATCAAATAAAGTCTTGCCAGCAAACCTACCATTGGCTCGTCACCATCCGCAAGCGCCAAGATTGGCTTTGTGGATGGGGTGAACACCTTATGGCACGGTTTCAAATTTGAATTATTTTGGCCAGGTCAAGGCGAGTCCAATTGATAGCCGAACCGGAAAATTGGGGGAAAATCGTGTGACATTGAAATCCTATATTCCATTAAAGTTTAAGTGATTTTGACCAATGACAAAAAAATCGTTGCGTCCCGTTTATGCCCAGCCTACTCTCTCGTTCCGGCAATGAGTTCATCGCCAAACAAGGAACAGCTGTCATGAAAAAAAATCCAGCGTCCGTGCCGGAACCCCGAAAAAATAGCACCGCCAAAGTTCGCCGCACCAGTAAAACTGATGTTGAGACAGCCCCTGCATCCACGCGCCGCAAACCCTTGCTGGACGCCGCCGTGGACTCGGTGAAAAAAATGCTCAAGTCCAAGTCCGGCTCCAAAAAATCCGCCGCCAAAGAACCGCAAGTGGAAGTCGAGGCCCCGACCGTAGTGCGGCGCAGTTACACGCGTCCGAAAAAAGCTGAAATTCTTGACGTGCCGCCGATTCTGCTCGAAGGCGATGCGCCCGCCGACGCGCGCGTCAGCGGTCCCGGCGAAAAATATTCCCTCGGCGCCACGCCGCCCGCGCAGAATTTTTCCGGCGGCGAACTGCCCGAAAGCTACGGCACCAAAAAATTATTCCTCACCGCGCGCGACCCACACTGGCTGTATGCGCACTGGGATTTGACGCGCGCCCAACAGGACGCGCTGAACGCCGAGTCCACCGACGGCCATCTCATCCTTCGCATTTTCGCCGGCAAGATTGAAGGCCATCCTGCCTACGAAATCCATGTCCACCCGGAATCGCGCCACTGGTTCGCGCACGTCGAGCGCGCCGGCAATTCCTACTCAGCCGAACTCGGCTATTATTCCGCGCTTGGCAAATGGATTCGCATCGCGGTTTCCAGCGGCACAGTCACGCCGCCCGACGCGGCGGCCAAGGAAGATGCCGCCGAATTCGCGACCATCCCCTTTGAATTTCCGTTCGCGCGCCTCATGCAGATCATCGAGGACGCCGTGCGCGACAACGTCCCGCTGGCGCAAGCCATTGAGGAATTGCGCCGCGCCGGTCATCCTGAACTGCCACGTTATTCGCACTCAATCCATTCGCACGCAGTTTCGCCCGGCCCGGCCCGGCACTGGACGCCGCAGCAGGAAAAGGCCTTGGCCAAGATCATCAGCATTGACGAGACGCGCCGCGTTTGGATGGGTTCGCTCGAAATCACCGAACTCATCCGCCGTCGGCTCGCGCACGATGTCACGTCGCCGGTTACGGCCTTTGGCGTTTCGAGTCCCGGAATTTCATCCAGTCCCACCAGTCCGTTCGGCGGCGTCGGCGCGGAAAAATCAAAGGGCTTCTGGTTCAACGTCAACGCCGAACTCATCATTTACGGCGCGACGGAGCCGGACGCGAAAGTCACGCTCGGCGGACACGAAATTAAATTGCGTTCCGACGGCACGTTCAGTTTCCGCTTTGCGCTGCCGGATGGAAAATACGACCTGCCCGCCGTCGCCGTTTCCGCCGATGGCACGGACGGACGCGCGGCGGAATTAAAATTCGTCCGCGAGACGCAGTATCTCGGCGATGTCGGTGCCACGCCGCAAGACCCGTCGCTCAAGCCGCCGCTGCCAGACAACCTTTGATCGCGCATGGACTCGCCCGAACGCGGAGCCTTGATGCTCGTTCGATTCATTGCCGCCGCGCTCGTCGGCTGGGCGATTGTCGAGCTGGTTCTGTACTGGGTCGTCTGCAATCACAACAATGTGCCGGTGAAAATTTTCCCTTGCGTCTTAAAATCATTGCCGTTTCTCGCTGGCGTGGCGATACTGATCAAATCCAAATCACTGGCGGAATGGCTTTCAGACAAGCTCGACCTGTAAAAATCATTTAGGGTATGCCCGGCTATCTTTCCATTGTCCTGCACGCGCACCTGCCGTTTGTGCGGCATCCGGAACATGAAAAATTTCTGGAAGAAAGCTGGCTCTTCGAGGCCGTCACCGAAACCTACCTGCCGCTGATCCAGATTGTCCAAGGCTGGCGGCGCGACCAGTTGCCCGCGCGCTTCACGCTCTCGCTTTCGCCCACGCTTTGCTCGATGCTGCTCGATCCGCTGTTGTGCAATCGTTACGCGAAGCACCTCGACGGACTGATTGACCTCGCGGAAAAAGAAATCCACCGCACGCACTGGGATCGCGCCTACCGCGATCTCGCGTGGATGTATCACCATAAATTCTGCCAGGCGCGCGAAACGTGGCGGCATTACGATGGCAATCTGATTTCCGCCTTCCGCCAATTTCAGGACGAGAACCTGCTCGAAATCATCACCACCGCTGCGACGCACGGGTTGCTGCCGTTGATGTCCGGCCATCCGCCGAGTATTCGCGCGCAAATCTTGACAGCGCGCGACCATTACCACAGTTGCTTCGGGCGCGACCCGCGCGGCATCTGGCTGCCAGAATGTGCCTACGCCGACGGCGTCGAGCAATTTTTGCAGGAGGCGAACATCCGCTGGTTCATCTTGGATACGCACGGCATTTTGCACGCCAAGCCGCGTCCGCGCTTCGGCACGTTCGCGCCGATTTTCACGCCGAACGGCGTCGCCGCTTTCGGACGCGATTTCGATTCCTCGCGGCAAGTTTGGAGCAAGCACGAAGGTTATCCCGGCGACCCGCGCTACCGCGATTTCTACCGCGACATCGGTTTTGATCTGGATTTCGATTATGTGAAACCACATTTGCCGTCGCCCGACAATCGCGGATTCACCGGCATGAAATATTTCCGCATCACCGGCGCGGGCGAAAAACAGATTTACGAACGCGACCACGCGCTCGCGGCGGCCAGCGAACACGCCCGGCACTTTCTCGACGAACGCGTCGCGCAGGCGCGGCAGGTCGCGCCGCTGCTCGACCGTCCGCCCATCATCGTCGCGCCGTATGACGCGGAATTGTTCGGTCACTGGTGGTATGAAGGCCCTGAGTTTCTGGATTTTCTCGCGCGCAAATTGTGCAGCGAGCAGAAGGAAATTTCCTTGCTCACGCCCGGCGAATATTTGCAGCACCACCCGACCAATCAAATTGCCACGCCCGGCGCGTCGAGCTGGGGCGAGGAAGGTTACTGGCGCGTCTGGCTCAACGAGTCGAACGAATGGATTTATCCGCACCTGCAGATCGCGCAGGAGCGCATGAGCGATCTGGTGAAAAAATTTCCCAAGGCCACCGGCCTGAAGGCGCGCGCCTTGAAACAGGCTGCGCGCGAACTGCTGCTCGCGCAGGCGAGCGACTGGCCGTTCATTTTGCGTGCCGGGACGAGCCCCGATTATGCGCGCCGCCGCGTGAAAGACCACTTGCTGCGTTTCATCGCGCTGCACGAGCAACTGACGCTGACGCGCGTGGACGAAAAATGGCTTCGCGAAGTCGAGGCGCGCGACAATCTTTTTCCCGACGTGGACTGGAATTACTGGAAGTGAAGAAACGAACCTGAACCAGCTCACCCAACGGCAATGCGACCGCATTGCCGAACAGTTAAATAATAGTCCTACGCTAAGATTAAGCTTTAAGAAAGCCAACGAAGTCTATTACTAACCATTTTGTCGCACTACAAATTTGAAACTAAACCACTTGGTCATAGTTGTCCTGTCATATGAAAATCTCCTGTCGTGATGTCCATGAAGCCAGCCTGAGACGAATTATAGCGAATAGTAATAATTGTGCTGACTCCCTTTTTGCCCAATACCTCTTCCTCATATTTCCAGTCTTCTGACGGCTTGCGCTTAACAACAGCAATGCTCACGATGCGCGGATCATCCGTCCGATAATACTCCATGTGCGCATCGTCAAACGGATTGTGCTCGACTTAACTTCTTTTCAAGCAAATTTATTGAACCGAGCTGGCGGTTGAATTCTTACCAGCAAACGCACCGCGCGGTCATTCTTTCATTTTCTCCGGCGCGTGGTGGAAATTGAATTTGATGCCAAAATTGCCGCGCTCGCGCCAGCCGAAGTAAAATTCTCCATCCGCGAATTTTTGTAATGCACGAACGGCAGGAATACAATGCGCCGCCGCGTCACCGCAAAATTCCAGCCGCCGTGCGGATTGCCGACCTCCGTGGGATAGCGGCCGCTGCGAACCGTTTCCTTGTCGGCCACGCCGATGACATAATAGCTTAAGTTGGTGAACGGATTACGGAAATACCATTCCACCTTGCGCAGGGAGTTGGTCGGTTCATACCAGCTTGGCGGCACGGGTTCCTCGGCGTTGCCCAGCCACCAGACCGGATCAAGCTTGTCATACCAATGGATGACGGGCGTGTGCGCGCCGGGATGCATGATGACGCTGTGCCAATGGGGTTCTTGATTGGTGGACGCGAACAGGTAGTGACCATCGCCGCCGATCATCCGCTCGATGCCTTCGCGATGACCGGTTTTGGTCGCAGCCGCAGCGTTTGCAGCCGCCGTTGTCAAAAAAGCCAGCACGGCCAGCCAACGGCAAATCCAAGGCGTCAACTTCATGCCCGTCCATCGGCAAAAATCGCCGGAAAATCAAATCGCATCCAGCGCGTCGCCCTCGCAGGCGGCGTATTTTTCGACGAGCTTGTCGTAAATCTTCGCGGACTTTTTGTCCGGCAGGATTTCGCTGCCCGCGACCGACTTGGTGAAGCCGGCGATGATTTTTTCCCATTTCGGATTTTTGTCTGCCGCCGCGAGCCAGCCGTGCGCAGCCTGAAGCGCGGCGCCGAGCGCGGCACCCTTGGACACTTCGATCCGCTGCACGCGGCAGTTCATCACGTCAGCCAAAACTTGCAGCAGCGCGCGGTCGTTCGCCGCGCCGCCGGTCACGAGGATTTTTTCCGGCGCGACCTGCATCCATTGCGAATGCAATCGCATGGACAACATCTGCGCCTCGAAAACGGCGCGGCAGTTGGCGGCGACATTTTTTTCGTCGAGATTGAAACGGCGGACGCCCGGCTTGGAGCGCGGCACGATTTCCGCCTCGAACCATGGCAGCAGAATTCCGTCATTATTTCCGGGCGGCGTGGAGGCGACGAGTTCGCCGAATTTTTTCCAATCGGCAATTTTGTATTGCTCGCGAATTTTTTCACGCGCGAGCGAGCCGTTCTTGAAACAGATCAACGTCATGTAGCCGCCGGTCGGCGAACCAAAGACGTGGCCTTCGCCGTTTTCGTCGGTGTGGCAGTGTTCCATTGTGCCGAAAAATGTGTCGCTGGTGCCGAGGCTGATGGCGACCTGGCCGGGCTTGATGAGGCCGAGGCCGATAACGCTCGCCGGATTATCGCCGGTCCAGACCGTCGCGAGCGCTTCGGGGTTGAGTCCGTATTTGGTGACAAAGTAAGAACTGACCGGACCGAGGACGTGGCCGGACGGCGCGAGCAGCGGCAATTTTTTAACGAGACTCGGCGCGGTGGCTTTCAGCGCATCGTGGTTCCAATTTTTACGACGGATGTCCATGAGGTTCATCCCCGCGCCATCGCCGAAATCTATCGGCGCAATTTTCCCGGCAAGCAGCGATGCCATGAATGAGCTGACGAGCGCGATGCTGGCCGTCTTTTCATACGCTTTCGGCTCGGTCTTGTAAAACTTCCGCACCTGCGGGCCGGTGAAGCGCTCAAACGTATCCGAACCGGTGCGCGAGGCAGTGAACTTGATGCCGCCAAGTTTTTTACGGATCTCGGCGCATTCCTTCGTGGTCGAGGAATCCATCCAGATCGGCGAGGTCTTTCGCGCCAAAACGCCGCCGAGATTTTCGACCAAAGATTTTTTAGGATCGAGAGCCGCTAAAACCTCCGTGATTTTTTCATTCAGATAAACGGAGCCGTGCTGCTGGCCGCAGCCGCTGACGGCGAGAATTTTACCGAGCGCAACCTTGTCCTTTTTCATCTGCGCGAACAGCAAATCCAGCGCGGCGGCCCAGAGCAGCGGCGAACTGTGCTTCACGAGCGGGTCGCGATTGGGCAGCACGCCGTTTTTGGTTTTGAACTGCGGCAGGGCGGCGTCGAAGTTCACCGAGTTTTCGTAAATGACCTTGCCGGCGTCGAGATCAATGACCACGGCACTCAAGCTCTGCGTGCTGGAATCGAGTCCAAGAAAAAGTTTGCCCATGTAATTTTAAAATTTTGTTCGCGTCTGACTGGTGGATAATATAGCAATTGAAACAAATGAAAAGCCTGCTTTGGCTCGATTTTTGCCGCCGGATCTGGCTGGTTCCAGCCAGCTTTCAAAACCGCGAACCGAAACCACCGGAACAAATTGTCCGTTCCGTTACGACCAAGATTGGTAACGGCTTCCGCTACCGAAATTTTTAGCTAGTTTCCCGCAACAAAATCTCTTTTAATTCCAGTTCGCATGAGCAGCAATATTGAAAAGTCCTTTTCCCTGGCCAAAGAACGCTACGCCGGAATCGGCGTGGATGTGGAGCGCGCGCTGAAAATTCTGCCGACGATTCCGATTTCGCTGCACTGCTGGCAAGGTGATGACGTGGGCGGCTTTGAAAATTTCGGTGGCACGCTTGGTGGCGGACTGGTCGCCACGGGCAATCATCCCGGCAAGGCGCGGACGCCGGATGAACTCCGTGCAGATTTGGAAAAAGCCTATTCGCTCATTCCCGGAAAACATCGCTTGAATCTGCACGCGTTCTACGGCGAATTCGGCGGCGAGAAAGTGGATCGCGACGCGATTGAGCCGAAACATTTTGCTAGCTGGATTTCTTGGGCGAAGAAAAACGACCTCGGCCTCGATTTTAATCCAACTTGTTTTTCGCACCCGAAAGCGGCGGACGGATTCACTTTATCTAACGCTGACAAGGCGATTCGCGATTTTTGGATCGAGCATTGCCGCCGCTCGCGCGACATCGGCGCGGCGTTTGGCAAAGCACTCGGCAAAACCTGCGTAACAAACATTTGGGTTCCCGACGGCATGAAAGACACGCCTGCTGACAGAAATTCGCCGCGCGCGTGCCTCGCAGAATCGCTCAACGCCATTTTCAAAAAACAAATTTCGCCGAAGTTGAACCTCGATGCGGTCGAACCCAAACTGTTCGGCATCGGCAGCGAAAGTTTTGTCGTTGGCTCGCACGAATTTTATCTCGGTTACGCGATCAGCCGGAAAAAATTATTGTGCCTAGACGCCGGCCATTATCATCCGACTGAAAGCATCGCGGACAAAATTTCCAGCGTGCTGCAATTCATGCCGAAAATTCTGCTGCACGTCAGCCGAGGCGTGCGTTGGGACAGCGATCACGTGGTGATTTTGAACGATGACTTGCTCGCCATCGCGCGCGAAATCGTCGCGAACGGTTTTGAAAAACGCGTCCACATCGGGCTGGATTATTTTGACGCGAGCATCAACCGCGTCGCCGCGTGGACGATCGGCACGCGCAATATGCTGCGTGCGCTGCTCATCGCACTGCTCGAACCGCCGCAGATTAAAATCGCGGAAGCGAACGGCGATTTCACTTCGCGCCTCGCATTGCAGGAAGAGGCGAAGACGCTGCCTTTCGGCGCGGTTTGGGATTTTTACTGCGAAAGCAAAAATGTTCCCGTCGGCGAACATTGGCTGGCGGAAGTGAAGCGTTACGAGAAAACTGTTTTGAGCAAACGAAACTAAACCAAACAACCAAACTGAACTATGGGAAATCCGTTTCTTGGTGTCGTCTTTCACTGGCTCGGCGGCCTAGCCTCCGGGAGTTTTTATGTGCCGTATCGTGGCGTTAAAAAGTGGTCGTGGGAAACCTACTGGCTCGTCGGCGGAATTTTCTCGTGGATCATCTGCCCGTGGGTGCTCGCGACGCTATTGACGAGTGACGTGGTCGGTGTGCTGAAACAGCAGTCCGGCAGCACGCTCTGGTGGACATATTTCTTCGGCGCGATGTGGGGCTTCGGTGGACTGACTTTCGGACTGACGATGCGTTATCTAGGTATGTCGCTGGGCATGGGTGTGGCGCTCGGCTATTGCGCGGCGTTCGGCACGCTGGTGCCGCCAATCTTCAAATATTTCATGCCGAGCCTGCCGGTCGGTTCAAGCATCCAGGAAATCGCCAGTAAAACTTCCGGTCAGGTCACGTTGGCTGGCGTGGCGATTTGTCTGATTGGCATTGCCATCGCGGCGTTTGCCGGATTGACGAAAGAACGGGAAATGCCGGAAGCTCAAAAAAAACAGGCCATCAAGGAATTTAATTTCAAGAAGGGTATTTTGGTGGCCACGTTTTCCGGCATCATGAGTGCTTGTTTTGCCTTCGGATTGACGGCGGCAAATCCGATTAAAGCTTCCACTCTTCAGTCCGACTATGTCCACGCGGCCAAAGCTGATGGCATCGCCATCGCTGATGTGCCGCCGCTGGATCAGACGGCGACGGCAAGTTTTCTAGACAGCTTGAAGACGACAGCATTTTTTCAAAAAGCACCCGAAGGCGGTCAGAACCGTTCATCCATTGATGATGTGGTTGATCAAATTGAAAATCCAGTGGCTGTGGTGCCGCAACTTCAAGACAGCATCGTCAAGCTCAAGGCCAAATTATCTGGACTGACTGGCGCTGATGCTGACAAGACGGCGAAACAAATTGCGGATCTGGAGGCGAAGGTTTCCGATATATTGACGATGGCTCCGCAACAGGCGCAGTTGCTGTCAGAATCCACCGACGCTATCGCGGTGAGGTTGGGGGCTTATTCGGCTAGTCTGTCCGGTCTGTCTGGCAAAACCAACGAGATCGCAATCATCCACGGACTCAAAACACTGCCCATTAAGGAAGTCGCGGTCAGCATCGTGAAAGCCGGCGGCGATCTGGTGAAATATAATTCCAAGCATGAACTCTGGCAGGGATTGCCCGCCTTGATCGTCATCCTGCTGGGCGGATTCACCACCAACTTCATCTGGTGCCTGCTGCTGAACATTAAAAATAAAACCGGCTACCAATACTTCGCCTCACATCTCCGCGAAGAATATGCGCAACATGGCGGCGGCGCGACGGCGATGGGCGGCAGTCAGGCACCGGACTTGAAAATTCCGGCGTTTACCAACTACCTGTTTTCCGCGCTGGCGGGCACGACTTGGTATTTCCAATTCTTTTTCTATCAAATGGGGACGACGCAGATGGGCCGATACGATTTCGCCTCATGGACGTTGCATATGGCAAGCATCATCATCTTCAGCACGATTTGGGGATGGATTTTCCATGAATGGAAAGGCTCAAGCAAAAAAGCGCACCTGCTCATCGGCGGCGGCATTTCCACGCTCGTGCTGTCCACGGTCGTCATCGGCCTGGGCGCGGCGATGAATGACGGGAAATCCATTCACGACATCGTGGGAATGATTTTCGGCAAGTAGGAAACGCTTTTCAAAATCAAACGCCAGCGGAATAAAAATCCGCCGGCGTTATTTTTCAAACTGACGATCAGGTCAAATCTGAAAATCCAGCGCGGTGTTTTTATCCAGCTTGCTCAACACCCGCATATCGAGGCCGTCGTAAATCACCAGCGAATTTGGCTGGACGCTGTCCATGATGAACACGTTGCCGCCAATGGTGCTGCCCGCGCCGATGATGGTGTCGCCACCGAGAATCGTCGCACCGGGATAAATCGTAACGCGATCCTCAATGGTCGGATGCCGCTTCTTGCCGCGCAACTGCTGACCGCCCGCCGTAGATTTCGCGCCGAGCGTCACGCCGTGATACA
>PLHK01000048.1:20126-28128 GCA_003139955.1 Limisphaerales bacterium
TTCGTGCGCCAGCCGCTGCACCGCGATGGCCTCAACGAACGGATACGAAACAATAATTTCTTCCTTGCTCGCCGCCGCCGGGTCGCCGTTGAACGCGGCTTCGACATCCGTTTGTAAAATTTCACGCACGCGTGGCAGGCTTTCCAAAAATTCCACTGTCAGTTCATGCGCCGCCTTCGTGATATTTTTTTTGGCGAGGCCGGCCGGCGGCTGGTATTCGAGGCTTTTGCGGATTTCATCCTCGAGCTTGCCCAGGATCAAGTCCAGCAACGCCGCCGTTTCTACCTTCACTTCCGAGGAATGGATCAACTTTTCATCGAAAAATCCGGGGAACAGCAGCCGCAGCAAATCCTGCGTTATGGCCGTGACGACGCGCTTGGACGGCAGGTTTTTGCCGTCCAGATGGTTGATGCCGCCGAACTGCGCGTAGGACGCGACGAGGTCGTTGGTGAGTTTGGTGACCGTTTCCACGGCGGAAAACTATCATGAAGGAACGCCGACACCAAGATTTTGTCGCCGCGACTGCGCGCCAGCCTTAACGCGCAAAATCCAAGCCGCCGAGCTTCTCCAGCAACTGCGCATCGGCGGCGGGAAATTTAAAATCTGCCAGTTCCGTTTTGCCAATCCATTTGACCGCCGCGCAGTCCAAAGGTTGCGGTTCACCCGAAATTAATTTGCAGATGAAAAATTTCAGGCGGACAGATTTTTCCGGATAGTCATGTGAAATTTCCGAGAACAATTCACCGACGGAAATTTCCACGCCGAGTTCCTCGTGAATTTCGCGGACGAGGCATTCCTCAAATGTTTCACCGGCTTCAAGTTTACCGCCGGGAAATTCCCAGAGTCCGCCGAGGTGCGACTTAACGTGGCGCCGGGTGATGAGCAATTTGCCGTCGCGGAAAATGAGCGCGGCACTGACTTCAATTTGTTTCATAGTCAAATGGTTAAATTGGATTTCCGGCGAAGTTTCCAATTAAACGATTTAACTTTTTAACAATTCAACGTCCCACGCTTTTGTAAATCCAGCCGAGCTTTTCCATTTCCGCCGGATCAAACAGGTTGCGTCCGTCGAACAGAATCGGATGCGTCAGGCCTTTTTTGGCACGGACGAGATCAAGCTGCTTGAACTCATCCCATTCCGTCGCGATGATTAGCGCATCGCAGCCATCGGCCACGGCGTTCATGTCGTCAACGTAAGTCACATTTGGCAGGAGTGATTTCGCCTTGTCCATTGCTTTGGGGTCATGCACACGCAACGTCGCGCCGTCTTTGAGCAGGCGCTGGCACAAATCAATCGCGGGCGACGAGCGCACATCGTCGGTGTTCTGCTTGAACGCGAGGCCGAGCACGCCGATTTTTTTGTCCTTCAACACCCAGAGCGTGTCGGTAATTTTTTTGACGAAGCGCTCCATCTGCTCCGCGTTGATGCGCTGGACTTCCTTGAGTAGTTTGAAATCGTAGCCGATCTGCTCGGCGATTTTGATGAAGGCGCTCAAGTCTTTCGGGAAACAACTGCCGCCGAAGCCGATGCCCGCGTTCAAAAACCGGCGGCCAATGCGTTCATCCAAACCGATGCCCTGCGCGACTTCCTGCACGTTCGCGCCGGCGGCTTCACAAACGTTGGCGATGGCGTTGATGTAGGAAATTTTCAGCGCGAGAAACGAGTTCGCCGCGTGCTTGATGAGTTCAGCAGAATTGATGTCCGTGACGATGATCGGCGCGTTGAACGGCTGGTAAATTTCCTTCATCGCCGCCGCTGGCCGCTGCGAACCGACGCCGATGACGACGCGGTCGGGTTTCATCAAGTCGCCGACGGCAAAACCTTCGCGCAGAAATTCGGGATTGCTGACGACATCAAATTCAACTTTGGCCGGGCAATAACGCTTGATGGTCTCGGTGACTTTTTCGCCGGTCTTGACGGGCACGGTGCTTTTGTCCACGACGATTTTGTAACTCGTCATGGCGGCGGCGATGTCGCGCGCGACTTTTTCAATGTAGCTCAAATCCACCGAACCGTCGGTTTGCGGCGGTGTGGGCACGGCGATGAAAATCACGTCGGATTTTTGCACCCCCTCGGCGGTGCTGTTCGTGAATGAGAGCCGTCCGGCGGCGACATTTTTTTTGACCAGTTCTTCCAGGCCGGGTTCGTAAATGGGAATGCCGCCCGCCTGCAGCATTTTTACTTTCTCCGCGTTGTTATCCACGCAGATGACGTGGTGGCCGACTTCCGCAAAACAGGTTCCCGATACAAGGCCGACATAGCCGGTGCCGATGATGGTGAGCTTCATGAGAATTTAGGAATTAAGACTTGGTGCTTGGTTTTGCGGCGATCTGGTTTTGAATTTGCGACAGCCGTCGGGCGGCCTCCGACGCGAGCGAACCGGCCAGTGGCGCCCGCATCACTCCTTGATAATAACCAGTCGCCTCCGTCAATTTACCTTGCGCCTCCAGTGTGCGGCCCAGCGAAAATTGCGCCGACAACGCCTCCGGTGAATTCGGATAACTCGCCGTCACTGTCCGGTATGCCGCCGCCGCCAGATCGAGTTTGTTTTCCGCTTCCAAGCTCGCCGCCACGCCGAACTGCGCCGCCGCGAACAGCGGACTGCCACTGTTCGCGTCGAGAAATTGCTGGAATGCCGCCTGCGCGTCCTCGTATCGGCCCGCGCCGAACAGCAAATTCGCCGCCTGCAATTGCGCGCGTTGCGCTGAAAGTGTGCCGGGATAATCGGATGCAATCTTCAAAAACGCATCGGCGACCTGTTGCACGGTCTCGGTAGGCGGCAGGTTCAGTTCCAACTGCGTGTAGGCTTGGCCGGCGGCAATGGCCTTTTGCGCGCGCTGGGTCGTGATGAAATACCAGACCACAAAAACCGCGATCGCCGCCATGACTCCGCCGAGGAGGCGTTTGCGATTGGCCTCGAACCACGGCCAAAACCTGATGAGAAATTCCGTCGGTGCATCTTGCGTTTGCATAAAAGCTAAGTTTTTCCGCACCACAGTTGAAAGGCAAGCCGAAACCGTCCTTACTTCACGTCCGCCAGAGAGTGGTCGCACATCCTTACCTGACGCCTGACGCAAAGGCGCAATTCAGACCGG
The DNA here is from genome assembly GCA_003139955.1 of Limisphaerales bacterium. Taxonomy (GTDB): domain Bacteria; phylum Verrucomicrobiota; class Verrucomicrobiia; order Limisphaerales; family UBA11358; genus UBA11358. The sequence goes on from PLHK01000048.1 coordinate 23,223, forward strand.
GCGTGATTTACCTGAAGTATTGCTGGAACTGCGGGATGTATTGGAACAGGAGCCGCAAATTCCGACGTTGCATAATTTTGTATTTCAACAGGTGCATTTAAAAAAATGCGACGGTCAGCGAGCCATCATTCATCTATGCTGCCCAAATCCTGCTCGACGCCCCTGCCCTTCGCGGCTAATTTTCCCGTATGTCAAAGGATTCACCCGCGCCGCAAAACAAAATCAACCTGCGGCGCCCCGACATCATGGAGGCTGTGCAGGCCCAGGTGCTGTCGCATTATCGCAGCGAACTGGTCGAAGGCATCCGCGCCAACGGCGGCGTGCTTTCCGCCGACGGCCTGACCGTGAAGCTCGCCAAGGAATTCGGCTTTTGCTACGGCGTCGAGCGCGCGATTGACCTTGCCTACGCCGCGCGAAAATATTTTTCCGACGTGTCGCCGCACACGCCGATTTATCTGCTCGGCGAAATCATCCACAACCCGGAAGTTAACGACCAGATCCGCAACATGGGCATCCAGATCATTTCGCCCAAACCGACCGATGAGGAAATGGAGCGGCTGCAATCCGGCGATGCCGTCATCATTCCCGCCTTCGGCACGGAAGTCACCACGCGCAAAAAACTCGAAGCGAAGGGTTGCGCGCTCGTGGACACGACGTGCGGCGACGTGATGAGCGTCTGGAAACGCGTCCGCCAATATTCGAAGGAACACGTCACCAGCATCATTCACGGCAAGGCCAAGCACGAGGAAACCAAGGCCACGACCTCGCAGGCGCGTGCGTATGGCAGCGGCCATTATCTCGTCGTCTATAACTTGGGTGAAACGGATTACGTCTGTAATTACATTTTGCACGGCGGCGACAAGCATGAATTTCTGAAAAAATTTGAAGGCGCGTATTCCGCCGGCTTCGACCCCGACTTGCATCTGCAAGCCGTCGGCGTGGCGAACCAGACTACGATGTTGCGCGGCGAGACGGAAGAAGTTCAACGCCGCTTCAAGGCCGTCATGGAGAAAAAATATGGCGTCGCCGAAATCGAGAAACATTTCCGCTTTTTCGACACGATCTGCGGCGCGACGCAAGACCGGCAGGACGCGCTGGAAAAAATGCTTTTGACGCCGCCCAACCTGCTCATTGTCATCGGCGGCTACAATTCCTCCAACACCTCGCATCTCGCGGAAATGGGCGAGGCCAAATTGCCGACTTATTTCATCAAGAACGCGGCCAAGATGCAGTCCGCCGCGCTCATCGTCCATTACGACCAGCACAAAAAAGAGGAAGTCGAGACCGCGAACTGGCTGCCGTCCGGCCCGATCACCGTCGGCATCACCGCCGGCGCGAGCTGCCCGAACAATCTGATCGAGGATACCATCCGCCGCCTGTTCGAACTGCGTGGCATCTCCGTGCAGGAACTGTTGAAGAAATAATTTCCGCCATGCCGCGCACCCGTCTGGAACTCGAACTTTTTGAGCGACAGTTTCTCGCGCCTTACGCACAATTCAGTGGCGACACACGTGGGAGAAAATATTACGAACCGCCGCCGGTCTGGCGCACGCAATACCAGCGCGACCGCGACCGCGTCATTCACTCGCGCGCCTTTCGCCGGCTGGAATACAAGACGCAGGTTTTTCTCAACGGCACCGGCGACCATCTGCGCACGCGGCTGACGCACACGATTGAAGTCGCCGCCGTCGCGCGCAACATTTCCAGCGCGCTCAAATTAAATTCCGATTTGGCGGAAACGATTGCGCTCGCGCACGACCTCGGCCATTCGCCATTCGGCCACAAGGGTGAAACCGTGCTCGCGCGGTTGATGCACGGCCACGGCGGTTTTGAACACAATTTGCACAGCCTCCGCATCGTCGAGGAACTGGAGCAAAAATACCCCGGTTTTTCCGGCTTGAATCTTTCGTGGGAAGTCCGTGAAGGCCTCGCGAAACATCAGACTGCCTACGACCATCCCGGCGGGCGCAAAGGTTTCGCCGCAAAAAATTCTTCGCTCGAAGCGCAAATTGCCAACCTCGCGGACGAAATTACCTATTACAGCCACGACCTCGATGACGGACTGGATTCCGAATTGTTGTCCGAAAAAGAATTGTCCAAAAACGTCCGCGTCTGGGCGCAGGCCGCGCGCGCGGTGAAAAAAGAATATGGCGCTTTGCCCGATGAATGCCGCCGTTATTTTACGATTCGCACGATTATTGATTTGCAAATCCGCGACGTGGTGGAAAATAGCGAGCGCCTCATTGAAAAAGCCGACGTCAAATCCGCCGATGATGTTCGCCGTTTTTCCAAGCCGCTCATCCAATACAGTCCGGAACGGCGCAAGTTGAATCTGGAACTGCGCAATTACCTATACAAAAATCTTTATTACAATCCCGTCGTGCATGAACCCAACCGACGCGCGGTGAAAATGCTGGCGCAGCTTTTTGAATACTATCTCGCCCATCCGAAGGAAATCGGCGACAGCTCCCGCCGCCGTTTGAAAAAAACCGGCCTACACCGCGCCGTCTGCGATTACCTCGCCGGTATGACCGACCGTTACGTCAGGCTTGAATGCGAGCGCATCTTCGGCAAAAGTTTCTAAGCTTTATTTAATTTATGCGATTCAATCGAACCAGTTTCAATCTCATGGCCGCTTTTCTTTTCTCCGCCGCCGTCGCGGACGGCAAAACCGCTTCGCTCGCGGATTTCCAAAAGGCCGCCGCCAAATTCAATTCCGTCGTCACCGTCCCGACCTTTGAGACGACGACGAATGAAGTCGCCGCCACCGTCGCAACGACCATCGCCGACGGCAACGCCGCGCTGGACAACATCGGCAAACTGACCGCGGCGCAAGTCAATTTCACCAACACCTTCATCGCGCTCGACGATGTCAATTTTCACATCGGCCTCGCCGAAGACCGCCTTTCGCTCATCGAGCAGACCAGCACGAACGCTGATGTGCGCGACGCCGCGACCGACGCCCTCAAGCAAATTTCCGAATGGTCGGTCGGCATTGATTATCGCGACGACGTTTATCATGCGCTGAAAATTTTTGCGGACACGCAGCAGCAACTGCAAGGCGAGGACAAAAAACTTTTGGACGACACGCTGCGCGATTATCGCCGCGCCGGTCTGGCGTTACCGAAAGACCAGCGCGACGCCGTGGAAAAGTTGCGCAAGGAACTGACCGCGCTCGAAACGGATTTTGAAAACAATGTCACGAAGGCGCACGCGGAATTAAAATTCACGAAAGCGGAACTCGCGGGCGTGCCGGAAGATTTTTTGTCGCAGCAAGGTATTAAAACTGGCGACGATGAATACACGCTCAAGGCCAATATCACGTTCCACTACATCATGGTTGAGGACAACGCGAAGCTCGAGGCGACGCGCCGCCGCATGATGACCGCGCAGTGTAACCTTGCGCGCGCGGCGAACATTCCCCTCCTCCAAAAGATTCTCGTGGACCGCGACGAACTTGCGCACGACCTCGGCTACGCGAGCTACGCCGATTACGCCACCGAGACGCGCATGGTGAAAAACGCGGCGACGGCGATCAACTTTTTGGAAAATCTCAAAACCGGTTTGCAGCCGAAATATGACGCGGAGTTAAAAGAGTTTCGCGATTTAAAAATTGCCGAAACTGGCGACACCAATGCGATCATCAATGCGTGGGACTGGCGTTACTACGCCAACGTGCTCAAGAAAACCAAATACAACGTGGATGCCGAGCAGTTGCGCGTTTATTTCCCGTATCAAAACGTGCTGGAAGGAATGTTCAAAATTTATCAGCGCATTTTCGGCCTGAAGTTTGAGCGCGTCGAAGCGCCTTACAAATGGATCGGCGATTTGCAGCTTTACACCGTCACCGACGCGAAGACGGGCGAGCCGATGGGCTTGTTCTATCTCGATATGTTCCCGCGCGACGGCAAGTACAACCACTTCGCCGAGTTCGGCATCATCGAGGGAAAACTGTTGCCGGACGGAAAATACCAGCGGCCCGTCTGCGCGCTCGTCTGCAATTTTACGCCGCCGCAGCCGGACAAACCGTCGCTGCTTTCGCACGACGAAGTGGAGACCGTGTTCCACGAATTCGGGCACGCGATGCACACGATTCTGACGCGCGCCAAATACTCGCGCTTCTCCGGCACGAGCGTGCCGCAGGATTTTGTCGAGGCGCCGTCGCAGATGCTGGAGAACTGGCCGTGGGATAAAAAAGTTTTGGACAGTTTCGCCGCTGATTATCGCGACCCGAAGAAAAAAATCCCAGCGGACGTCCTCGCGCAGTTGAAGACCGCGCGATTCGCGACCTATGCCACTTATTATCGCCGGCAGCTTTCGTTCGGCCTGATGGATTTGACCTTGCACACGCAAATCCACGCGACCAATGCGGACGACGTCTTGCCGCTGTCGAATAAAGTTTTGAGCGACGTTTCTTTTCCGGTGCCCCCGGACACGGCGTTCGTCGCGTATTTCGGCCACATCATCGGCTACGGCGCGGGCTATTACGGCTACGCGTGGGCGGATGCGATCGCAGCGGACATGGCGACGGTTTTTGAGCAGTCGCCCGACGGTTTCTTCGACAAAACCACNNGGCCGCCCGCGCTCGCTCGAACCGTTCCTCAAGCGCATCGGCGTGGAGCCGGCAAAATGATCCGTTAGCTCAATGTCTAAAGGCCCTTTGATTTGGGAATTGCGGTAGCGGCTTCATGACCGCTTGGATTCGTGACTTTGGCTAAAATATTTATAAAAATTTGGGCATATTGCTCCATCAGCAACCCGTTGAACGAGCCTAAACATCTTGACCTCTCACCTGTTTCTGAAGTAATTGGTTCGCCTTAACTTTTACTCCCGACTACTTGTGAGACCCAAGTTCCCTATTGTCATGTTTGGCGCAGCCGTTTTGCTGACGATTGCCGGCGTCAGC
>PLHK01000146.1 GCA_003139955.1 Limisphaerales bacterium
GCCGATTTCAATTTTCGCCTCGGCGCGCTGGCTGGTGAATTTCACCGCGTTGGAAATCAAATTGACGAGCACCAATCGCAGCAGCGCGCGGTCGGCGCACACGGGCGGCAGCGGGTGGATTTTCCACAGAATTGTCCGCGCGTTCGTCTCCGCCTGAAAATCGCCCAGCGTCTCCCGCACCAGCGCGTCGAGACTGATGTTTGCTTTCTGGATTTCCGCGCGCCCGACGCGCGAGAATGTCAGCAGATCGTCAATCAAATTTCCCATCCGCTTGGCCGAACTGGAAATCGTGTTCAGATAACCCACGCTTTTTTTGGACAACGAAGGCGCGGCGTCTTTGTGCAGCAGTTCCACAAAGCCCATGACGTGGCGCAGCGGCGCGCGCAGATCGTGGGAGACGGAATAACTGAACGCCTCCAGTTCCTCGTTGGCGGATTTTAACTGCGCCGTGCGTTCGGTGACGCGCTGCTCCAGCTCGATATTTAGCTCGTGGATTTTTCCCTCCGCCGCCTTACGTTCCGTGATGTCCATCACAGCACCGTGAAAATTCAAAGCGTTGCCCGCGCCGTCGCAATCAACCCGCCCGCGTGCTTGCAGCCAGCGCAATTCGCCGTCTTTTTGCCGCACACGATACGCAATATCGTAATGGCCGCAGGACTGGATCGCGCGGGCGAGGCTGTCGGCGACATCCGGCTGGTCTTTCTCAAAAACGGCCTGAAGATAGGCTGCCGCCGGCAGGCCTTTTGCCGCTTCGGCCGTTTCAATTGAAAACATGCGCGCGGTGAATTCGTCGGCGGTCAAACAGTCATTTGGAATGTCCCAAGTCCAGGTCCCAATCGAACCGGCGGCGAGCGTTGATTTGAGCCGTGCCTGGATTTGACGTAGCGACTCTTCGATCCGCTTGCGCTCACTGATGTCGCGCGCCACTTTCGACACGCCGGTGACTTTGCCGGCGGCATCCTTGATGGGTGACGCTGTGACCGAGATGTCAATCAACCGACAGTCCTTGGTTTGTCGCAGGGTATCAAAATGCTCGACGCTTTTCCCGCGCTTGACCTGCTCCAGAATCTGATTTTCCTCATCCTGCCGGTCGGCGGGAATCAGCCGCATGATGGAAGCGCCCACCATTTCGCCCGCCGTATAGCCAAAAATCTTTTCCGCACCCCGGTTCCAACTCGTGATGGTGGAATTCAGGTCTTTGCCGATAATGGCGTCGTCTGAAAATTCAACGATGGACGCCAGCCGGATTAAAGCGGCTTCCGTCTGCTTGCGCGCGGTGATATCGCGGATGTTGCATTGAATAACGTTTTTGTCGCCCGCCTCATACACGTTGCTGACAAACTCCACGGCGATGTGCCGGCCATCGCGCGTTTCCAGCGGCAAATCTTCGTAGCGGACATAGCCGTCTTTTTGCAACCGCGACAACATGACTTTGTTCTCCTCGATGTCCTTGAACGGACTCAATTCGCCGACGGTTTTGCCAATCATTTCCGCGCGGGAAAACCCCAGCAGGTTGAAAAGAAAAGGATTCACATCGTTGATGCGTCCGGTGTCACAGTCCAGAATCAGAATGCCATCCTTCGCCGCTTCGAACAGCCGGCGATAACTCAATTCGGATGTGCGGAGCGACTGCTCCATCGTCCACGTCTTGGCCTGTTCGGTCTTTGTCTCGGCTTGTTCTCTCCTTGTCTCCGCCTGTTCCCTTTGCATCCCGGCTTGTTCAATTCGTGTCTCGGCCTGCTTCGTGCGCGTTTTAGCTTGATCGGCCTGCGTTACAACTTGCTCGGCGCGTGTCTTGGTTTGATCTGCGCGCGTCTCCGCCTGCTCGGTCCGGATTTGAGATTGCTCGGAGTGCGTCCCGGCTTGCCGCGTCTGCGTCTCGGCCTGCTCCGTGTGCGTTCTGGCTTGAACTGTCTGCGTTACAGCTTGCTCCGAGCGCGTCTTGGCCTGTTCAATGTGCGTTCTATCTGCCTGCAAAATCCGCGTGTCGGCATCCGGCAGGTTCCCGTCTTTGTCTTTTTTGCTCATGATTTCAGTCGCCGTCTAATTTATTTTTGCCACGGAATCTGACTTCCAAATCGAACAACTTTGGGAGTTATGTTCTGATGATGCGCACAAGCAGAAGCCGGCCGCCATGGGGTGTTCACCCCATGGACGCAGGGCGACGATTGGCACACATTCAGGGAGGCTGACCCAGCAACCCGGTCGGCGATGTAATCGTATCAATGAAACAAATCACCGTCCTGCTAGCGGACGATAACTCGCTAGTGCGCCGGGACATCAGGGAGATGTTGGAAGTCGAAAAAGATATTAAAGTTGTCGGCGAGGCAAAAAATGGCCGCGAGGCCGTCGCTCTGGTTAAAAAACTCCGCCCGAACTTGGTGCTGATGGACGTGGCGATGCCGCTGTTAAATGGTTTGCAAGCCACGCGCCAGATTCTCAAGGCCGTCCCCGCCACCAAAGTGCTCATGCTCTCCATCCATCAGGATGCAGTGTATATCGAAGAAGCGACCCGATCCGGCGCGAAGGGCTATCTCATCAAGCACACCGTCGTCAACAACCTGTGCCGCGCCGTCCGGCAAGTTCACAAGGGGAAAACGTTGTTCAAACCCATGCTGCCCGGTCATCTCAACCAAGAGCATCCGACCCAAAAAAACATAATCCCCGTCCCATTAAAAGCGCGAACAGCCAAGTGATTCCGTCCAACGGGACAACCGGAAATCACACAGGCAATTTTGTTTTGGGCGAACAAACTATTCTTACTCCAGCGCGGTAGCATGGATTATTTTTTTGGCGCGCGGAATTCTGACCAGATTGAGCCAGCTAGTTGCGCGCCTTGTAAAATAGTTTTCAGCCACGAAGGTTTTTCGGCAACCGGAGCCGATTTTTTTTTGCGGCGAAAAGAGGCAAGTCCGAAAATCAATTTAACAGCGGCTGACGCGAGTGCTGTGACAGTTTGCGCCTGACTGGCCAGCGCGTGAACTTCGCCAGAAATCGTCTGTAATTCCTGGACGAGCTGCGCGCGATTGAGTTCGCTTTCCGCGATCAAAAGTTTTTTCCGCGAGGCGAGCGGGCTCATGCGAGGATTTTCTCTAGGCACGCTCGGTCTTTGCGGAGCTGGTCGAGCGTGGCGGAAAGCATCTGCCAGTTGCGTAGCAGACCAATAAGCCGTCGGTAAAGAAAAATTCCCGCCGCCGCGTAAAGCGCCGTCAAAATGAAAAGCACGGCCACGGGTGACCACGCCCACAGCATAACCACGATGGCCGCCGTGAGCGTCAGTCCCGCGAGCAGGCCGAACGCCGCCACGCCGAACGCCAGCAGGATGGCCTGCAGATGGCGTTCACGTTCTTCCTGCACTTCTACTGCGAGCAGTTCGAGGCGGTTTTCACCGATGGTCGCCAGCCGGCGCACGAAATGTTTCGAGGTCGCGGCGAGTTGACGGAGACTGGAGCCGGATTCTTCCATAACGAAATCAGTCGGAGTTGCGGGAACAACGGCGCGCGAGGAGAAAACCAAGTATAGCCCCGACGCCGACGCCGATGGCGATGGCTTGATACGGATTCTCGCGAATGGTCTGGTCGGTGACTTTGGCGCCGGCGACGGCTTTGTCGCGGAGGTTGCCGGCAAGCTCCTTGCCGCGTTCGAGTGCGGCGGCGAGGCGATGGCGGGCTTCGCCGACTTTTTCCCCGGCGACATCGGCGGTGGCGGCCATCAACGCGCGTGCGTCTTCGGCAAGTGTTCCTAGATCCGGGCTGGCGGCTGGTGTGTGTTTGTTCATATTATTTTTTGTTTTTCTGGCTGGTTTCTTTTTTCAACGGCAAATTTTCCGCGTCGGACAGATGCGCCGCTTCCGGCGAACTGGCCACTTTCAAAATTGAATTCCTCCCGCCGAACGGGTTGGCGACGGATTCTCTGGCGTTGGGATCGGGCATCCATTGTCCGTCCACGACGAGGCAGTATTCGTAAGTGCCGGGCGCGAGCGACGTTTCCTTCCACCAGTTGCCGACGCCGGAGGAATGCAGCGCCTTGGCTTCGGGCTGCCAATGGTTGAACGTGCCCGCGACGCAAACGGCGTGCGCCGTCGGATGCGAAAATTCAAAGCGAACGGGCACAAGTTTGATTTCGGCAGCGGGAAGATTGTTGTGGTTATGATTATGTTTCATGCGGGTAAAAAATTGGCTGTAGTTTGACGGCGGGTTACGAGTGGACTTGCGGGACGCGGATGTCGCCGCTGTGATTGATGACGCCAAAGGCCGACAACAGCCACACGACCACGCATATGACCACGACGATGTTGAGAATCTTTTTGATCTTCGCATCCATCGGGATGTAGGCGTTGACCAGCCAGAGGAGCACGCCGACGACGATCAGCGTGATGACGATAGAGATCAGTGACATGGCGGGCCTTGGTTGGGGACGAGAGGTTTATTCTTCATGGCCTAGATTAAGCGCGAGGAGTGCGCGGACGCCATGGGGTGTTCACCCCATGACAGATTTTTGATGGTGCTTTTAGTTTCCGGGAAGCAACCGGCCACACACGCCGCGTAAAATCTAAAAATCCTGTCCGCCAAGATTGATAGGTTCGGCTATTTTAGCGCTGTCGGCGCGGCCTAGTTGTAGTGAAAGACTACCTAAGAAAACCAAGCTCCGTAAGAGCGACATCTGCCGGAATATGCCGCTCCTAGACAATGATCTCATGGTGAAAATCTACCGCTCTTGCGGAAACTCTCTGGCAAAGCTTCTCTAACCTCTTTTGGGCAAATCTTGTCAACCTCACTTGATGATTCGTCGCTTATCTCTTTGTCGGTGTAATGCACGAGGCTGAGTGTCTCGCCGGTAAAAACCCAAATGTGTGAAGTGTCCTCGGCATAGATAAACCAACCGTCGCGTGTCAAAGGCTTCGTAAATCCTCCGCCTCCCACAGCTCCGTGCGGTGTCCATAAAGCGGAACCTGAAATCTTATGGTCGTCGCGTTGTGATATTGTGATGGTGACTTGATTGGTGGCATCATGTAGCTCAATGCTGCCAAGTGTGCGAAGGAAATGCTGACCAGACTCTGCAATGGGAGCTTTACTAAAATTCATGCTTTTCCATAAATCATCAGATTTTTTCAGCGCATGAGATTGGGATAATTCTTCCACCGTAATTGTCGTTATTCCCGCTGCCACAATAACTGCCACACCTGCGACTGTTGCTGTATAAACCTTCGTCCACGCCATAAATTTCAATGCTCCTTTTACGATTGTTAAAGTTACCGTTCCTGCCGCCGCGCCTTTGGCCACGGCCACGGCAGAAACGGTTTGCACCAGCGCCACGGGCGCGGCTTGCACGGAGTTCGCGGCCACCGCACCGGCAATCACCGTTGCCGTCAGCGTCACGCCCTGTTTCACCAGTTTGGCGCGCAGTTTGTCCAGCGCGCGGGTCACGCGTTTCTGCGCGGCGTCCGCGCCAATGCCCAAGGCGGCACCCACTTCATCCAGCGGGCGTTGCTCGTAGATGCGCAGCACAATGGCGTTGCGGTCGGCCTCGCGGAGCTGGGCCACGGCGGCATCCAGCAGCGG
>PLHK01000023.1 GCA_003139955.1 Limisphaerales bacterium
TTTAACAGCGCGCGCGGGCCGGTTTCGTTTATTGGAGCGCGGATTCACTGGGAGTTTTAATTTCCTGCCAAATGCAGGCAAATGCAGGCTTGCCGTAAAGGGTCAAATTACCCACATTCCCCCCGCCTTGGCCGGTGAGCGTGAACATTTTCGGGCCTGGGCTGTCTCTTGATTGTGAAAATTTTTGATTTGACCATCGTGTCCGACCATTAAAATAATGGCCGGAATTGCGGTTTGCCTATGACCTTTAGTTTTGCCCGATCTTTGGCCCGAAGCCCGCGCTGGAAAGTCATGCTCCTGGCGTTGGTGGCGGGCTGCTTTTGCTGGGGTTGGACGGCGTCGGCGATCACGTTCACCGCCACGCTGGATCGCAATTCCATCGCCGTGGGCGAAACGGCCACGCTGTCGCTCACTTTTCAAGACGGCGCGCCGGATGGAACGCCCGCTTTGCCGCCCATTGACGGCCTCGACATCGCGTACGAGGGGCCATCCACCCAGACCAGCTTTGTTTTCAATGGCGCCACCACCGAAAACACTTCCACGACCACGCATAATTTTGCGGTGACCGCCAAGAAGCCGGGGACTTATCAGATACCAGCATTATCGATAGAAATAAACGGAGTCAGGCTTTCCAGCCAGCCGTTAACATTAACTGTAACCGGATCGGGGGCTCCGACCGCCGAGGAGATGAACAATGGCTCGCAGGTGGCGTTTGTAAAACTGGTGTTGCCCAAGAAGGAGATGTACGTGGGCGAGACAGCCGTCGCCGAGCTGCAAATCTGGTTGCGCGATGACGTGATCAATTTTGGGAATCTGCAATTGCCCAACCTGACGGCGGACGGCTTTAATTTGGGAAAGATGAGCATGCGGCCCCGCTCCCGCGCGCAGGCGGGGAACCGCCTTTATACCATTGCTCCGGTGGCCATCACCGTGACGGCCATCAAATCCGGCACCCTGACGCTGGGGCCGCTCACCGCCCAAATGACCATTGTGCTCGCCTTCAACGGGCAAAACGGGGACCCGCTGCAGCGCTTTTTTAATCAAGGCGAACGCAAGGATATTACGCTGAACTCGGACACCTATAATGTCCAAGGGCTGAACCTGCCGCCCAATGCCCCCGCCGGATTCACCGGAGCCATCGGCCGATTTCAGATGAATGTCGCGGAGGGGCCAACCACGGTGAATGCCGGTGATCCCATCACGCTGCATGTGCGGATTCAGGGCAGCGGCGCGCTGGATACGGTGAAAATGCCCGATCTGTCCGGTTGGAACGGGTTTAAGATTTACCCGGCCTCGGCAAAAACCGAAAGCTCCGACGGTCAGGGGTTGGAAGGAACCAAGACGTTCGAAGAGATTGTGACCCCGCAGAATGCGGATGTCCGGGCAATCCCGGCTTTTTCCTTCGCTTACTTTGATCCGGAGCGGCGGCAATATCAAACGCTCAGTCAGGCGGCCGTGCCGATTGTCGTGCATGCGGCCGGAGCGCTGCCAATGCCCAGCGCCACCACGACCGTCAAAACCACCGACAACCCCGCCGCGCCTGCGGATATTCTGCCGGTCAAACAAGATTTGGGCCCGGTCATCGCCACGGGGACGCCGCTGCTGCTGCGGCCCGGCTTTCTCGCCTGGCAAAGCCTGCCGGTGCTGGCGTTTCTGGCCGCCCTGATCTGGCGCCGGCGCACGGACAGTCTGGCGAACAACCCGCGCCTGCGCCGGCAGCGCGCGGTGGTCCAGTTGGTGCAGGCGGGCATGGCGGATTTGCGCAAATTCGCCGGGGAAAATAATTCGGAGCAATTTTTCGCCACGCTCTTCCGGCTGTTGCAAGAGCAGTTGGGCGAACGCCTGGATTGCCCCGCCTCCGCGATCACGGAGTCGGTGGTGGATGACCGGCTGGCCACGCTGAAGGCGCAGCCCGCCACGCTGGCGGCCTTGCGCGAACTGTTTCAATTGTGCAATCAAGCTCGTTACGCCCCGGTCCGGGACCCGCAGGAACTGGCGGCGGTGGCGGCGAAGTTTGAAACCGCCGCGCGCGAACTGCAGGCTTTGAAAGTATGAACGCGCGTTCTTTAATCCTCACCTGCTCACTGGCGGCGCTGCTGATGCTCACCGCCGTGGGCAGGGTTTGCGCCGCCGACCTGAACGGCCCCTTTGATGCCGCCAACAAACTGTACGCGGAAGGGAAATATGCGGCGGCGGCGGACGGTTATGAGCAGGCCATCCGGCAGGCGCAGGCCGCCGGGGTGGCCTCGCCGGTGTTGTATTTCAATGCTGGGAACGCCGAGTTCAAGCTCGGCCACCTGGGGCGGGCCATCGCGGCCTACCGCCAGGCCGCGCTCCTTACGCCGCGCGACAGCGAAGTGCTGGGGAATCTGGCGTTCGTTCGCAACCAAGTGCAGGGCGCCACGGTGCGTCCGAGTCCCTGGCAAAGCTGGGTGGGCTCGCTCTCGTTCAATGAAGGCACATGTCTCACCGCCGGCTTTTTTTGGCTGACGTTTATCCTCTTGGGCTTGAAACAGATATGGCCGGCGCTGGCCCCCCGGTTGCGCGGGATTACCCAGATCATTATTTGCGCCACGGTCCTGTCCGGCGCGGTGCTGGCGGTGCAGTCCTACAGTCATTTTCGCGGGCAGACGGCCGTGGTGACGGACGCCAATGCGATGGCCTTGAGCGGCCCTTACAAGGACGCCGTGAACGCCTTCGCGCTGCACGACGGCGCGGAACTTTCGGTGCTGGACCGGCACGATGACTGGTTGCAAGTCACGGACGGCTCCGGCAGAATCGGCTGGCTGCCGGGCAATCAACTGGAACTCCTGCCCGGCGCCTGACCACATTTTTTGAACACCAGCCAAATTCCCCTTGTCCATCTGTCTGTAAAACTTGAAACCAAATGAATACCGGAATCTCCGCCATCAATGAAGCGGTCAAGGACGCCAGCGCGTTCACCCAGCCGCTGTTTAGTGAACTCGGCAAAGTCGTGGTCGGCCAGCAATACTTGGTCGAGCGGCTGGTCATCGGCCTGCTGGCCAACGGCCACGTCCTGCTGGAAGGCGTGCCCGGGCTGGCCAAGACCTTGTCCGTGAAATCGCTGGCCGCCACGCTCTCGGTCAAATTCTCGCGCCTGCAATTCACGCCGGACATGCTGCCCGCCGACGTCATCGGCACGCAGATTTACAATCCGCAGTCCGGCGGCTTCACCACGCGCAAAGGGCCGGTCTTCGCGAATCTGGTTTTGGCCGACGAAATCAACCGCGCGCCGGCCAAGGTGCAAAGCGCGTTGCTCGAAGCGATGCAGGAAAAACAAGTCACCATCGGCGAAAACACTTTCAAGCTCGAAGAACCGTTTCTGGTTTTGGCGACGCAAAATCCGATTGAGCAGGAAGGAACTTATCCGTTGCCCGAAGCGCAGGTGGATCGTTTCATGTTGAAATTGAAAATCGGTTATCCGACGCGCGCGGAGGAACGGCAGATTTTGGAAGCGATGGCGAAAACTTCCGGCCAGCCGACTTGCAGCGCCGTCGTCACGCCGGCGCAAATCCTCAAGGCGCGCGAAGTCATCAACGACATTTACGTGGACGACAAGGTGAAGGATTACATCGTGGACCTCGTCTGCGCCACGCGCGACCCGGACCATTACAAGATCGCGGTGAAGGATTTCATCCAGCTCGGTGCGTCGCCGCGCGCGACCATCGCGCTGACGCTGGCGGCCAAGGCCTACGCGTTCCTGAAAGGCCGCGGCTACGTGACGCCGCAGGACGTGAAAAGCATCGGCATGGACGTGTTGCGCCATCGCGTGGCCATCACCTACGAAGCCGAGGCCGAGGAAAAAACCAGCGAAACGGTCATCCAGAAAATCTTTGATGAACTGCCCGTGCCGTGAAATTGGAAAATAACTTATGGAAAAAATATTACTCGTTGTCGTTATAGTTGCGTCGTTGTTTTCTGTTCAAGCGGAAGACAATGTGCAAGTTGATTATGCAATTAAGCTGGGTTTGACTCCAAGGAGTCAAAGCAACTTGGTTGAAAAATCGGTTGCTCTGTTATCCAGTTGCGCATACATGGATAAACACTTGCCGCAAAAAATCGAAGATGTAAAAAAACAATCGCACCTTGATTTTAAATTCAATAGTCCTCGCATTGTAGATGTGCCAATTATGAAAACGACGGTCAAAATAAAAGAGATGGTGATTTCATTGCCGTTAATTATCGGTGGAATTTGGGTGCGCACGGACGATGGTGATATTTATTTTTCAAAATTTCAGTTTTCCAATGTTCAAGATGTGAACAAAATTTTAACAGATTCACAACGGCTTTAGAGTTTGAGTTAAAAAATTTTAAATTATTGCGAGATGCTTTTCGCAATTTTATTTCCATGATTCCCCGCGAGATTCTCAAAAAAATCCGGCAGATCGAGCTGCGCACGAGCCGCCTCGTGACCGCAACGCTCGCAGGCTTTTCATTTCAGCCGCCGCCGCAGTTCCGCCGGATTCCGCGCGCCGTGCCAGATGGTGCTGATAATCACTTCGGAAGTCTGGCGTTTGACAACAAAGAAAATGGAATACGGCCACGGTTCTGGCATTTTGGCTTTTTGCGTCAGCCTGCTGGCAAATGGAAAACGTCCGGGGTCTTGGCAAACCGTTCTAAAAAAAGCCTGCAAATCTTTGGTGAATCTTTGGCCGACTCCCGGCTCGCGTTCGTCGTAAAAAGCCGCCGCCTCGGCGAATTCCCGTTCCGCTTCCTCTTCAATGACCACCCGAAAACTCATCGCTTGGCGCGAAATCGTTTTTCGATGTCAGCCACCACGTCGTCGAGCGGACGACAAAGTTCGGGATGTGCCAGCGCGCGTTCGGCGCGGCGGTCGAGTTCGGCAATTTGTTCGGGCGTGAGAGCGTCGTCAAATTTATCGCGGAGATGCTCGAAGACTTCACGTTGTTCTTCAAACGGAAGCTTGTCCACTTGTTCCATGACTTGCGTTGCACTCATGGCGGCAATTTACTCCTTTGGTTTATTCGCGCAAGCCGAGTTTTTCGCCCGCGCGGATTCATCATTCATCATTTGTCATTCAACATTTTCCCCAGCATGATTCCCCGCGAGATTCTCAAAAAAATCCGGCAGATCGAGCTGCGCACGAACCGCATCGTGACGGAGACGCTCGCGGGCCAATACCATTCCGTCTTCAAAGGCCAGGGCATGAATTTCGACGA
>PLHK01000086.1 GCA_003139955.1 Limisphaerales bacterium
ATGAGCATCACCTATCTCGAAGCCATCCGCGAAGCGCAAGCACACGCCTTGCGCGACGATCCACGCGTATTTATTTACGGCCAAGACGTAGGCGCGTTTGGCGGTGCGTTCAAGGCCACAAAAAATTTGCAAAAGGACTTTCCCGGTCGCGTGCTCGACTCCCCGATTTCCGAAGACGCTATGATTGGTCTCGCCGTCGGCACGGCGATTGAAGGAATGCGACCAATTATTGAAATGCAGTTCGCGGATTTTTCCACCGTCGCCTTCAACCAAATCGTCAACCAAGCTTCGACACTTTTTTGGCGCACAAATGTTCCCTGCCCCATCACCGTGCGTTTGCCGTTCGGCGGCACGTCCGGCAGCGGGCCGTTTCACAGTCAATGTTTAGAAGCGATTTACGCGCATTATCCTGGCCTTGTCGTCCTGACGCCCGCGACCGTGGAAGACGCTTATTCCATGTTGCTCTCCGCCGTGGCGATTGATGATCCGGTGATTTTCTGCGAACACAAATTTCTTTATTACCATCTCAAAGCCGAGAAATTACCGAGCGAAGCGTTGCCCATCGGCAAGGCGCGCATCGCCCGCGAAGGCCGCGATCTCACCATCGTCACTTACAGTGCGATGGTGCATGAAGCGCTCGCAGCGGCAGACGAACTCGCCACCGAAGGCTGGCAAGTTGAAGTGGTGGATTTGCGTTCCATCAAACCGCTCGACACTGACACCGTCGTCGCCAGCGTCGCGCGCACCGGCCGTTTGCTCTGCGTTGGCGAAGCGTGGCCGTGGGGCGGCGTGACGGCGGAAGTCATCGCGCGCGTGACCGCTGAAGGTTACGGCTTGCTCGACGCGCCGCCACAACGATTGAACGCGAAGGACACGCCCGTGCCCTATCATCCAAACTTGTGGGCCGCGCATCGTCCGACCGCCCGCAGCGTGGCCGCTGCCGCCAGAAAACTTATCCGCTATTAATTTTATGCCGCAGATTCCCATCATCATGCCGCAGCTTGGCGAATCCATCGCCGAGGCCGCCATCATCAATTTTCTCGTCAAGCCCGGCGACGAGGTCGAGGGCGGACAGGACCTGATCGAAGTCGAAACGAACAAGGCCACCATGACCGTCACCGCGCCCTGCGGCGGGCGGATTGAAAAATTTTCCGCGCAGCTCAACGAGAGTTACGCTGTCGGCGACGTGCTGGGAAAAATTGAAGCTTCAAAAGAAGAAGCCGCGCGCTTCGGCCTTGATCTCCCCGCACCGGCAAAAAGTTGCGACACGGACACCGAAATCATCTCCAAAAAAACGCGTAATGCCACCGGCTCGCGCGTGGAACCGACCGTGCGCGGATTGCCTGTGCCTGCCAACGCCACCGGCGCCAGCTACATGTCGCCGCGCCTCAAGGCGCGGATGCACGAACTCGGCTTGAGCGCCGCCGACCTTGCGGGCATCGCCGGCAGCGGCGCGGCGGGTCGCGTGACCGTCGAAGATTTTGAAAAGTTCATGGCCAATCTGGAACAGCAGAAGCTGACTAAGGCTTCGTCCATGCGCGTGGCTGTCGCCGACGCGATGCGTCGCAGTTGGACGCGCCCGATTGCCACGGTCGGTTTGCCGGTGCAACTGGATTCCGTTCTCGCACATCGCAAAACCTGCGAACCGAAACCCGGCCCCGCGCTTTACGCCTTGCGCGCGCTCGCGCTCGCGCTCGCGGAAAATAGCGCGGTCGCAGGTCGTCTCGTCGGCACAAACATCGTGCATCCGAATGCCATTGACGTTGGTTTTGCTGTGGAAGCTGAGGACGGCGTGCTTGTGCCCGTGTTGCGCGGCGCGGATAAAAAGCCGTTGAAAGAATTGACCGCGCGCTACAACGAGCTCGTCGAACTCGCGCGCCAAAGAAAATTACCAGCCGACGCCACCGGCGGTTCCGTGGCCACGGTTACAAACTTCGGCACGTTCGGCTTGATTTGGGCGACGCCGATTCCGCTGCCGGAACAAACGCTCGTGCTCGGCCTCGGTGCTGGACGCAAAACGCCGCATTGGGACGAGGCGAAAGGCCAGTTCGTGCCGGTCACGGAAGCATACCTCACCCTGAGCTTCGACCATCGCGTGCTCGACGGCGGTGCGGCGGGACGGTTGCTGTCACGCATCGGTGATTTGATGAAGCAGCCGGAAAAACTGTAATTTCAAAAACAAAAAAACTTGCGACACGATTTTGCGTGTCGGAAGTTTTGTTTTTTCTGGCAAAATAATTAAACGACCTTCACCAGTTCAGAAGTCTCATAGCGAACTTTTGCCAAGCTTGCATATTTGTCGCTTGCGGCGCGATAACCGAGCGCCAGCGCGACCACGGTTTTGTAGCCAGTTCCAGCGACTCCAAGAATTTTGTCATACTCCGTCGGATTGATGCCTTCCATCGGGCACGCGTCCACGCCGAGCACGGCGGCGCACGTCATCAGATTTCCCAGCGCGATGTAAACCTGCCGCGCCGCCCATTCGTGCGCGATTTTTCCACGCGGGCCGTTGACGATGTCGCCAATCATCATGCCGCGATACGCGTCGAGCGAGCCAACAGGCAACTTGCGAAGTTCCACCGTGCGCGCAATCAGTTTATCTACGTCCGCTTCCTTCATTTCCGTGCGTGCCGTGAACACGACAAAATGCGAGCAGTCCACGACCTGTTTTTGTCCCCACGAATTTGGCAGCAGCGCCGCGCGTTTCGCCGCGTCCTGCACGACCAAAAATTGATACGGCTGCAAACCGTAGCTCGTCGGCGTCAGCACGAGGGATTTTTCCAGCGCGTCCCAAACGTCGGCGGGAATTTTTTTGGTCGCGTCAAAAACTTTGGTGGCGTAGCGCCATTGCAAGGCGTCGAGAAGTTGTTTGGTTTGGCTCATATTTTATTTTTATAGACCGCGTAAAATTACACAGTCCGCCGGAATTGCAAATTTTTCTTCGCGCCGGAAAGATTTATTGCAGAATCAAACCATGCCGCAATTGCACATCCGCCGCGCCACCGTGGACGACCTGCCCGCGCTCAAAGCGCTTTGGCTCGCCGCGCAATTGCCGGCGGACAAGCTCAAGGATCGCGTCACGGAATTTCAGGTCGTCGAGGCCGACGGAAAATTTGCCGGCGCGATTGGCGTGCAAATTGTCCGCCAGCACGCGCGGTTGCACAGCGAAGATTACGCAGATTTTTCCGTGGCTGATGCCGCGCGCGAATTGTTTTGGGAACGCATCCAGAAACTTGCCGCCAATCACGGCGCCTTTCGCGTCTGGATGCAGGAGGATTCGCCGTTCTGGAAAAATTACGGCTTCCAACCGCCGTCCGCTGAAGTCATCACGCGCCTGCCCGACGAATGGAAAAATCTCGAAGACAGCCTTGGCGCGCCGAAGCGAAGCGAAGGCGGCTGGCTGACGCTCGAATTAAAAAACGAGGATGCCATCAACGCTATTCTGAAAAATCAATTCGGCAATTTAATGGAGGCCGAGAAAAGGCAGACGGCGCAACTCGCTGAAAACGCCCGCAAATTCAAGCTGTTCGTCACCATCGCCAGCTTTGGCATTTTCTTCATCTGCCTCGCCATCGTGGCGTGGATGATTTTGAAACGCCCTGCCCTCGGCCACTAATCAGTAAGTCGCGGCAGCGGCGCCAAACTCGTCCGCATGATACGAACTGCGCACCAGCGGCCCGCTCGCTACGTGGACAAAACCCATTTCTTCCGCACGCACTTTGTATTCTTTAAACTTCACCGGCGGAATAAATTCCACCATCGCGAGATGTTTCAACGTCGGTTGCAGATATTGGCCGAGCGTGAGAATGTCGCAACCCGCCGCGCGCAAATCGCGCATCGCTGCCAAAACTTCTTCCTCGCGTTCGCCGAGACCAAGCATCAGCCCGGACTTCGTAAAAATGGTTTTACCGCGTTTGTCTTTCACCTTTTTCAACACGCTCAACGAACGGTCGTAAGTCGCGCGATGCCGCACGCTCGGCGTCAGGCGGCCGACAGTTTCGAGATTGTGATTAAAAATTTGCGGCTTGGCGGCAAGCACAGCGTCAATAGATGCGTCGCTGTCCTGAAAATCGGGAACCAAAACTTCGATGACAATTCCCGGATTCAGCTCACGCACTTTCTCGATGGTTTGGCGGAAATGTTCCGCGCCGCCGTCCTTCAAATCGTCGCGCGCCACCGCCGTGATGACGACGTGTTTCAATTTCATCCGCCGTGTCGCCTCGGCCACGCGCGCCGGTTCGTCCGCTTCGAGCGCGAGCGGCTTGGCCGTGCTGACCGCGCAAAAACCGCACGCGCGCGTGCAGCGGTCGCCGGCGATCATGAACGTCGCCGTGCCTTTGCTCCAGCATTCCCAATGGTTCGGGCACTTGGCGCTTTCGCAGACCGTGTGCAGTTTCAGTTCGTCCAGCAGCCCGCGCGTGCGCGCAAAACTGTCCGACGTGGGCAGCGTGATGCGCAGCCATTCCGGCAGACGTGGACGCGGTTTTAATTCAGTTGTCGTCATTTCAAATTTATTTTAGCCACAGATTAACACAGATGGACACAGATAAAAACAAACGTGGCTTCAATCCAAAATTCTTTTCCCATTTGTGTTTCATCTGTGTTTATCTGTGGCTAAACCTTCCCAGAATTTTGGCAATTCTTCCGGGCCGAAATCCGCCAAGATTTTTCCATCCACGTCCAGCACCGGCGCGAGTTCCTGGCCGGAAAGGCGGACCATCTCAGCGAACGCCGCGTCGTCCGCGATCACGTCAATCTTCTCGTAGGCGATGTCGTGGTCGTCGAGCCAGCGCATCGCCTTGTGACACCAACCGCAATACGGCTTGATGAATAAACGGATTTTCATTCTTAAAACTGTATTTTCCAAATAGCACGTTTCATATGAGCTTCATATAAATGAGATTTATCCGAACGCGCCACATACGAGAAATGCCACATTCTTCCGAGAATTGGATTCAATTCTGATAAATGACTGCGCAGAAGATTATAGGCAATCCAACCAATTGCTACAACTCGCGTTGGATTTAGAATTTGAAGTTCACGGCGAAAATATTTCAAGTGGCTTTGGAAATCTTGTGGCAAACCATTTTTTAATGCGCTGGAATAACCACGCTTTTTGTATAAATCGGTTAAATGCACATTTGAAGCTCCAATCTTTTGAAGCGTGTCGTAGAAAATTCTGCGATGCGGATGAGATTCGTCCCACGAGCTTGTTGATGGCTGGTCGCCGACTATGAAAATTGGGTCAGTGCCAAGAAAACCGCCAATTTTATTTTCTTTTGGAAATAGCCAGCAGCTTTTGTTCAATTCTATTTCTTTCGCAAGTTGTGAAAGAGCTTTGCATTTTTGATTTTCAACGGACGAATTCATTTTTACCCGCCAATCTGCTTTTTGTAATCCTCCGGCGAGAGCAGCGCGTTCAGTTCGGCGGGATGGCTCAATTTGATTTTGAAAAACCAGCCGCCCGCGTATGGCTCGGTATTCACCAGCGCGGGATTGTCGGTGACGGGCTGGTTCAGCGCCACGATTTCGCCGCTGACGGGCGAATAAATGTCGCTCGCGGTCTTCACGGATTCCACCACGGCGCAGGCTTCGCCGGCCTTGACCTGGCGGCCCACGGCGGGCAGTTCCACAAACACGATGTCGGTCAGCTCGGCCTGCGCATGATCGGTGATGCCGAGGGTCGCAATGTCGCCGCTGACGCGAACCCATTCGTGTGATTTGGCGTATTTCAGATCAGAAAGAATGTTGCTCATAAATTTTCAGCCACAAAAAGACACAAAACACGCAAAAAGGAAATTACATTTTGCGGCTTCTGCGCTTTTTTGCGGCAAAAGTTCGCTACCTTTTTTTGTAAATCGGCTTTTTCACCACGACGGCGGCGAAGCGTTTGCCGCGAATCTCGATCTCAAGCTTCGTGTCCGGCTTCGCAAATTCCGGCGGCACATAGCCCATGCCGATGCCAAGATTCAGCGATGGACTTTGCGTGCCGCTGACGACTTCGCCAATTTCTTTTTCGCCGGAAAAGATTTTGTAATGCGGACGCGGCGGCGCGGATTTGTCGGTCATTTTGAAAGCGACGCATTTCTTTTTCACGCCGTTCGCTTGCCGAGCCGAAGCTTCGGAGCGAAGGCTGGCTTTTTGTTCGGCGAGCACGGCGCGGCCGTTGAATTCGCCTTTGTCGAGCGAGACAAAAAATCCGACGCCCGCTTCAATCGGCGTCGTTTCTTCGTCTAGTTCGTGGCCATAAAGCGGATAGCAAACTTCCGTGCGCAACGTGTCGCGCGCGCCAAGTCCAGCGGGTTTCAAACCGAACGGCGCGCCAACGGTCAAAAGTTTATCCCACAAATGCCGTATGGATTCATCGCTGCCGACGATTTCAAATCCGTCCTCGCCGGTGTAGCCGGTGCGCGAGACGAGGACGCTGTGATTTTCAAATTTGAAACCGCCGATCTCATTTTTCTTCAGATCCGTCACGCGCGCGACGCGCATCGCGGAAATGGATGCACCAGGAATCACGTCGTTGATGAAATCCTTCACGCGCGGACCTTGCACGGCAACGGCGGCGTAATTGTGCGAGGCGTCGGTCAAAGTCAGTTCGCTGCGGCGGGGAAATTTTTCCCATTGCGATTTCATCCACACAACATCGGCCTCAACGCGCGACGCGTTGATGATGAGAAAATAAACGTCGCCGCAGAGCCGGTAGGCGTAAAGATCGTCAATCACCGTGCCGCGCTCGTTGCACATGAGCGTGTATTGGCCGAGGCCGGGCGTGAGTTTTTTGATGTCGTTCGTCAGAAGCTGATTGAGAAATTCCGCCGCCGCCGCACCGCTGACGGTGACTTCGCCCATATGCGAAATGTCAAAAATCCCGGCGGCGTTGCGCACGGCGAGATGTTCGTCGATGATGCTGGTGTATTGCACCGGCATTTCCCAACCGCCGAAATCAATCAGCTTCGCGCCGAGTTTCTGGTGCGCGGAAAAAAGTGCGGTGCGTTTTAACATGAAATTATTTTAACCATGGATTAACACGAATGCACACGGATAAAACAAAAGCTGAACTGCAGAAAATTTCCAATCCGTGTTTATCAATGTCCATCCTCACCCCCACTTCTCCGTTTTCATCTGTTCCTTGGCCACGCCGAGTTCGTGGATGACCAGATGTTCGGCGAACTCCACGAGCGCGTTCGGGCCGCACGCGTAGAAAACCGTGTTCGGCAAATCGGTCGCGATTTCCTTCACCCAGTCGGACGTGATGCGCGCGGCGCGGCCAGTCCAGTTGTGTTCCGGCAACGCGCGCGTGCAGGTGACGTGAAATTTGAAGTTCGGATTTTCCTTTTCCAGTTCGCGGAATTCGTTGTGGAAAATGATGTCCGCCGGCGTGCGGATGCTGTAAAGCACGGTGATTTTCGTTTCCAATTTCCGCCGCGTGGCCTCGCGCGCAAATCCGCGAAACGGCGTCACGCCCGAACCGCCGGCGATACATACGAGATGTTTGTCCGGCTCATAGACCGGCAGAAATTTTCCGACCGGCGGGATGACGAACAGTTTGTCGCCCGCCTTCGCCCAATCCACGATGCGCGTGCCCATCTTGCCGTCGCGCTTGACGGTGACTTCGTAAAAGCCGCGATCCAGCGCGCAGGACGACAGCGAGTAGGCGCGTTTGTAAGCCGGCGTGTCCGGCCAATAGACCGTGATGAACTGGCCGGTCTTGAAATCGGGATTGTGGCCGTCGGGCCATTTGAGGCGGATGGTTTTGGTGTCGGGCAACTCCATCGTTGCCGTTTCGATGGGCATTTCGAGAATTTCTTTGGGCATATTTTTGAAAGTAATTACATCTAATTGATGTGCGTTTCAACAATTTGAATACTGTTGTTTTTGAGAATTTGTAAAACTGCATCAAGATTAACTTCTTCTGGAACAGCAACTCTTTTGAGTAAAGAATACCGCGAAAAATTGCCGTCCTCTTTCATCGTAAATTCCAAAACCGAATATTTAACTGAATTCCTGTGGAGAACAAGACAGGAAGATATGTTTTTGTATGCTGCCCATCGAGTATTTTTCATAGCGCTCTTTTTGATGCCGCTTTCGTTCATACAAATCGGAGGCCTAAAAACCAGCTTACCGACAAAAATTCCGATTCCAATTACTAACGCAAATTCAATCATGAACTTAAAGAAGAATTGATCCTGCGGTGTAGGATGGTGAAATGGAAAATTGTAAATCGCGGTAAATGCAATCATTGCGCTCGGCACAAAAGCAACGCCAAGAAAATATAAACCTTCATTTTTTAGTCGAAATGCTGTCGGCTCTCGCCATTCAAGCAATGTTTCTCCTGAACGCGAGCGCAAATCATTTAGCTTTTCAGACAGTTTTGAGTTCATTTGTTAATTGAATTCAACCGTTCCAAAACTTCCTGCGCGAGCAATTGATACGCCGCGGAGCCGGTGCTGTATTTGTCGTAATAAATGATCGGCTGGCCGTGGCTCGGCGCTTCGGCCAGACGGGTCGTGCGCGGAATCAGGGTTTCAAAAACTTTTGCGCCGAGCAGTTTGCGGACTTCCTCGACCACTTCGTTGGACAATTTCGTGCGACCATCGAACATCGTCATCACCACACCGAAAATGTCGAGGCGCGGATTCGCCCCCGCCGCGCGCAATTGGTCGAGGATGCGGTTCATCATCGAGATGCCTTCGAGCGCGTAATACTCGCATTGCAGCGGGATGAGAATGCCGTCGCACGCGGCAAAGGCGTTCAGCGACAAAATTCCAAGCGACGGCGGACAGTCCAGCAGCACGACATCGAAACGTCCGCTGTCGCGCACCGACTGGAGCGCGAGGGCAACACGTTGCAGATGATTTTCCAGCCGCGCGAGTTCGAGGTCGGCGGCGCACAAGTCCACTTCGCTGGGAATGGCTTCGAGCCGTTCGTAAGCTGTTGGTTTAATTTTTTCAAGCAATGAACCTTCGCCGAGCAAAACGTGATACGCGCTCGCGCCGTCAATTTTTTCCAAACCGACGCCGCTGGTGGCATTGGCCTGCGGGTCAAGGTCGAACAGCAACACGCGCTGGCCGTCGGCGGCGAGGCAGGCTGAAAGATTTACGGCGGTGGTCGTTTTTCCGACTCCGCCTTTTTGGTTGGCAACGGCAATGACTTTGGTTGGCACTCCGCTGATTAAATGAAAAACGCGGCAACGTTTCAAGCGTCGCCGCGTAAAAGAAATTTTTTAGTGTTGGCCTATTGGCTGGCAGGCGCAAAACCCGCCGGCTGAAAAAGCGACCCGGAAGCCGGCTGGCCGAACAACGTGGCCACCGGTTGCAGGCTGGTCACGGGATTCGTGCTGGCGACGATGCCGGATGAATCTGAAGCCGCCACCAGCGAAGGCACCGGCATCGAGGCGACGGAACTGCCCATCGTCGCCGACGGGTCGGAAACCGTCAGCAGATTTTTTGAGGCGACATCAGACCGATCTGCAAAAACCACGACCAAAACCAGCAACAGACACAGGCTCGTGGCAAAACCACCAATCAAACCGGGACGCGTCTCAAAAATGCGGAGCAGGTTGACGACCCACGGCGCTTCGGATTGAAGCCTTTCAACGTAAGTTTGCGCGCCACCAGCTTCGCCCGCGCGTATGCGCGAAACGACCTGACCAGAAAAATTGTTGAAATAACCGGGCGGCGGAACCTCGTGCTGTTTGAGTTTCAACAGCTTTTTCAGTTCTTCAAAGTTGTGTTCGTTTTCGTTCATGCTGGCTTCGCGTATTCGGAAAGGTAGCTTTGCAATTGCTGGCGCGCATAAAACAGCCGCGACCGCACCGTGCCGATGTTGCAATCCATGATCTCCGCAATTTCCTCGTGCGACTGCCCCTGCACGTCATGCAACACCACTACCATTCTGTGAGGTTCAGACAGCTTCATCAAGGCTTCGTTCAATTTTTTTTGCAGCTCCGTCAAACCCGCTTCCCGCACCGGCGTTTTCTCGGAAATCAGCGCCACTAAATCAGGATTATTCTCCGTATTAAAATCTAAATCATTCAGACTGTAATGATACTTGTTCTTGCGCTGCTTCAGAAAATTAATGGTTTTATTGACCGCAATCCGGTAAAGCCACGTGTAAAAAGTCGAGCCGCCCTTGAACGATTTCAGCGCCGAATACGCCTTGATGAACGCGTCCTGCGCGAGGTCGTTGGCGTCCTCGTGATTGGACGTCATGTGGTAAATCGTCGCGTAAATCCGCTGCTGATAGCGCTTCACCAGTTCGTCGTAGGCATCCAGATCGCCTTTGCGGGCGCGCCGCACCAAATCACCCTCCAGCATTCCGGCAGGCATGCTGGCATCAACGATGGGAACTGGCTCTGACATAATCATTGAACCACCAAAGCCGCCGTTTGTTGCGCAAGAAAATCCGTCAATTGCAGCAAACCCGCCTGCCCCGGTGACGCCGGCAACACCCGCAACGCGCGCCGCGCCAATTCAAGATACCGTTCAATCTCGCCCACCGACGGCCCGAACGTTTCGTAACGCGAAAGCAATTCGTTCACGGCGGACAAATTTTCCGGCTGCCAGTTCTTGATCAAATTTTCCAGCCGCACGCGGTCCGTTGCATTGGCACGCTCCCACGCGAGCAACACCGGCCACGTCAATTTACCTTTCGCCAAATCCGTGCCAAGCGATTTGCCTGCGTCCGCTTCCGTGCCGAACAAATCCACGCAGTCGTCATAAATCTGATAAGCCGTGCCCACCGCCGCGCCGAACTCGCGCAACGCCGCGCGCTGCTCCGGTTTTGCGCCGCTCAAAAACGCCGCCAAATCGCACGACAGCGTGAACAACTCGCCCGTCTTCATTTCGATGACGCGGAAATAATCCGCGCGCGCCGCTGCAAAATTTCGCCGCTGCTGCGTCTGCAAAATTTCGCCGGAACAAACTGTGTTCGTCGCCAGCGCAACCGCGCGGCAGATTTCCGTCGTCGGAAATTCCGAAGCCAGTTTCAACGCCTGCGCGAACAGGCAATCGCCAAATAAAACGGCGATTTCGTTGCCCCACTTCGCCGCAACCGTCGGGCTGCCGCGCCGGATTTGCGCCTCGTCCATCACGTCGTCGTGGACGAGCGTGGCGAGATGCACCATCTCGATGATGACCGCTGCCGTGACGTGAGATTCATTAGGCTGGCCGAAGCAGCCCGCCGCCAGCGCGACGAGCGTTGGGCGCAGATGTTTGCCACCGTTGTTCAGCGCGTGCTCGGCGTAAGGCACGATCTGCGGGTCAAAATCCCGCGCCTGCCGCGTGAGCCGCTGCGTCACGGCATTAAGAAACGGCTCCACCGGTTCCACAATCAATTTCCAGGAACGGGCGGGGTCTGAAGAGTGTTCGGTTTGGGAATTGCCCACTTTGGATTCAGCAGCCAGCATCACGTCAATTTTACTTTCGCCGCGCAGTCGAGTCAAACTTGTTATATTTTGTGCGAAGCTGAAAACATAATGTGCGATGGCGAGAGAGATTCGGCTCGACAACTAGAAACGGCGGAAATAGGGTCAAAGAAATCAACCTGTGGAAATACAATGAAAATAATCATTAGCAGCTTTCTTTTCCTCATGGCCGCAATTTTCGTAGTCGACGCTCGTTTTATAAATTCACCCGACTTGCGGACGATAGACAAAACAGTGGACATTATTGCCGTCGCCGAGCCTATCTCGACCATTGACACTGCCGAGCAAACAAATCTTCCTCACATCAGCCCGGACATTTATGTCATCGGGGTGTCATCGGAATTTGAGATTGTTTTCGTTTTGAAGGGCGACACAAATCTAACGAAACTGGTCGTGCATCATTATCGGCTAGCGGATCATTCGGGGTGGAACGAATTTGATTTAGCCTCTTTCAATCCGAAGAAACCCACAAAATATTTAATGTTCTTGAAGCGCGAACCTGATGGTCGCTATGCACCGTTCGACCAAATTGATCCGGCAGTGACTTCGATACTACAGCTTAATGGACCTGGATGGGACAAAATGAAATTGGAGGACTTCAAAGAATGGTTTGATGCCAAGAAGTGGCTGGATTATGAAGGTAATCATACGCCTCTAGGCTGGTCTGGCATGTCACCGAAAATTTCAGCGGCTGGCAGAGGTGATGGGAGTCTTTTTGAGGCGGCCTTCAACGGAAAATTAGAAAAGGCCAAAGCGTTGATCAAGGCAAACCCTGACCTGGTCAACAGCAATGCGAGCTACGGCAGGCAAACTCCTCTGCAAATTGCAGCTGAGTTTGGACACATGGAAGTGGCCGAATTGCTTCTGGCTAATAAGGCCAATATTGAAGCGCAGTCCTACGGCGGCTGGTCACCCTTGCTCAATGCAGTCTTTGGCGGCCACAAAGACATGGTGGAATTGCTCCTGACGAACAAGGCCAACGTCAACTACAAGGAAAATGCCGGACGGACACCATTGCATGTGGCGGCTGAAAATGGCTACACAGAAATCGCGGCATTGCTGCTGGCAAACGAGGCCGATGTGAATGCCAAGAACAACGACGGTGACACACCCTTGCACATTGCTTCGGCTTTTGGTCCCAAAGCCATGGTGGAATTGCTGCTCGCCAACAAAGCCGATATCAACGCCAAAGACAACAGAGGTAAAACACCTCTGGACTTTGCTGTATTACACACCAACAAAGAAATAGCAGACTTGTTGCGCCAACAAGGCGGAGTCGAATAAAAATATCCAAAAACAAAAGCGCGGATAGCTTTCGCCATCCGCGCTTTGAATTTTTTCCAGATTAAGCCACCGCCGGAGCCGCCGCCGCTTCTTCCTTGTCGCGGTCTTCCATCGCGGCTTTGCGCGAAAGTTTCACGCGGCCTTTTTCATCCACGCCCAAACATTTTACCGTGATCTCATCGCCTTCCTTGACGATGTCTTCGGTGCGTTTCACGCGGAAGTTCGCCAGTTCGCTGATGTGGACAAGTCCGTCCTTGCCCGGCAGGAATTCGACGAACGCGCCGAATTCCTTCACGGTGACGACGCGACCGCGATAGATTTTGCCGATTTCCGCTTCGGCAGTGACGCCGCTGATGGCGTCCACGGCGATCTTCATGCCTTCCGCCGAGACGGAGAAAATGTTGACCGTGCCGTCGTCCTCGATGTCAATTTCGCAACCAGATTCTTCGACGAGGCGTTTGATGTTCTTGCCGCCCGGCCCGATGATCGCACCGATTTTTTCGGGATTAATCTTGAGCGTCGTGATGCGCGGCGCGTAGGGACTGATGTCCTTGCGCGGCGCGGCGATGGTCTTGGCCATTTCGCCCAAGATGAACAGACGGGCAACACGCGCTTTTTCCACGGCCTTCGCCATGATTTCGTGCGGAATGCCTTTCAGCTTCAAATCGAGTTGGAAGCCGGTGATGCCTTTTTCGGTGCCGGCGATTTTGCAGTCCATGTCGCAATACGCATCTTCCCAGC
The DNA here is from genome assembly GCA_003139955.1 of Limisphaerales bacterium. Lineage (GTDB taxonomy): Bacteria > Verrucomicrobiota > Verrucomicrobiia > Limisphaerales > UBA11358 > UBA11358. Next base: position 13,454 of record PLHK01000086.1, read on the forward strand.
CGATGATGTCGGTGAGCAGTTCGTATTTGGAAATATTGTCGCCGCTGTATTCCGTGCAGATGCCAACGCTGATGCCAGCGACCGGACGAATCATCGGGACGCCCGCATCGAGCAGCGCGAGCGTGCCGCCGCAAACAGACGCCATCGAGGTGGAGCCGTTGGACTCCATGATTTCGCTGACGACGCGGATGGTGTAAGGATAATTCACCGCCGGAATCATGGATTCAATCGAGCGTTCGGCAAGCGCGCCGTGACCGATTTCGCGACGACCGGGGCCGGTGATGCGGCCGGTTTCGCCGACGGAGAAATTCGGGAAGTTGTAGTGCAACAGGAATTTCTTTTCCGTCTTGCCACCCGTGTAGGAATCAAATTCCTGCGTGTCGTCGCCCGTACCGAGCGTGACGAGCGAAACGGCCTGCGTTTCGCCACGCGCGAACAACGCGGAACCGTGCGCGCGCGGGAGAATCGCGACTTCGCTGGAGATCGGACGAATCTGGTCAAACGTGCGACCGTCCAGGCGCTTGCCGCTTTCGAGAATCAATTTGCGAACGGCTTCTTTTTGAATGTAGTAAAACGCGTCGTTGATGACGAACGGCGTGACTTTTTCCGCGCTGAATTTCGCGACAAGTTTTTCACCGACTTCGTTCTTTATGGCGTTGCACGCGGCTTCGCGATTCAATTTGCCCGGCGTCAAAAGTGCGGGAACAAAACGGTCGCCGGCGAGCGCTTTGGCGTCGGCAAGAATTTCGTCCGGAACAATCTTCAGCGTGATTTCGCGTTTCTTTTTGCCAACTTTCGCGGCGAGTTCTTTTTGCGCGACAATCTGCGGCTGGATGACTTCCTGCGCGTATTTCAACGCGGCGTTGAAGTCGGCTTCAGAAATTTCCTTGGCCGCGCCTTCATACATGACGATGTCTTTTTCGTTGCCGACGTAAACCAAATCCAAATCACTGTCCGCCTGTTCAGCGTGCGTGGGATTGGCGATGAATTTTCCGTTGATGCGACCGACGCGCACCGCGCCGAGCGGTCCGGCCCACGGAATGTCGGAAACCATCAGCGACGCGCTCGCACCGACGATGCTCAAAATATCGGAATCATTTTCGCCATCCGCGCTCAACAGCACGGTCTGCACTTGAACTTCGTTATACCAGCCCTTCGGAAAAAGCGGGCGAATCGGACGATCGGTCAAACGGCAGGTGAGAATTTCCTTTTCCGTCGGACGGCCTTCGCGCTTGAAGTAGCCGCCGGGAAATTTACCCGCCGCCGCCGCTTTTTCGCGGTAATCAACGGTGAGCGGAAAAAAGTCCTGCCCATCTTTCGCTTTCGTCGCGGCCACGGCGGCCACGAGAATGACGGTGTCGCCCATCTGGACGGTCACCGAACCGTCAGCCTGCTTCGCGAGCTTGCCGGATTCGATGATGATTTCTTTGTCGCCGACTGCGGCGGTGATTTTATGTGACATAACTAACTTTTTTATGCCACCTCCAGAGGAACTTCAGTGAACCCCGAAAAATTTCGGAGCTGAATGAAATTTCCCGAAGGCGGCGGATTTCTACGCGAGGTTTTTGGTGGTGGAATCAGGAAGTTCGCGCGGACAACTCAATTCCAGAAACGGCGGCGGGCTTGAAGTAATGAACAGCCGCGCGCGCCGTAAATTAAAAATTAAATTACTTGCGCAGCTTTAGCTTTTTCGTGACCGCCTGATAGCGGCTGACATCCGTATCGGCAAGATAATCAAGCAAACGCCGGCGTTGGCCGACCATCAGTAACAGTCCGCGACGGGAACTGTGATCCTTCTTGGCCGTCTGCAAATGCTCGGTCAAATGGTTGATGCGGTGCGTGAGCAGCGCGATTTGCACGTCGGCGGAACCCGTGTCCTTCGCGTGCGTCTTAAATTGTTCAATCGTTTTCGTCTTTGCTTCCATAATTAAATGAGTGAAAGAAAATAGTTATTAACTGCGCGGCTGTAAAGCGAATTAAGCCGCGATTTTCGATTGGTTCCAGACCAATTGCCGCTTGGTTGCGGGCGTCAGCTTGAACTTTTCAGCAATCCGCAGACCTTCCACCCAAAAAATCTCGCCGCCCACCGTAGTTGCCAAAATTAGATTTCTCCGCCGCACCATCGGAATTTTTGCATTCACAAAAAAATCCTGCAACTTCACCGCCGACTTCATGCCGATTGGCTGAAACCGGTCGCCCGCGCGCCAATGCCGCAAAATGATTTCGCCGCCGATTTTGTCGGCATCAAAAAATTCCGTTTGGTGGGGCGAGCGTCCTCGCGAGCCGCCGTATCTTTTCAAAGTCCAACCGAATTTCAAACCAGCAAATTCCACGCGACCTGCCCTGCCCGACAAATTTAATTTGAATTCATCCGCCTTGAACTTTTCTGCCAAGCGTTCCTTTACGTTTGCCAGTTTAATTTTCCCGTCCGCATCGCGCGCGACAGACAAATCGGAACTGACGCTCACAAATTTTCCCGTCGCCACGCGCAACTGCTCAACCAAATCAAAATCTGCTACCACACCACTGGCGACCAGTTGTTCCTGCAAAACTTTCCGCTGAACAGCGACTGGCAATCGCGCGAACGCCATCGCCGGTTTGGCCAGCCATGCTGCCGCAGTGGCGCTCACAAACTCGGCTTCTGCGCCGGTAATTTCCATCAATCGTAAAACGGTTTTGGCCAAGCCGGGCTGATATTTTTTTTGCAGCAACGGCAGTAGTTCATTGCGAATCCGGTTGCGAATAAAATCCGTGGAGAAATTTGTCGCGTCCTCGCGGAACTTGATTTTGTTCGCACGCGCGAATTCCAAAATCTCATTTTTGGAAAACCCGAGCAGCGGACGCACGAGCGCAATCTGCTTGTCGGCAGATGACGGCGAACGCCATTTCATTCCCGCCAAACCTTCGCCGCCCGCGCCGCGCAGCAATCGCAGAAAGAAAAGTTCCACCTGATCGTCGGCATGATGCGCGAGTGCGATGGTGGAAATTTTTTGTTCACGCGCGATGCGCGCGAGGAATTCGTGGCGTAGTTTGCGCGCGGCCATTTCCACGGATATTCTCTCGTGTGCGGCAAAATTTTTAACTTCGGCGCGTCCGCCGCAGAATTTCAGCCGTAATTTTTTTGCGGCCTGACGGACAAGTTTTTCGTCCGCATCGCTGGAGCGCCCGCGTAATTGGTGGTTGAAGTGCGCGACGGAAATCTGCCAGCGATTTTTTTTCGCGAGCGAATTTAGAACGTAAAGCAATACCAGCGAATCCGCGCCGCCGGAAACGGCGACGAGGATTTTTTGGCCGCGCGAAAGCAGGTTGCGATTCTGGATTTCGCTTTCAGCGCACTTGAAAAATTCACTCACGCAATCAGTCTGCTTTTTTTTGGTGTTCACGGCAAGAGACTCGCGGAGACACAGGCTATTCAGAAATTACGGCCCAAGTTTTAGACGGTAAAATTGCAGCGGCAAGTTGGTGGCCGACGTGTCAGTGAACAGCCAGACGCCATTCGTGCCGAGTGTGTTGGTGGCGAGCGGCAGCCAGTTCACGGGTGGAAGCAAATTTGTGGTGGCCTGCAAAATATAGATGTAGCCGGGCGAGCCGGTGAGGTTCAAATTGAAGCTGCCATTGGCATTGGCGGTGACGCCGTTGATGGCGGGTGGAATCAGATTCACCGTCAACGTGGCGACGCTGCTGGTCGTCGCGCCACCGTTTGCGCTGGCGACGACAAAATAATTTGCCGCCGCCGACAAAGTAAGGTTGGACAGCGCGAGCGTGGTGTTGGTGAAAAGCGTCAGCGCAGTGTTGTTGGAATACCACTGGAACGTGAGCGGCGTGCAGGCGGTGGCAGCGACGCCGAAGGTCGCGGTCGTGCCGATGAAATTGGTCTGGCTTTGCGGCTGGCTAAAAATTACCGGTGGCGTCTGGTCTTGCACGACGACGGTGTTGGTTGAGAACGCGGTGTTGCCGGAGGCGTCGGCGACGGTGATGACAACCGTATTCGTGCCGAGCGGCAAAAGAAAATTATTCGTCGGGGTTTGCGTGATTGTCAGCGCTCCGGACAAATCGGTGGCGAGGATGAAATTGGTTCCGGTCACGTTGGGCAGCAGCGCGACGCAGTTGGAATTCGCCGCCACAATTAAATTGGTGAAGCTCCACAAAATCGTCGGCGGCGTAGTGTCGCGCACGATGACAGTGCGTGTGACAGTGTTGGTATTGCCGTTGCCATCGTCGGCGGTGTAAGTGAGCGTGTTGGTGCTGACGGCGTTGGTGTTGACCGTGCCACTGGCAATCACGACGACGACGCCCGCGCAAAGGTCGGTGGCCGTCGCGCCGGGATCGGTGAAGGCGCTGCCCAACTCGACGTAAAACGGGTTGGCGCCAGCTAGCGTGATGACAGGCGAAATGGTGTCCTGCACGGTAAGCACGGCGTTGCTGGTGAGACTGCCGTAAAGATTGGTGACAGCGACAATGACGGTGTGATTCGGCAGGTGGAGGTTGGTGATGTAATAACTGGTGTTGGTCGCATTCAAAACCGGCAAACCGTCGAGACTCCATTGATAACTCAACGGTGCCGTGCCGGTCGCGGTGACGGTGAAAACATTCGTGTTACCACCGCATTGGATGGTGCGGTTGGTGACCGACGAGCTGGTGATGGCCGGCGGCAGCACGACGGTCAGATTTGCGACGCTGCTGGTGGTCGCGCCAAAAATATTTGTCACGAGCAGGCTGTAATTGCCGTTACTGTTGGTGGTGACGGCGGTGAGTGTGAGGTTAGTGGTGGTCGAGCCGGCAATGCCCGTGCCGTTGGCGAGATTCAACCCGTTTTTCTGCCATTGATAGGTGAGATTGGTCGAGCCGGTGGCCATCGCGCTGAAGACCGCAGTACCGCCGGCCAGGAGGGTGAGGTTAGTGGGCTGCGTGGTAGTGGCGGGCGCAAAACCCGGTGTCACAGAAACATCGTCTAAGGCAAAAGCGACCGGGTCGTTGCGGGCGCCGAATTGTAAAACGGTCGTGGCATACGTGGCTTTGACGACAAACTGCATATTTGTCCAGTTGTTGATTGCGCCCAGATTGGTATTGTTGAAAATCGTATTTAGTGTCGGCGAATTCGTGTTCCAGTTCACGATAAATTGATTCGGCGTCACGGTGGAACCGTAACCGGTGTTATTCGGATTGTTCAGCCAAAACGAGACTAAATACAACTGCCCCGGCACGGTGGACAAAGTCTGTGCGGCATAGCCAAGCGTGCTCACATTTCCCAAAAATGCGCCGTAACTTCCAGAATGCACAAATTGCGGCGGAAAAGAAACCACGGCGTTCTGGCCAGAGTTGCCCGTCACATTCCAACCGGTGAAATCGCCGGTCTCAAAACCGCCGTTCTGCACGAGGGACTGGCTGACGGTCAGGGCAAACTGCCGGCTCTGCACCGTGCCGCTGGTCTGGTTGGTGAAGAAAACCGTCGCGGCATAAGCGCCCGCCGTCAGATTGCTGGCGGCGGTATTCAGGCCGGCCGCCACCGTCACCTCCCCGCCACCAGCCAAAGCACCACCCGCCGGAGAAACATTCAACCACACGGACGTGTTGGCGATACCCCAATTCAACGAGGCCGAAGACAGGTTGCTCAGGGTGAAATTTTGCGACGTTACGTTGAATGGCCCACCGATCACGCCACTTGCGGTGAAACCGGTGGCCGGCGTGATGGCTAGCGGCTCCAAAACTTGCAGGGAAAATTGCAGGTTCTGCACGACATGCGTGTTCCCATTCGTGAATTGGACAGTGGCCGGGTAAGTGCCAGCGGCCAGGCTGTTGGCGGCGGCATTCAAGCTGATGGCGACACCGTTGGTACCGTTGGGCGGCAGGGTTCCGCCCATCACCGAGGCATTCAACCACGCCGACGTATTCACCAGCGACCAGGCGAGGGAAACCGCACTGGAATTGGTCAGTAAATAGTTTTGCAAGTTCGGGCTGAACGATCCGCCGGTAATGCCGCTCGCGCTAAAACCGCTTAGCGGCGTGATGACCAGCGTGTCCGGCGCCAGCACGCTGATCAGGTTTTGCCCGTTCGGCGTGCCAAGGCCGGTGCAAAGGT
>PLHK01000098.1 GCA_003139955.1 Limisphaerales bacterium
CTGTTGCGTTATGCTCTGCTGGATGCCCCGATTTTTGACAAAAAGATTTCTCCCGAATTGATGGCCGACCACCTGCATTCCATTACGGAAGCGCTGGGCAGCAACACCAAGTTTGTTTCGGTGGCCGTCGGGCTCGGCGATTCTGTGGTGCGACAGATTGAACTGCCGCAAATTCCGCTGGACGATATGCGCACCGTTCTGAAAATGAACCACAAGAATTATCTCCAGCAGGATTTGCCCAACCACGCGTTTGACTGTTACATCATTCCACCACGCAACCAGCCGAGCGAGGTGAAAACCGCCGAAGCCCGTGGCGGTGTTTCCGCCACCAAGTTCAAAGTTCTGGCCGCCGCTGCCAAACAGCAACTGACCAGCGATTTTATTCAGGCGGCGAACATGGCCGGTTTGGTGGCGGATGCGATGGTTCCATCACTGATCGGGCCGATCAACGCGTTTGAGGCTTCTTTGCCGGAAGTTTATGCCAAGGAAACCGTGGCCTTGGTTGATATTGGATTCAAACACACGTCGGTCTGCGTTTTGGATCGCGGTGAAATGGCCACCATCCGCACTGTGAATATTGGCGGCGACCAGCTTACTGCCGGACTGGCTGAAACGATGAACATCAGTTATGCCGAGGCCGAGGGCATCAAGGTCGGCATGGCTCCAGAAGTGGAATCCGCCTTGCAATCACAAGTGGTGCCGCTGGGACGGGAAATCCGGGCGTCGCTCGATTTTTTTGAACACCAGCAGGACCGCCCCGTCACTGAAGTTTACTTGAGCGGCGGCACGACGCGTTCGGAGATGATCATTAAAATGCTGCATTCAGAGTTACTGGCTGATTGCAAAGCCTGGAACCCGACGACGTTTTTGCAACTGGCCTTGCCGGGACAGCAGGCCGTCGAGATTGACCACGTTGGCCCGCAATTGACGGTGGCCATTGGCACCGCCCTGGCGACTTACTGACATACCTATGCCCATTCGAATTAATTTATTAAGCGAGGCGCTGGCCGAAGAGGATTTGCGGCGGCGCGATCCGGTCAAGCGTTCGATCTACATCGGCGCTTTTCTGGTGGCGCTTTCGCTGGTCTGGTTCAGTTCGACCTGGCTGGAATACAAGCTTACCCAGTCAAATTATAGCAAGGTGGAGATTGAAATCCAGACGCACACGAACGAATTTTTTCAGGTGAAGGGCGGTTTGAATCGCATTGCGGACAGCCAGAACCGGCTGAATGCGTTGTCCATGCTGAGCACCAACCGGTTTTTACAGGGAAACCTGTTGAATGCACTGCAACAAGTTTATGTGCCCAACATTCAGTTGCTGCGGATCAAGGTTGATCAATCCTATCCCGGCAAATCAACTGAACAGATAACGCTTTCCTTGGACGGGAAAGATTCCAGCCCCAATCTGGATCAGATGAACCGTTATAAAGAGGAACTGGCCAAACTTGATTACTTCAAGTCGAACTTGGATCCCACCAACGCGGTGAAACTTTCCAGACTGTCTTCGCCACAGCCGTCAATCTATGGCGGCCGGCCGTTCGTTCTTTTCACCTTGGACTGCCGATTTGCTGATAAAACCAGATGAAACGCCTACCTCCAGACAAACGTAACAAGCTCATTTTTGTCGTCATCGGCTCGCTTGGGCTGATCAGCCTGGTCTATTTTTTATTAATCGGGCCGCAGAACGAGCAAAACCGCTTGCTGGCCGCACAGACCAACAAGCAGTTGATCAATCTGGAGCAGATGAAAAGAACCATCAATGAGGCGGATGCCACCGCCAGCAAAGTCGCTGAAATAGACGCAGTTTTAGACAGTGCCGAAGCGGATACCGCTTCGGGCGATGTTCTGGCCTGGACTTATGACACCATGCGCCAATTCAACGTCAACCGGCATGTTGACATCACCACGATGGGCCAGCCCGTTGAATCGGACGAGGATTTGTTCGATGATTTTCCCTACAAACAGATCAAGTTTGAGATCATTGGCACCGGCTATTATCATGACATCGGCAAATATATCGCCGATCTTGAAAACAAATTCCCGCATATACGGGTGCTTAACATCAATATTGACCCTAACGGCTCTGAGGCAGCGCCTGAAAAACTCTCATTCCGGTTGGAAATTGCCGCCTTGGTGAAACCGAATACCTGAAGACCATGAAAAACCTACCATTCACTTTGTTGGCACTGGCAATGGGTGTTTCATTGCTGCGGGGCATGAAGGTTCAGGCGGATAATCCCCCCCCCGCCGGTTCGGCACAGATTCAATCCGTGTTCATCATGCCGACCAGTTCCAAGGATGGGCGCGATCCGTTCTTTCCCGAATCCACCCGCACCATCGACGCGAATGCGGCGGCCACGCATGTGGTGGAGATCTCATCTTTGAAAGTTCCGGGCATCTCTGGACCGCCGGGACATTTGCTGGCCATCATCAACAACCACACCTTTGCCGTCGGTGACGAGGGCGATGTTTTGACCACTTCCGGCCGGGTGAGTCTGCGTTGTTTGGAAATCCATCCTGATTATGTCATTGTGGAGATCAACGGGCAAATTCACCGGATAAACATGGATGACCAATAAAAATTAAATTGCCAAACCCGGTTAAAAAAGATAATCAAATGTCAGGAGCCAAGCCATATCGAACCCACGGAACCCATCTAATCAACCTATGAAAAAAACCCGTTACATCCTGCTCATCGGACTGACCTGCCTGCTGACCACGGTCAGGGCGCAGACCAACACCGCTGCGGTCGTTGACACCAATGTGCCAGCGGCAACAACAACGGAAACCAGCAGCGTCGCCCCAGCGGCGGCAGTTGATGCCGCACCGGCTGCCGCTGACAATGCCGCCGATGCCGCCACCGTGGGCATTCCGCAGATTAAATTCTCCGATGTCCCCATCACCACGGCCATTGAGAATCTCGCCCGGCTGGCCGGCATCAACTATATGCTGGATCCAAAAATTGGTTACGGCCTGCCCGACCCGGCGACCGGCCAGATCAAGGTTGAACCGACCCTTTCGATTCGCTGGGAAAATATCACGGCGGAAAACGCCCTGCTCGCGCTGCTTGACAACTATGGCCTGCAATTGATTCACGACAAGCGCACCGGCATTGACCGCATCACCGTGAAAGATCCGACCGCGCCGCCGCCTTTATACACCAAGGTCATTCAGTTGAAATATGCGAGCGTTTCAAACTTGGTGGATGCCGCCCAGTCCGTTTTGACGGACAAGCGCAGCCGGGTGCTGACCGATCCGCGCACGAGCCAGTTGGTGGTGGTGGGGACGGATCCCGAACAGCAGGCGGTTGAAACGCTGGTCACCCAGCTCGACACGCCCACGCGCCAAGTCTTGATCGAAACCCGCCTCATCGAAATCACCACCAATCCCAGAACCCAGAAGGGCGTGGACTGGTCCGGCACGCTGCAAAACCAGCAAGTCACCTTCGGCAATGGCAATTCGTCTGGAACTTTCACAACAAGTTTCCCTGGCACTGGGAGCGCAGATGGCGGTGGAGTGCCAACAACAACTCCCTCTAGCACGGTTGGATCCATTGTTAACAGCGTTGGCAACGGCGGTTTTTCTTGGAACACCAAGAGTGGCACGACCCCAGATATCGGTTTCTTGAACTCCAGCGGCTTGAGCGCGGTGCTGTCATTTTTGAACACCTCGGCGGATGCACAGATCATGTCCACCCCGCGCATCGTCACGCTTGATAACGAAGAGGCCACCATCTCCGTCACGCGCGGATATCCCGTCTTTTCTGTTTCAGCTGGCACCCAAAACACCTCCGGCGGCTCGTCAATCGGCTATACCAACGTCGGCACCATCCTGCGCGTGACCCCGCGGATTTCCGCGAACGATTACATCTGGCTCCACGTTTTGCCTGAAGTTTCCAGCTTCTTTGGCAATTTTTCCCAAACCACGGGCGGCGGAGTGAACGGAGCCGCTCAAGTCCTGACCGCACCGGTGTTTGATACGCGCACCCTTGAAACTCAAGTCTTGATCCCCAACTCCAATACTTTGGTCATGGGCGGATTGGTCCAGGATAATCCGAGCGGCAACTATACCAAGGTTCCGCTGCTGGGCGACATCCCGGGATTGGGATTCATGTTCCGCAGTGAAGACAAGCAAATGAACAAGGAAAACCTGTTGATTTTCATCACCCCGACGATTGTCAGGGACACGGACTTCCAGACTTCAACTTCCGGGGAGTTCCTGAGCAGCAAGCCCGAGGTGCTGAAGCAGACCATGAATCCCAATACCGCTTGGGATAGTCCCGTGCCCAAGGGCGAATGGAGCGATCCGATTACTCCCACCACCAAGTAGTCGGTCAAGCCTGATTAAATTTTTAAACCGAACAGCCTATGAATTCTTTTATTTCATTTAAATCATTAAAAAAGCCGACGGTGCGCTGCCTGGGCAAGTTACTAGGGCTGTTGCTGGCGGGAATATTCATGATGGCAGGCATTGCAGCCGATGCACAGCCAACGGTCACCTCGGTGACCGATTCCAATCACGGCAAAGCGGGATATGTGGACGGCAGCACGTTTTTGGTCGCTCAATTCCACACGCCCATGGGGATTGCCATAGATGAAAACTATGACTGCCTCTACGTCGCCGACCGCGATAACAATGCCATCCGCATGCTTGATCTTGTCGCCGGCTATACCTCAACCGTTTTTCCAAACGCTTATGTCCCAACCAACTTGATCAGCAAGCCGGTCGGAGTTCAGGTTGACTCCGAAGGCAATATCTTCGTGCTTAACCGCGGCAGCGCGAATGCTTTCAGCACCAACGGAACCGTCTTGGAGTTTGATTACCTTTTTGACCTGGTCGCCACCAATGCCACCAAGCTCACCAATGCCACCGGCATCGCTTTGGATCCTTTGGATAACATCTATGTGACCACCAGTAGCAATAAGGTCATTGAGATTTCGCCATTGCTCATCAATTTAACCAATGTTGTCGGCGGTGTGACCAATGTCACCAGCATTTCGACGCCGATCACCAACGTCACCACCGTTGCCACCATCGCCAATCCCGGAACTTCATTGTCGGGCATTGTTGTCAAACATAATGGACTCTTGGCGGTTTCCGACGCCGGCCGTAATGGCATCTACCTCATCAACCCCGCCAACGGCCTTGTCACCACGAACGCCGGTTTCAATGGGCAAGGTGATTACACGGGCATTAACAACCGCGGAGCCATCGGCACAACGGTCAAGTTTTTCCAGCCCAGCGGTCTGGCCGAGGCCGGCGATGGCAGCCTAATCGTGGCTGACACCGGCAATAACCGGGTGAAAGTCATCGGGACAACTGGTATCGTCACCAATCTCTACGGTGTCTCCTCCAATTATTGGTCCGGCACAACACCGGGCTGGCTCGACGGAACCGTCAAGGTGCCGGATTCCTTCACGCCAAATGTTCAGGCGCGTCTGCCGGTCGGCCTCACGTTCACCAGCGATGGCAAGCTTTATACTACGGAAGATTATTATCACCTGATTCGCGTGGTGGCCGGCACCGGGCTGCCCCTGCCCCTGCCGCCGCCGCCCCTGGCTCCGACCATCTATTTAGTGACCACTAATTTCGGACAAGTAACCCTGACTTGGTCGGCCGTGAGTGGTGCCCTATCCTACAACGTAAAACGCTCATCTGACATAAGCGGGCCTTTCACGACCATAGCCAACGTCACGGCCACGACTTACACCGACACCAACGTCGTCAATGGAGGCACTTATTATTATGTCGTTTCGGCTTTGAATGCTAGCAGCGAAAGTATTGACTCATCCGTCGTTGCGGCCACGGTGCCGTTGTCAGCCGTGCCCAATCCGGAGATTGGCTATGTCAGCTTTGACAATGGTTCTAATGATTCCGTTTTTTACGAGGTTTCGCCATCCTCCGTCGATTTTAACAATGATGCCACCATCGTGATCAAGGGGACACCGGGTACTCAAACCATCTACACCACCGACGGGTCGACGCCTGGCGCAACCAATGGCGTCATAACTAATGGCACGACAATTTCATCATCTTATCAAGATGGCCTGGCTGGGCCGCCTTCATCGGCGATTACTCCATTCCAAGTTATGCAAGTAGCACCTACGCTTGTGGTTAAGGCCATTGGTTTTAAAACTGATGGCAGCCCAAACAGCGGCGTGGTTCAGGCGACCTTCAACTTCATAACCGGCAATCCCAGCATTGTCGGCAATAATGCGGCGCAGTTCACCGTCGGCGACATCACTTACGGCGCGCAATTTCTCTACACCACCGATGGCAGCGATCCCAGGACCAATGTCAATGCAGCGGTGGCCGGTCTGGGCGCCAACACCAACAGCCTTACGCTATCCCTGCAAATCCCGGCCAATACCAATGCCATGTTGTTCCAGATTGTCGCCTACAAGGCCAACTACCAGACCAGCTCCGTGGTCAGCCAGGTTTTTTACACGACCAATTTCTTGGCCAATACCATCAGCTTCGGGTTCGCCTCCGGCGAGGCGTCCAGTGAATTCATCGGCGCTCCGGGACAAACTTTTTATGCTCCGGTCACTTTGACCACGTTGCCGGGCGCGGTGATGTATAGTCTGCAATTCAACATAACCGTGACAAATCTCGGCCCGGATCAAGCGGGACCCTTTGAATTCCAGTCCATGCTCGAGCAACCGGCTAAATCAACCAACACGTCCGAAACCGTTTATGCCCCGATTGAACCTTGGATGTATGCCGCCAATATCGGCAATGTGCCGCCATCGCAGCTTGTGACCAACAGCATCGGGCAGGTTTTTGTCAATTTGGAAACCGAAAATCCTGCCATTGGACTGCTGGCCGTAGGCTGGGTTGAACATTATGGGAACACCAACCTCTATAACACACTGGGGCAGGATCTAATCGCATATTCACAGGCGCATGACGATCTGTTTCCAAACGCACAACAGCCCAATGGCGTCATCGTTGGCGGTTACGGGTTCAAGATTCCCACCAATGCGGCCATTGGCGAACAATATCAAATCCAGATTGGCCGGCCGACGGCGACTTCAGACGGTTTTGGAACGCCCGGTTCATCGGTTTTGATTGAGGCTCCGACCAATGGCGCATTGGCCGGCGGCGCGATCAATGCCGTGAAGCTGGTCACGGCCGGCCAGGCAAAATATCTCGTGGGCAATGCCTATCCGTTCCGGTGGTTTAACGCCGGCGACTTCGGCAACACGAATTTGCAAAACGCCGATGTTGAACAAGTGTTTGAATCGGCGGCTTATGGCTGGAACACGCCGCCGACGAACACCGATTTCTATGACTGCATGGATTCATCCGGCCACTACGGGGTTTATGACAGCGTTCATGGCTACTATGTGGATGGCGGACCCTTGACGCTGGCCCAGCAGCTGGCCCTGTTCAACGCCACCGACCCGACGACCCTCAACACGAATATGTTTGGCGATGGCAAACTGGATATTTCCGATGTCTATGTGACTTATATCCGCTCAATTGATCCGGATCAAAACCTGAATTGGATCCAGCGCTTCTGGACGAACGGTATCCGGGCGGCGCTGCCCACCGGCAATGTTTTCAAACCCAACTTGGTTGCGAAGGCATCCCTGATCAGCAGCAAGATTCAAGCGGCCATAGTGTCCGTTTCCTCGACCAATCAGCCCAAGGTTGAATTCAGTGCCGGTGACATTCAAGGTTCAGCCGGTCAAGTCATCCAGATTCCGATCAATGCCACCATCCTTGGCGGTTATCCGCTCCGCCTACTGCTGCTCAACCTCACCGTTGTGCCGCTGGACGGTTCACCGGCTCTGACCACCCCGGTGCAGTTCACTCAAACCGCCCCGCTGGGTGCGCCTTACATGACCGATGCGCGGGGTGCTGGCAACTTCTCCGCCGCCTGGCTCAACAGCGCGAGCAATGGCGTGACCGGCACCGTGACCCTGGGCACGCTGACCGTGACCATTCCGGCCGGTGCCTCCGGCAATGCCGCTTACGCCGTGCATTTCGACCATGCCTCCGGTTCCCCCAACGGCTTTGCCTCGTTCCCGCAACAGACGCTCACCGGCCTCATCACCTTGTCCAGCCGGACAAATTCCAGCTATGGCGATGGGATTCCTGACTCATGGCGTCTGCGCTGGTTTGGCACCACCAACAACCTCCTATCCGTTTCCAATGCCTGTCCGGCGGGCGATGGCATTGATAACTATCAGAAATTCGTTGCGGGCGTGGATCCCAACATCGCCGGCGACTTTCCGAGTGTGAATCCCCAAACGCCCGCGCCGTCCGGCTTTACCTCATCCATTCTCTGGCCGACGGTGCTTGGCAAACAATATGTGATTGAATACTCCAGCAGCCTGTTCCCCGGAAGTTGGACCGCCGTCGCCACCAACACCGGCACCGGCGATAACCTGGAGTACGATGACAGCAATGCCGGCGCAAACAAGTTCTACCGCGTGCTGATCGTCCCGTAAGTCTTGTTGAACAAAAAACGGCGTGTCTCCCAAGGCACGCCGTTTTATTTTGCCGCCGCCACCCGGCGCAGATACTCAAACGAATAAATTCCCGTGTTGTGCCCGTCCGCCCAGACCGGCTGAATCGCGTAGCCGCCCACGCTCATCATTTTGACGAACTCAAAGGACTTCGCCGTCAGCGGCAGCGCGGGATTCAGGTAAAGGTTGCCCAGAATGTCCACCTCGCCCTTGCACCCGGCGCACGGGCAGGCCCGGCGCAACTTTTCCAAGGCGATGAAATCCTCCGCACCGTCGTCCCATTTGACGGCCAGTTCCGTGCCGATGTGTTGGATGTCCAGCGGTCGCATGGCGTCAATCAAAGGCCAAGCTTTTTGAACCGGTTGTCCACTTCCTTGAAATGGAAGTCCAGTGAACACAGTTTTTCCAGTTCGCCGGGCTTGAAATGTTTCGCGACTGCAGGTTCGCATTTAAGCTGCTCGACGAAATCCGCATCGTCGCGGCCCGCGTGTTTGACCTCCCACGTCTTCATCGCGGCGTCCTGCACGAGCTTGTAGGCCGCCTCGCGCGTCAGGCCCTTTTTGATCAGCGCCAGTAAAACGGTCTGCGAATTCCACATGCCGAGCGACAGGCCGAGATTTTTCTTCATGTTCGCCGGATAGACGACGATGCCGTCCATCAGCCGCGTGAGCAGGCCGAACATATAATCCAGCAGCGTGCAGGAGTCGGGAAAAATGATCCGCTCGACCGATGAATGCGAGATGTCGCGCTCGTGCCACAGCGCCACGTTTTCCAGCGACGCCAGCGCGTTGCCGCGCAGCACGCGCGCGAGGCCGGTGAGCCGCTCCCAGGTGATCGGATTGCGCTTGTGCGGCATCGCGCTCGAACCTTTCTGGCCTTTCGTGAACGGCTCTTCCGCTTCCAAGACTTCCGTGCGCTGCAAATGGCGGAACTCCACCGCCCAGCGCTCGATGCTCGCGCCGATGAGCGCCAGCGCCAGTTGGAACTCCGCGTGAATGTCGCGCTGCACGACTTGCGTGGCGATGGGCGCGGGTTTCAATCCGAGTTTTTTGCAGACGAATGCCTCGACGCGCGGCGACAGATGCGCGCTCGTGCCCACCGCGCCGGAAAGTTTCCCGACGGCGACCACCTGGCGGACGCGTTCCAGCCGTTCCAGCGCGCGGGAAAACTCATCGTGCATCAGTGCCATTTTCAAACCGAACGTCGTCGGTTCGCCGTGGATACCGTGGCTGCGGCCGATGCACGGCGTGAATTTATGTTCCTGCGCGCGGCGGGCGATGACAGGCAAAAGTTTTTTTACGTCGGCAATCAAAATGTCCGCGCTCTGCACCATCTGCACCGCGTAACAAGTGTCACCGACGTCGCTGCTCGTCAGGCCAAAATGAAACCAGCGGCTCGCGTCGTCGTTGATGGCCTCGGCGACGGCGGTGGTGAAACCGATGACATCGTGGTTGAGAACTTTTTCCAGTTCGCGCTGGCGGGCGACGAGGCCGGGCAGATCGGCAAACCATTTGTCGCAGCCGGCCTTGATCTTCGCGAAATCTTTGGCGGGAACGATTTTCTCCTTCACCAGCGCCTCGCTCGCCAGCAGCTCGATCTGCAACCAGATTTTTAATTTGTTCTCGTCCGTCCAGATCGCCCGCATTTCGGGGCGCGAATAGCGCGTTATCATGGCCTGATTAAAGCTGAAAAAGCGCCGATTAAAAAGCCCGAAGTGCGGCGCAATTCAGGGCCGGCCGATTTTTTTGCGCGCGGTTTCGAGGATGTCCCGCTCGCGCGGCGTGAGGCTCTGGATGCCATGCGCGGAAATCTTGTCGAGGATGGGATCCACCTCGCTTTCCACAAAACTGGCGGCGGTTTTTTCCGCCAGCGGCTCCAGCACCGGCCGGCGCGGCAAAATATTATCCGCCGGACGCCGCGCGCCTACCAATCGCGACCCGTCGCCCCGCAAAATTGTACGCACGAAAAACCAGCCCATCGCCATGCCGCCGAGATGCGCGGCGTTCGCCACGTTGCCCATCGGAAAGGCGACGCCCGCCACGGCCAGCACCGCCGAGCCGATCAGCAGCGTCTTGGCGCGCATATGCAACGGGATGACGAATAGGATCAGCATCGTCAGCTCGCGCTCGGGGAAAATCATCGCAAACGCGGCCACGAGGCCGAACGCGCATGCCGACGCGCCGACCATGGGGCCGTCAAAGTATTGCGGCCACACGCACGCCGCGAGCACCTGGAAAACGCCGCCGACGATGCCGCTGGAGAACATCAGCGCGAGAAATTTTTTGCCGCCAAGCAGGGATTCCACTTCCCGCCCGAAAACATAGATGACCCAACTGTTCATGAAGATGTGCAGCCAGCCGGCGTGCATGAATTGATACGTCAGCAACTGCCAGACGTAGCCATGCTCCAGGCCGGTCTTGCTCAAGGGCAGATAATCAAAGAAGAAACTTTGCGCGGGGAAAAATCGTTCGGTGAGGCGCTCCGACAGAAAGACCGCGGCATAAGCCGCCAGCAGCACCACCGTCCACGACCAGTGAAAACGAAAGCGCGGCGTCCAGCGCGGTTCGTTGTATTCCGGCTGCCTCATGTAGTCCCGATCTTCGAGCATGGTGAAACTTTAACTGGTTGAACGCGATTTTCAAACGGCTTTCCGCCGCCACCAAAGCATCTGTTCTTTGCCGACGCGGTTCGGATACGAACGCGGCGTCCAGTCGGCCAGCAATTCAAACTGCGGCGAAAATCGTTCCAGTTGTTCTTCGCGCGTCGTCGGAAACGGCGGGCCGTCCGGGCCGGTCAAAAAATAATTCACGGCGAGATAATTTCCGCCAGGCTTCAACCACTTCAAAACGGCGCGGACATAATCATCACGCTCGTGAGGTTGGATGGCACAGAACAAAGTATGTTCAAACAGCCAGTCAAATTTTTGCGGCGGATCGTCGCGTAGGAAATCGGCGGGCGCAAACGTTGCCGTGAGGCCGGCAGCCTTGGTTTTTTCCCCGGCGCTGGCGATGGCGCTGGGCGCAAGGTCGAAACCAGAAGCGTCAAAGGCCGCCTTGGCGAACTCGCGCACGTCGTGGCCGTTGCCACAACCGGGAACGCAAACCGTTCCGCGTTTCAAATCAGGATTCGCCGCGAGAAAATCCACCAGGCCGGGCGACGGCGCGCCTTTCTCCCACGGCATATCGCCGGTTTGATAACGGTTTTCCCAATAATCGCGGCTCACGTTTGCATCAATCCATCCACGAGTTCGATCACGCGCGGCGCGAGGGCGGCGACCCGCGCGTCGTGCGTGGCGATGACCAGCGCGGTCTGATTTTCCGTCCGCAGCGACTGGAGCAGTTCCATGATCTCGCCGCCGGTGCGCGAATCCAGGTTGCCCGTCGGCTCATCGGCGAGCAGCAACACCGGCTCGTTGATGAGCGCGCGGGCGATGGCCACGCGCTGCTGTTCGCCGCCGGAAAGCTCGGACGGCTTGTGGTCAAGCCGGTCTTTGAGGCCGACGCGCGCGAGCAGTTCCGCCGCGCGTTTTTTCGCGGCAGCGGCGGGAACTCGCGCGATGCGCGCCGTCAGGCAGACATTTTCCAGCGCGGTCAGTTCCGGCAACAGATGATACGACTGGAAAACAAAGCCGACGCTGCGGTTGCGGAAATCGGTCAATTTGCCTTCGGAAAACTCTGAAAGTTTTTGCCCGCGAAAAATGATCTCGCCCGCGTTCGGCGTGTCGAGGCCGCCGATCAAGTGCAGCAGCGTGCTTTTGCCCGTGCCGGACGCGCCGCGCAACGCCACGAAATCGCCGCGCGAAATTTCCAGATCCACGCCGCGCAGCACCTCGAGCGTGCGGCTGCCGATGATGTAGGTTTTTTTCAGCCCGTGCGCGAACAAGAGCGGTTCATTCATAACGCAACGCCTCCACGGGTTTCAATCTTCCAGCACGCCACGCGGGCAGCAAACCGCCTAGAATGCAAATCACAAATGACGTGACGCAAATCACGGCGACATCGCGCGGCGCGATGAGCGCGGGCAGGTCCCCGAAGCCATAAACCGACGCCGGAAATAATTCCCAGCCGGTCGCGTTGCGCATGAAATGCAAAAATTCGTTACGATAAGCGACCGCCAGCATTCCCAAACCGAAGCCGGACGCGACGCCGATGACGCCAATGATGGCGCTCTGGAAAAGAAAGATGCCGGAGATTTGCAGGTTCGATGCGCCGAGCGCCTTTAACATGCCGATCTCGCGCGTCTTTTGAATCACGAAAGTGATCTGTGCGCTTAAGATGCACAGCGCGGCGACCAGCACGATGAAAAACAGCAGATAGAACATCACGTTTTTTTCGACGATGAGGGCGGTGAGGATACCGGAGCTTTGTTCCATCCACGTCGAGACGCAAAAATTATCGCCCAGCGATTTTTCCAACTGCCCTTTCACCAGCGCCGCCTCATACGGATCGTCAAGCATCACGAACAGGCCGTGCACCGAGTCGTCGAGGTTATACAAATCCTGCGCGTTCTCCAGCGACGTGACGACAAAACGGGCGTTGTATTCGTAATAACCGGCGTCGAAAATCCCGCGCACCTCGTAATCGTCCGGCAAATCAGCCTCGTCCTGTTTGCTGTCGCGCGCGACTTTCATTTTTTTTATCTCGCGCACGGAATAAATCGAAAGATGATCGCCCACGGATAGACCCATGCTACTTGCGAATTCCGCACCGACAATCAGGCCGTGCCCGCTCAAGTCGAATTTTCCCTCGATGACGTCGTTCGGAAGATTGCTGATCTTGCCCTCGGTTTCCGGGTCAATGCCGCGCAGCATCGGCGCGTCCTGCAGCGACGGATGATTGGTATCGCCCTCCGTCTCGACCAACACCGGCCCGATCAAAAACGGCGAGACGCCGCGCACATTTTTATTTTTGGCAACGATGGCGGCAACGGCGGAATAATTTTTCATCGGCACCGCGCTTTGCGTCTCTGCGTTGGTTTGGATGACGGTGAGGTGCGCGTTGAAGCCGAGAATCTTGTCGCGCAGATCGTGGTCGAACCCGCTCATGACGCTGATGACGATGATCAAAACCGCCACGCCGAGCGCGACGCCGAGGATGGAGATGAGCGTGATGACGGAAACGAACGTCCGTTTGGGCCGCAGATAACGCAGCGCCAAAAACAGTTCAAACGGCAGTCGTGACATCGGCCAAGGCTAGAGCTGCGCGGCGGCGCTGTCAATTTTTGGCGCGCGGAACAGCTTGGGTCAAAATCCCTGCAACGGCGGGGCG
>PLHK01000010.1 GCA_003139955.1 Limisphaerales bacterium
GTGCATGGAATAGGTGTCCATGATCCACGCCATCGTTTGCTCGTTCGTGCCGACGTCTGGAGCCATCACGTCAATCTGCGGCCCGATGAACGGAATCATTTCCTGCGTGAACCGGCGCGTGATCCGCTCGATTTCGTTGCGCGATAATTTTGCCGGGTCGCAGGTGATGCCGCCCTTGGCCCCGCCGTAAGGCAGGCCGGTCAACGCGCATTTCCAGCTCATCCACATCGCCAGGGCGGCGACTTCGCCGAGCGCGACCTCGGGATGATAGCGCAATCCGCCTTTCGTCGGGCCAAGCGTGAGATGATGCTGCACGCGGTAGCCGGTGAAAACTTTAACGGAGCCGTCGTCCATGTGGATGGGCAGCGCGACAGTCAGGGAGCGCTTGGGAAATTTCAGGCGCTCGCGGTCACTGGCGGAAATCTGGAGATGCTCGGCAACGATGTCAAACTGCCGACACGCCATCTGGAAAGTCGGGTGCGAATAGATTTCCATATTGACTTAATGACCTAAGTTGAAGTGGTGGCAGGAGCCGGAATTGAACCGGCGATTCGATTCCGCGCCTTTACAAGTGATAAAAACATTGATTTCATTCATCTTTGTATCTTGACAAACTTCCCCGTATGTCTTAATCTGTGTCTTACTTATGGCATACGTTTGGAAACATCCCAAGTCTCCGTTCTGGATGGCCGTTTATCGTAACGAGCAAAACCAGTGGCGGAAAAAAACCACCAAGAAAACCGCCAAGACCACCGCGCTCGCGCTGGCAATTGAATGGGAACGTGCCGCGCAACTTGGCCGTGACAACATTCTCACCGAGGCAATCAGCCGTCAAGTCATTGGTGGCATCCTAGAGCGCACGACCGGCGAAAAGTTGCGCCAGTCCACCGTGCGCGAGTTTTGCGCCGAATGGATGCGCGGCAAAACCAACTCGCGGCAGGCAGGCACGGCCACGCGCTACGAATCATCCGTTGCCCGTTTCAACGAACTTTTGGGCGTCAAAGCTGACCGGCCAATTTCCGCCGTGACGCCGCATGATTGCCAGAAGTTTTACGACCAGCTTGCCGAATCAAAACTTGCGCCCGCCACGATGCGCGTGGAAATGAAAACCATTGCGAGTATGTTCAACTTTGCACGGCGGCTCGGACTCATTGCCACAAATCCAGCGGCGGCAGTGCAATTGCCCGAACGCATCAAACAAGTGAAACGGAAAGTGTTCACGCCCGCGCAAGTGCAAATGCTGATTGACGCGGCGGACGCCGAATGGAAAACCGCCATGCTGCTTGGCTATTATGCCGGACTCCGTTTATCCGATTGCGTCACGCTCACTTGGCAATCGGTGGATTTGGCGGGCGGCAAAATCGTGGTGGAAACTGGCAAGACCGGCGAGACGTTAGAAATTCCCTTGCATCCGACACTAGATAAGCATTTGAACAAACTGGCGGGCGATACGACCGGCGCAATCTGCCCTGCCCTTGCTGCCGTGCCGGTTGGCGGGCGTAGCGGCCTGTCCAAGCAATTTCTCGCTATCATGCGGCGCGCGGGCATCGGCAATGACGCCGTGGACACTGGCGGACAACGGCAGCTTTCCCGCCTGTCATTCCATGCGCTCCGGGCGTCGTTTAATTCCGGCCTGCATAATCGCGGCGTGGATCAGGAATTGCGCCGCAAATTGACCGGCCATAAATCCGACGCCATGAATGACCGTTACACACAAACCGAAATCCAGACCATGCGTGACGCCGTGAACAAACTGCCCGCACTCAAAGTAGTGTGAATGAAAGTGATTATATTTCCGTGAAAAGATGAAGCCAAAATCAAAAGTGCAAAGTCCATTGATAAAAAAGCAAACGGGCAAACGTAGCTTTGTCAGTTGGAAAAATTGCACTTTTGACCAAAACTGTCAGCAGGGTCAAAGAAGTTTGGATGCTTGGTTTTGCTGCTTTATGCTACGGGTGCTTTCTACAAGAAAGAGGAAAATCCGAAAAACTGGAACTTATGTTGATTGGATAATTCCGATGATGGTTAAAGCATGGAAAACCCAAGACGTAAGTTTTTTTGAGGATATAACCGCCACATTGAAACGGAGCAATACTCATGAGGCGGCGAGTCTGGAAGCGCAAAAACTTTCTTGGGATTATTTTGACATTCAACAAGGCAGAAAGAAAAATTATTCACTTGGCGAAATTATGAAGATTTGCGGCATAGGCAATAAACGTCAGGCCAGACGCATAAAAGATTCTTTCAATAAATGGAGTTCGAGTAGGGGTGGCGCATAAAGTTGAACGCGCCACCGCGACAAATCACGGAAGTCCAAGGATGATGTTGCCAGACAAAATGTCTGACAACATGAGCACAAACATAACATCCAATTCGGTGAAAATTCGGCTGCCAGCAACGCCAAGCAACATCACCCCCGCCTTTATAAGACTGCCCCGCGCTGGTCAACGCGAACCGTTTTCCGGCCTAACGCGGACGCAGCTTTTTACCTTCATCAAAACGGGGCGTGTCAAAAGCCACAGCTTAAAAATGCNNCTTCGCGCTGCCATTCAAAGTTTTGACAACGGCCAGCAAACGGAGACTTCAAAATGAATAATCCAAACGCACTTCAAACAGAAAATCAGAAGTCCCGCGCAGAACGGTTTGCAGAACTAGATACGCATATCAACCAAAACCTCGCGGAAATTAAAAGAGCTTTTGCCAACATATCCAAAACGGATTTGCCGTCAGACTGGGTTGACCAGTCTGGATTCAACCAATTCATTCAATCGCGCGGAATCATTTTAACCAGTGCCGATGAAGACGGGCTTGGTGTTTTATGCCTGTATTTTGGCGCGGGCGCGATTTTATCGCCGGAAACAATTCTGGACGTTTTAACAAAGTTCAATCCGGCTAGAAATGCCGAGGCGGTGAACGCATGAAAAAGTTTTTGCGATTCTCGCGGGCGTCAGGTTCAACCCGGCGCAAGGTGGAAAAAATCATCCGGCTTGGCGAACGCGCAACCAAACGCGCGTTGTCAGCACGTCACCGGCGCGAGCTGGCAGAAAGGTTGGAATATGATCGGTAAACCCCAAATGCCGGTGCGGGGCAATTCTGCCGCACAGAAAATCGTTTCGGTTGTCACCAATGCCGTTGATCCTGTGCCGGAACTTCAGAGATTTCTAGGACATGCGGTTTTCATTAATTGGCCAAAAGGCGTTAAGGGGACAAATCGGCCTTGGAAACACTTCACCTTGGGAAAAATGACGCCTGATTATTTGGCGGCACTTAAAACCGGGAACATCGGTGTTTCGCTTGGTGACGCATCCGAAGGACTATGCGCTGTTGATGTTGACCAAGACGCACTAGTTGAATCTTTCCGCAAAGCTAATCCACAATTGGCCGACACATTCCAAACCCACGGGCGGCGAGGGTGCGTTTTTTGGTTTCGTCTATTGGGGCCATGTCCTCGCTCCCGCACGCTCAAAGATTCATCCGGCAATTCCGTCGGTGAATTCCGCTCCAATGGCAATCAAAGTATAGTTTGGGGAATCCACCCCGATACAAAAAATCCCTATCAGTGGTTGGTAAAAAAGCCGGTGGTAAAAATCGAACTAGATTCGATTTGCTGGCCAACTGGCATCGTCAATCCCTTTGCCCCTGATAATTCCCCCCAACAGAATCTCCCTAAAGGTGATTCTCCTAACGGATTGATTACTGACGGTAGCCCCCCTCTGACTATGTTGGGGTTGCGTGCGGTTGGTGCGCCTGCTGCCATTCCTGCGGTCAGTGATTTATTGGCCAGCGCGATAGAGCAAGCCGTCAAGATTGGTTCTCAATCCGCTCGCCGCAACAATGAAGCCAGTTTTCAAGCCTGTCTCGCCCTAATTCAAATTCGAGATGTTGCAGACCTGAGCGATATGTCGCCAGCCGAGCGTCACCACTTCGCTGAGCGATGGTTTCAGCATCTTAAATCTGTTGGTCGCATCAATCCATCTAAGACAAAAACCCATTATTTCCACGACATAATGAATTCAATAAAAAACGCCAAAAAGAACATGAAACTCAAAAACCCAGTCCCCCGCGCTTGGATGCTTGCGCAGACAAGCCCTTTACCTGCCGAAGCCCACCAGTTCAGCGGTGACAAAACAATGGAGAATCTCATTGCGCTCTGTTACCAATTGCATCTGCTCCATAATGGCGGCGAATGGTTTGTCTCAAGGAACGATGCGGCAAAATTGATGGGGCTTGATGAAACGGCAGGGCGAAACTTGTCGGAAAACTTCCATGTTTTAGTTGATTGCGGGATTCTTAGCATTGTTACCCCTTATGTGAAAGGAAAACGGCAGTCCACCACATATCGCTATAACGAACAGGCGAAATGAAAATTCCAAAGCGCGGAATCATCCGTCCCGGCCAGCGTCACTATTACCGCAAAGGCACTCGCCAGCAAATTGATGAGCGGCGCGGATTCGTGGCGCGAATGCTGGCACAGGGCGCAACCAAGACGGAAATTCACCGCGCCGTCCGCGAAAAATTCAAAATTTGCTGGCGTCAATGCGACCGCTATTTAGCTTTTGTCAGCGGCACAAATGCCCGCACAGATACACGGCTCGCCCGCGCGCACGCGGGAGTAAGTCAAACATTGCTGGATAAAATGCACGCCGATTTACTCATTGCTTACAGTGCCAGCATGAAATGACGTTTTCGCCATTTTTCAACCCGCGCAAAAATTCTGCCAATTTGCCCGCGCTAAATGGCTCGCACGACGCGCGCGCGTAGGCATCAAAAGTTGCACTTGTATCTGTTTGGCATCGGTGGTTGAATCGTCAGCGTCAGTTAAAAACCAGACCGAAAAACACACAACAAAAAATTTGCGGCTTCGGCTGCTGTCC
>PLHK01000169.1 GCA_003139955.1 Limisphaerales bacterium
TGTGTTGTGTCTTGGCCGTGACCATGCAACGGACACTATCAGGACTGTCCGCGAATCATGTGTAGCTGATACATCTTCGCGCACTTGATTTCTGGTGGACTGTCGCCATGAAAACGAGTGCGACACGGAAGTCTGGCAAGCGACTCTGGGGAATTTACCACACCGACCGAAAATACGCCCACGAGTTGGCTGATCCACTGCGCACTGTTGTTGAAGCGCCCAACAAACTCATCGCCGAGGAATCCGCCGCGCAACTTGGATTTGGTGATCCGTGGGCGCATCCAGTCAATTCGGTAACGGCGAGGCGGGCACAGTGGCATCACAAACGCCGCCCAGGTCACCGGCAGGAACTCTTACACAAACCCTCTCGCGGAATCCACATCTGATTATGCAAACTCCATCCACAGCCCAAATTCGCATTGCCATCGAGGTGCTCAAAAAATATGGCGAACACCTCAATCACAACGCCGTCAACAGGGTGATCGAATTGTCCGACTCACAACTTCACGACCAACAACCTGGACGTATAGAAGCCGGAACCATCGAGCAAACTACCCGCATTGAGACCGTCGCTGCACAACTGGAGAAGTGGCGCAACGAATTGGTGCAAGAGAGGAGGCAGTGTGTTTCAAATCATATTTAATTCAGGGCAAGCCCTACCCCTGCCGGGAGGCAGGTTCTCATGGCCGCGAATCGGTCGCGGTGAAGGCGTGAAACGGCTTCGCAATATGTATCGCTCATGGCCGCAAACGCGGCCTGGCCAAGGTCATGATCTGGTTCAATGCCGGTCACGGATGCAATCTGTCCGTGTCCGCAAACAGTCCGCATCCGCGTTCTATCCACGGCAACAATCACTTCCACAGTCAGTCCGTATTCACGGACAGGCAATGGTGTCAATTGTCCATGAACGCACAACGGCCACGGTCTTGGATTTTCCGCAGCCAAGCCAAAGTTGTGAACCAACCAAGCCCGCGAATTGGCCACAGACGCGATTTGTCCGCAGTCGCAGACCGGCAATGTATTATGCACGTCGACGCATCATTTTGTCCGCATGGGCGTCAACCAATTTCCCGGTTCAAATTCAAATGATCCCATTTTATGAACACGTTTGATCCAGCCGAAGTCCGCAAGGCGGTCGCCGAATTTACTCCGCGCCGGCCACAGAAGTTNNATCGCCGACTTGCTGACCCAACACTGTTTGCCGACGAGCAAAACCGCCGTGGCCATGTTTTGTCATCAGGTTCTCGGCGAGAACATCCGGCCACGCAAGCGGCCAGCGCGGAAACGACCGCCAACTTCGTTGTCCCCGAATGGGGGATCAAATGGCACAGAGTCAGTGCCAGCGGGTGAATCCAGCACCCCAGCAGAACCAGTTCCCAATTCTGATAACGGCGAAACACGTTCGCGCGGCCCGCGCATCGCACAAATCCGCAAACTAACCCCACAATCCCATGAAAAGACTGATTCTCATCCTTAATGGCAAAGGCGGCGTCGGCAAAAGCTTCTTCGCCGTCAATTTCGTCCAATTCCTCAAAGACAAAGGCGTCGCCCATGTCGCAATTGACACCGACAACGAAAACTCGACGTTGAAACGGTTTCATTCCGACACACGGTTTCTCGATTTGAGCAAACGGCGCGACCTTGACGCCATTTTTACTGCGTTGGCAAAGACAAATCTGGTTGTCGTGGATTGCCGCGCCGCATCCACTGACGTGTTTATTGATTTCTTCAACGAAATTGATTTGCCAGCCATGCTGACAGCGTTTGACGCCAAACTCACCTTGGTTATGCCGGTAAATCACGAATCGGACAGCGTTGATCAAATTCAACGAATGACCGATGAATTCAAAAACCGGTGCAATTACGTTGTCGTCCGTAACGCCGCGCACAGCGAGAGCTTCGCCATTTTTGAATCCAGCGAAGTCCGTTCGCTCCTTGCCGACAAACTCGGCGGACGTGAAATCACCATGACCCGTATGCAGGACTGGCTGGTCGAGGCGCTCAACGCGGAAAATCTGACCATCGCGGCAGCCACGAAACATCCTTCGTTCAGCCTGCTGGACCGGCAACGAATCCAAACCTGGCAGCGGAAACTTTTTGCCGAAATCGAATCCGCCGCTGAAATCCTTTTGCCTTCAAAATAATGTCCGCACCTAAAAAAGAGCAATCCGACTACGACGAGGAATTCACCAAGGCCGTTGCCGAGTGGCGCGATAAACATCGGCTGCGAGAAGACGACGTGGTGATATTCCTGGTCGAGTTGTTTCGCATCCACCAGCGGCATTGGGATGAACTGCGCCGCCGGGAAATGCCGGCCTTTGGGGAATTTCGGACCGGCATCGGCAAACTCGGCGAAGCCGCCCGGACTTTTCAGGCTCAATCGTCAGCCCTGTTGGAGGCAATGCGTAACCAGCCAGCGGGTGAAAAACTTGTTCGGATAACGCGCACCGCAGCGATTTTTGCCGCGCTTGCCTGTCTTATGGGCGGCTATCTCATCGGGAGGGCATGGCGATGAAACTTAACTTCATGCCGTTCCACCCGATAATTCTGCCGTCAGACATCATGGTTGCGTTTCGGCATCCACAATACTTTTTCGCGGCTGGCGGAATTTTTCTGACCCTCATCGCCGTTTGGCTCTTGTTCTTTCCTCGCGATTCTAAAAGCTGCGTCGCGCGTCTCGGCGGTCTGAAATGGAAACGCAACCAGTTCTGTCGCGGCTGGCTCATCACCGGCGACACCGGCTCTGG
>PLHK01000160.1 GCA_003139955.1 Limisphaerales bacterium
AATATTCGCGTCTTCTTTGACATCATTGTCTGGGGCACCATGACGAACTCGCCGCTGGTGGCCCAACACCCGGAGTTTTATCAAACGAATTCCGACGGGACTTTCTGGCAGGTCTGGGGCGGTTATGGCTTCGACTGGAACAGCACCCAGTTGCAACAGTGGTATGCGAATGCCGCCGAAAATTTCATCCTGCAAACCGGAGCCGATGGCTTTCGCGTTGATCTGGCACCCTGCACGTCGGGCTATTTTTTCCAAACGATCCGCACCAATCTTCTGGCTCAAGGCCGGAAGATTTTCATCATGGGGGAATGCCCGAACGACCGGCTCGGCACGTTTGACACCGATCAACGGAGCTTCGGGGGCTTCGGCAGTGACGATTACCTGTTGACCAATAATATCGTTGATGTGATCCAATCTGGAACGGGAATTGGCACGGCGACCGGCGCGGGTCAGTATCGCTACTATACCGCGAATTTTTGCAATCATGATGATCGCGCGCCGGTTTGCGGCGGGAATCGGGTGCGTTTCGCCTATGGTAGCCTCTTTGCCCCGTTCATTCCCATGTGGTGGATTGGGGAAGAGTGGAACAATCCCGAGAAATGGCTGCCCGTTCCGATTATTGGCGCGCTGTATTTCAACACGATTGACTGGTCGCAATTGAGCCTGCCATCGAACCGGGCGTTCTTTGAGGATGTGAAGCGGTATATCTGGATCAACCGCACTTTCCCGGAGATATTCGACAATTTTGCAACCAACCATCTGGCGGCGAACATCGCAAAAGTGGATACCCGGATCAACGGCCTGACCAACAATCTTCAGGCCTACGCGCGGTTTGCCGCGGGCGAAGCCGTGCTGGTCGTGCCGAATTATGGAACCACCAACGGCACCACGGTCCAAATCATTCCCAACTACAGCGCGTTGGGACTCGGTTCAATTAGTTCATGCCGGATAATCGATTTAATGACCGGGAACGAAATTGCTTCCGGGCCCGTCGCACAACTGTCGAGCTTTACCACTCAAATCGCAGCCAATTATCTCGGAGTATATTTGCTGAAAGGGAGTCCATAGCTGGCCCGCAGCATAATCGCAGGTTTTTTTTCCGACCCGCATGAAAAATCCCGTTCATCTGATCAACTCCCAAACCAGCTTTAACGGGCTGAATGATTTCAGGCGGTTAAGTCAGATCTTCGGGATTTGCCTGATGATGGCACGGTCGGCTAACGGCTCGGTGCTTCCGTTCAACAATGCTACCAATGGTCTCGGATCGAACTGGACGTTGGTGTTCAATGATGATTTCACCGGCACGAGCCTTAACCCAACCAATTGGGCTCCCTACTGGTTCGCAGACGGCATGCTCAATCCCGGCAGCAGCACGTGTGGTTATGCCACGAATGTCACGGTCAATGGGCAGCTCAACCTCCTGTTGGAAAACTCCACCAACGGTGCGTGCATCTCGTCCAACCCATACGGAGGTGCCCAAGCCGGCTTCCAATTTACTTATGGCTACGCGGAGGCGCAGATCACGCTGCCGACAAACGGCGCGGTCATTGCGCATTGGCCGGCGTGGTGGCTCGACGGGCAAAGTTGGCCGATGGACGGGGAGATTGACATCATGGAAGGATTAGACGGCTATGCCGCATGGCACTATCACTATGACAGTGGCGGCGGCATGGACAGTCATCCTATCGGTGGTGGCGTGAATACGAGTCCCGGCACGCATATCTACGGGATGAAATGGTATCCCGGCCATTTGGATTTCTATTATGACGGGATGCTGGTGGCGTCGGCAACGAACGGCAGCTTGTCGGGAGGCGCGACGATTTCATCAAGCCCGATGTTTCTGATTTTGGACTACGATGGAGGTTCGGGGCCGGTTCCGTCAACGATGGTGGTTCACTATGTGCGGGTCTTTCAGTCCCGGCCAGCGCTCTCGGCCTCGCCCACCAATGGCGTGGTCGTGCTGAGCTGGAACGCGGGAGGATTTATCTTGCAGACCAATGCCGACTTGACGAATCCAGTCGGATGGGGGGACGTGCCGGAGGCGACAAACAGTCCAACGACCATGCCCATTGGCAGCGACAATCAGTTTTTCCGGCTGCGGCACGAATAGCAAATCAACTTTTTGACCGTCAGATATGGGGTGTTCACCCCATGGCGTCCGCAAAGCTGATGGGCGATACTGCGAACTTGGAAAGAAGACAAATAAATTTTTTGAAATCACGGTTCAGACAGAACGAAATTTGAAAAACCAAAGGCGACCAAAGATGGAACGGCACATGGGAGCCAGACTGCTCGGAGGATTTCAAAAATTCGCCCGGACGGTGGTGCGCGCTAGCGGGCATCCGATGGCTTTCAGCCTCGCCATCACCGTCATTTTGATTTGGGTGCTCACCGGGCCGTGGTTTCATTTTGGCAACACCTGGCTGCTGGTCATTGACACGGTCGCCAACATCATCACGTTTCTGATGATCTTTCTGATCCGTAACGCGCAGAATCGCGAGAGTGAAGCGGTGCAGTTGAAACTTGATGAATTGATCCGCGCCACCCAGTCAGCGCACAACGCGCTGCTGGATATCGAGGAGTTGTCCGTGGCTGAACTCGGTCAAATCAAGGCGCGCTTCGAACGGCTCGCCCAAAAAGCGCGGGAAGAGTCGGGCGCGGGCCAGCCGGAATTGGTGAGCCAGCCAGCTTCGCCCAAACCCAAGCACACTAATTTATGAACTGGAAGCCATTAAATCTCACCGTCCGCGTCGGCTGCAACCTCGTTTATCAAACGTCCGTGCAGACGCCTGTGCTGTTTGTGCTCAAGCCGCGGCTCGAAGGCCGGGTGATGGTGATGCAGGAGCGACTTTCGTTTGGCATCGGTTTGCCGTCGTATGAATTCCAAGATTCGCACGGCAACATCACTTATCGCTCCACGTTCATGCCGGGGCGGAATGAAATCCGGCACGACGCGCTGGTCGCCGTTTCTTCCTTGCCGGACAGCCGCGAGATTTATGGCAACATCGTGCCCGTGGGTCAACTTCCGCATGAGCTGTTGCGCTACACCTTGCCGAGCCGTTATTGCGATTCTGACAAGCTCATGAATTTTGCGTGGAATAATTTTGGTCAAATCCAGCACGGCCTGCCGCGCGTGCAGGCGATTTGCGACTGGGTTCACAACAACATCGAATACCGCTTCGGTTCCGGGCGTCCCGATCTTTCAGCGTCGGAAGTCATCGCGCGGCGTCACGGCGTCTGCCGCGATTTCGCGCACGCGGTCATCGCGCTCTGCCGCTCGTTTAATATACCGGCGCGCTACGTCACCGGCCATTTGCCGGACATTGGCTATGACGATCCCGGCTCGGCGATGGATTTTCACGCCTATTGCGAAGTCTATCTAGGCAACGAATGGCTCACGTTTGACGCGCGCTACAATATTCCGCGCATTGGTCGTGTGAAAGTTGCGCACGGCGCGGACGCGGTGGACGGCGCGTTTGCTACGATTTATGGCGAAGCGAACCTGACTCATTTTCTGGTCTGGGCCTATCAGGTGAATCCGGCGCAAGTTTCCGTCGGCGATCCGATTGACCTGTCCAAACGGCTCGATGGCACGCAGACGCTGCGGTTTCAATAAGTTCAGCGGAACGAGAGAACTACTTTGCTCCCATCGCGCCGCAGTTCGCCTTGTTTGAGAAATAATCTTGCTGCCGTGACTTTGCCGCTCGCCAGCAAGTAATCTTCAACCGCCTGTGCCCGGCTGGCGGCTAGCGTTGCAAAATCGGCGTCGCCCACCGGAAAAGTTGCGAGCAAAACCGCCTCGGTCGGATCAGGCAACGGCACGAGATGGGTTCGATAACCCGCTTCCGCCGCCGATTTTGGTGCGCCGCCGCCCCGTTTCAGCTTGGTCGCGCCTTTTTCAAACGCATCTTTGCGCGGCAACACCTGCGCGGCGTAGGCGACGAGATTGGAATTGGCGGCGAGCAGTTCCGGCGTGATCTTGCCGTCGGCTTGCGCTTCGGCATAAATCCGCTTCACCCATTTCGCGCGAGCTTCCGGCGTGAGGACAATCGCATCCACGGTGTTGGTGGCCTGCTCGGCCTTGTGAAATTTTTGCCAGAGGCGCGTGCGGATTTCGTGGTCCAGCGCGGCGCGTTGCAGGCCTTCACGGTCGCCTTCCGGATCAATGCTGCCGGCGATTTCCAAGTTCAGCGCGGGCCGGGCATAAAGTCCTTTCAGCAGCGAATCCAATTTCTTTGTGTCGTCCGCCGTCAACGCCGCGTTGCCCGGAGCGAATTCCTGATAACCAAGTTCCTCGCCACCGCCGCCAAACAATGCGCCCAGCAGTGAGAACGGCGACGTGGCCACTTTTTCTAGAATGTTCAAGACGGCCCGCTGGACAACCTTGCCGATCCGGAATTTCGGGTCGTCCAGACTGCCGTCAATCGGCACGTCCAGCACAATTTTGCCATCGCGATCTTTCATGATGGCGATGGCAAGGCGCACGGGCAGATGCGTCGCGTCCTTGCTCTCCACCTTGTCGCCGAACGTGAACTGGTCGAGCGTGATGACGTTTTTGGAATTCAATTTTGTCCCGACAATTTTATACGCGAGGTCAAGGTTCAATTTTCCCTCGGCGATCTGGTAGCCGGCGAACTTGCCGGCATACGGACTGGCCGCCGTCAAATCCACGTCCCGCACGGAAATTTTAATGTCGT
Organism: Limisphaerales bacterium; assembly: GCA_003139955.1. Lineage (GTDB taxonomy): Bacteria > Verrucomicrobiota > Verrucomicrobiia > Limisphaerales > UBA11358 > UBA11358. Next base: position 4,698 of record PLHK01000160.1, read on the forward strand.
TCGTCTGCGTGCCGCTCAACGGATTGATTTTGCCGGTGATGGCGACCGGGCCGACGCCGTCCACCAGCGCGTGTAAATCCACGTCGGCGTGTTGCAGCTGTTCCGAGGAAATTCCCGAAACGGTGCCGTTCACATCCTGCACCGTCAAGTTCACGTTCGGCTGAAGTGAACGGTCGGTGTAACTGACCACCGTATTGGAAATGACAATCGCGCCGACGGCAATCTGCGGCAGCGTCAAAGTAGCATTGGTCGCGGCGGAAGTTTTCGGAGCCGCCGCAATTTTCATTTCATTCGTCGCCGGTGCGTTCGTATTCGTCAATCGCAGCGCGTTGAGCAAGTTGATGGTTTTGTTGGTTTCGATAATGAGCCGCGCGTAAGCACCGTCTACGTCAATTTCCCGGATGGCGATTTTTTGCGGATTCAGATTCGCGTCAATGCCGTTGATGCGCACGGAATCCCATTTCAATAAATCCTCGCCCAGCGCGCCATCCACCGTGCGGAAATGATCCAACCGCGCATCGCCGTGGAAAGCAACCTGCGGCAGTTCATTTTTGGGCGTGGCCACGCTGGCTTTTCCGTGCAGGCCAATTTCACTGCCGAGAATAAATAGGTTCACCTTCGGTTCGAGATACGGATCGAGCGTGCCGAGATCGAGCTTGTCCAAATCAATCTGCACCTCCGCCGTCGGCGGTAAAAACGACGCGCTGACTTCCGTCTTTATCGAACCATTTTTATTCCAGCGCAACGAAAGTTCGGCGGTGAGATTCGTGCCGGGCAGGTTGGAAATGTTTTTGGCCGAGAACGTGATGTCGGTCAGGTCGAGCTTCGCCGGCCGCGAGTTCACATGATCTTCCAGATGCACCGCGCCGTTGGTGAAGTCCACGGCGTTGACCGTGCCGCGCCATTGGTTCGTGCTGTCGAGCAGCAACGTCACGGCGTTGGTGACGGAACGGAGCAGCAGCAAAATGGCGTCGGACGCCGCCGCGTTGGGCACGGACGGTTTGGCCAGCTCGACGACATTGATGGCGGCATTAGTGTCACGGCTCAAAAAGAGTTTCGCGCCGTCGCCGCTGACGGAATTGATTGTGGCCGTGTGCGCCTGCAAATCCGCACTCAGGCCGGTGACGGCAAGCACTGGCAGTTCCGCGAGGTTGTTGCTGTCGCCGGGCGAACCCAGCTTGAAATCGCGCAGCGCAAATGCGCTGTCGCTGACGGACGCGACGCGGTTCGTGGCGTCCAGCGCGAACTTGTAATTTACGTCCAGCGCGATCGCGCCATCGCGGATTTCAAACTTCACGAAGTCCTGATACAGCGGCGCGTATTTGTTCAGGGCGAAATTAAATAATTTCAGCTCGCCTTCCGACCGCAGCGGTGAGAGATAGAAAAATCCGCGCCACGCAATCGTCTCACCCGCATCCGTCGTGCCGGTGAAGGCATACGGATTTTTGTTGTCCGGGTCGGTCTGAAAATTGACCAGTGTGATGTCCAGCGGACCGAGCGTGCGCTTGAACGGCTCGTGCGGCGTGAAGTCCGCATACGCCGCCACCGCGCCGCTGATGTGCAGTCGGCCGATGTGCAGCGCGAGCGGCTTGGCTTCGGTTTTCGCCGGCGCGGAGTTGGTGGAAAATTTCGCGATGAGGTCGGAGAAATTGAACGCGCCGTCCTTGTTCATCTGGACATGGACAAACGGCTTGGTCGTGCTGATCTCCTTGAACACCCACGCGTGGCCGAAAAATGACGAGAGCTGAAAGTTCACATAAACTTCATCCCACGAAACGAACGGCTGGCCGTCCTTGTCTTTGATCAGCAAACTGTCCACGGTGGCCGAAAGCACGAACGGATTGATTTTTATTTTTTGAATCGAGACTTCGCGGTCGAGCTGCGCGGATATAAGTTTGACCGCGACATGCCGGACAATCGGCGGCAAAATTAAAAAGCCAATCAAGCCGTAAAGCACGATGGCGGCAACCAGCCAGAGAATAATTTTTTTGCGGCGCGCTGAGGACAGGTTCAACATAAAGGCGCTTCCAGCATTGGCCGAAACGCGCTTTTCGTCAACTGTTTCGCGAAAACTTCATGGAGACAATCATTTTTTCGCTTCCCGTTCAAGCAATGGCTTTAACACTGAACTCAACCCAACTTGATCGGCGTGCTCCAAAAAGCAGGTTGAAATTGCATTTTCAGAATTCCCGCCAGCAGCGACAGCACCATTGATCAGCGTTGCAAGTTGTTTCAATTGTTTGTTGCTAAAACTGGATTTTCTAGCGGAGACATATCCCAAAAGAACCATATAGACGGAATGGATGGAATGAGAACCGTCCTCTTTGATATATGGATTTTCGTTTTTCCATTCGTTTCGAAATTCAGGAAAGATGGAAACTACATATTCCAAAACATCGGATGACTTTTGAAAATTCATCTCCGTGTTCTTTTCTCAAATCGCGAAGTCCGTGTATTCCGGCTTCACCGCTTCCGTCGGCGCGGACAACATGCCGGCTGCGACCGTCGCGTTCGTGCCTTGCTCGATCAAAATGAACGAGCCGGTCAAGTGATTCGTCGCGTAGCCGTCAAACACTATTGGTTTCGCAGTTTTAATGCGCACGCCACCGATGTCGTTGATCGCGAGCGCGGCTGGATCGGGCTCTGGCTCGAGCGTCGTCATGCTGATGCGATTTTCCAGTTTGGTCACGATGGCCTGAACCGTTTGCGTGGCGTGCTTGAGAAAATATTTTCTGCCCGCCTGCAACGGACGGCTGTGCATCCAGCAAATGCGCGCCGACAATTCCGACGCGCGGCCCGGCAAATTTTCCACGCCCACGAGCATGTCGCCACGGCTGATGTCAATGTCATGCTCCAGGCAAAGCGTCACGGATTGCGGACAAAACGCCTCGTCGAGCGAGCCATCGTAAGTCCAGATGTCGGTGATTTTACTTTTGATGCCGGCGGGCAGCACGACAACTTCCTGACCTTTGCGCACGATCCCGCTGGCGATCTGTCCGCTCAACCCGCGAAAATCATGCAATTTTTTGTCGGTCGGATTGTTCGGACGGTTGACCCATTGCACGGGAAAACGAAACGTGTTCAGATTCCGGTCGCTCGCGATGTGGACGGTTTCCAGATGCTCCAGCAACGTCGGACCGCCATACCATTTGCAAGTTTTGGAAAGTTCCACCACGTTATCGCCGTTGAGCGCGCTCATCGGAATGAATTTCACGTCGGGAAAATTGCCGAGCTTCGGCAGAAAATTTTCGATCTCGTCGCGGATTTCCTGAAACCGTTCTTCCTTCCACTCGACCAGATCCATTTTGTTGACCGCGATCACAAGGTGCGGAATGCCCAACAGCGCCGCGATGAACGTGTGCCGCCGCGTCTGCTCGATGACGCCCTGCCGCGCGTCCACCAGCACGATGGACAAATTCGCCGTGCTCGCGCCCGTGACCATGTTGCGCGTGTATTGCACATGGCCCGGCGTGTCGGCGACGATGAACTTGCGTTTCGGCGTGGCGAAATAGCGATACGCCACGTCAATCGTGATTCCTTGCTCGCGTTCGGCGCGCAGGCCGTCGGTGAGGTTCGCCAAATTAATTTGCCCGCCGCCGGTGATCGCGGCGGATTTTTCCATCGCCTCAATCTGGTCTTCCATCAGCGATTTGGAATCGTAAAGCAACCGGCCGATGAGCGTGGACTTGCCGTCATCAACACTGCCGCAAGTGTTGAAGCGCAAAAGTTCGATGGGATGTTGCGTGTGTGGCATTGCAATGAAAGAAAACAGTACTCAAAAAGTTTTCAAAAAGAAATTGGTTTTAAGAAATCATCATTATCCTTTGCGAGATTGACCTCGTAGTCGCCATCTGGAACGAATTGCATCTTAAAGTGCTTATGCCAAATTTTTTCAGCGTGATACCATGTTTTTTCAGAAAGCAAATTTGTTAAGTCACGAATTCTTCCGACTTCATTTTCTCTTGGGAAAAGCATTGTCAGAGCAAACTTGGCCTGACCACCACGGATAAAGACACCGACTTTATTTACAGAGTTTAGATTAATTGTTTTAAGTCCATCAACATCCATGTGAGCGTATATTTGATCTCGCATTTTGATTAACTTATCGTGAAGGTCTTTGTAATCTTTTGGAACTAGCATTTCAGAAATTTTTACTTCCTGCCTTTGCTTAAATGGTCTGCCATAAAAAATATGAAGAGTAGTCATCATTGAAGTGAGCAAAGGATGTCCAGAATCAATTTTTTGTTTAATAATCTCATCACAGAGCTTGGTTGTTTCTGCAAATGTGACCGAAGCGTGTTGGAATTTCCAAAACTCAACCCGATCATTGTAGGGAGCTTTTACAGTAGGAATTTTCAACTTAAAAGTATCCAGCTTTTTTGCGATCTTCCATCGCCGCTTCGCTGGCTTTGTCATCAGCACGAGTTCCGCGCTCTGTGACGCGCGCGGCGGCGACTTCGGCGATGATGTCGTCAATCGTGTCCGTCTTCGATTCAATCATGCCCGTGCTGATCATGTCCGCAATCGTGCGCACGCGGACGATGAGTTTCTTGATAGGCTCGTTCGGCTTAGGACGCGCGCCGGCAAACGGATCGGGCTTGGTTGCATCCGTGTGCGGCGGCGGCACGGGCAGCCACTGGCCGCCGCGCCAGAAACAGTCGCGCTCGTGGCTGAAATAAATGTTTGGCACTTCGAGCTTTTCCTTTTTGATATATTCCCAAACATCCATCTCCGTCCAGTTCGAGAGCGGGAACACGCGCATGTTTTCGCCGGGATTCACCTTGGCGTTGTAAAGATTCCAGATTTCCGGCCGCTGATTTTTCGGGTCCCACTGGCCGAACGAATCGCGGAAGCTGAAAAATCTTTCTTTCGCGCGCGCCTTTTCCTCGTCGCGNNCAGTCGAATTGAAATTCCTCAATCGCGCCGAGCAGCACGGGAATCTGCAATTTATTGCGGCTGATTTCACCGGGCGCGGGCTGCGCGTGGCCTTTGGCAATCGCTTCGTCCACGGTGCGGACAATCAATTTCGCTCCAAGTTCCTTCGCGCGACGGTCACGGAACTCCAACAGTTCAGGAAATTCGTGGCCGGTCTCGACATTCAAAAACGGCATCGGAATGTCCGACGGACGAAACGCTTTTTCCGCGAGGCGCAAAAGACAAATGGAATCCTTGCCGCCGGAAAAGAGCAGGGCGGGGCGTTCAAACTCGGCGGCGACTTCACGCATGATGTGAATCGCCTCCGTCTCCAGATACTGCAAATGGTCAAGATGGTAACTGCTCATTCAAAAAACTTTAACCACGGATGGGCACAGATGCACACGGATTCTGACTGAATTTATCCGTGTTAATCCGTGTGCATCCGTGGTTGAATCATGTTTGTGCCACGGCCTTGCCGCCCCAGCTTGCGTGCAAACCACATTCCCGCTTGTCGTCGGCTTTCGCGGGATCAAAATAATCCCATTCGTTAGGCAAGTTGTGTTGCTTCAAATAATTTTCCATGTCCGCATCGCTCCAGTAAAAAAGCGGACTGACTTTCAGTGAATTAAAATTTTTATCTTCACTGACGATGTCCAAACCGGCGCGATTTGGATTCTGCACTTTGCGTAATGCCGTGAGCCAGATCGTCGGCGCGAGTTCCTTCATGCCACGCTGGAACGGCTCCAGTTTCATCGCGGTGCTAAAGGCCTTGATGCGCTCCTCGTTTTCCGGCGTCGGTTCCGGCATGCCGCCGAACACGGCATCATAATGTGCGGCGGTCAACTTCGGGATGTAGGCTTTGATGTTCAGCTTGAGAAATTTTTTCACCTGTTCGGCGTGCTGGTAAGTCGCCGGACGATTGTAGCCGTGATCCACCCACAACACGGGAATGTCCGGCTGCACCTGCGTGGCGAGATGCAAAATCACGGCTTCGTAAGGACTATAATTGGTCGAAACAATCGCGCGGCCGTTTGCCTGCGCGATGGCCCATTTGACGATTTCCAGAGGTGACTTGGAGTGCAGTTCGGCGTTCGCCTGCAAAATTTGTTCAGGAGTCATTGGCAATAAAATTTAATTGGTCGCGGATTGCTCCTTCAAAAACACGCGGTCGCACCAGTCGCCGAAACGTTCATTGGCGGCGCGTTCCTTCGCGAAGCGTGCGAGGACGGGCCGCAGTTCGTTTTCGATGTCGGGATCTTTGATGACATCTTTCCAGACGCGGTTGAGCCGCGTGCCGGTGGAATCGCCACCGAGCCAGACTTGATAACGTCCCGGCGCTTTGCCGACGAAGGCGATTTCCGCCATGTAAGGCCGCGCGCAGCCATTCGGGCAGCCAGTCGAGCGAATGATAATTTCTTCACTGCCGAGGCCGAGGTCGTCGCAAACTTTTTGCAGACGGTCAATCAAGCCGGGCAGATAACGCTCCGATTCCGCGAGGCCGAGGCCGCAGGTCGGCAACGACGGACACGCCATCGAAGCCGCGTGCAAAACGCCCGCCTGATTTTCCGTCTTCACGCCGTGCGCGGCGAGAATCGCGCTGATGCCGGTTTTATCGGCGTCCGAAACATTCGCGAGAATGAGATTTTGATTCGCGGTCAGGCGGAATTCCACGTTCGGAAATTTATCCGCGACTTGGCGCAGAGCGGTTTTCATTTTGACGCTTTCCGTATCTTTCACGCGACCCATCGAGACGAACAAACCAAGAAAATGACTTCCGTCAACCGCCTTGCGCCAGCCGAGCAAATCGGCGGTGGTGGTAAATTTGTATGGCTTCGCCGGCGCGAGCGTGATGCCGGCGCGCGCGTTTACTTCGTCCTGCATGAATTTCACGCCGCGTTCAGCGACGACGTATTTCAGGCGGGCGTGTTTGCGGTCGGTGCGGTCGCCGAAATCGCGATGAATTGTGAGCACGGCTTTCGCGACATCCACAATTTTGTCCGGCGTAAAAAATCCGATGACATCCGCGAGGCGTGCGAACGTGGCTTCGTTACCGTGGCTGCGGCCCATGCCGCCGCCGACCGCGAGATTGTAACCGATGATCTGGTCGTTCTCGACGACGGCGATGAAGCCGAGACAGTTCGTGAATACGTCCATGTCGTTCACCGGCGGAATGACGAAGGCAATCTTGAATTTACGCGGCAAATAGGTTTTGCCGTAAAGCGGATCCACGAAATTTTTATTTTCCGCCGCTTCATTGTCGAGCTGCACGCCGTCAATCCAAATCGAGTGATAGGCCTTGGTCATCGGCGCGAGCGCGAGCGCTACTTTTTGCGCATCGGCAAAAACCTGTTCGCGCGCTTTGGTGTAAGCGGGCGTGGGCGCGGCCATGACGTTGCGGTTCACGTCGCCGCAGGCCGCGAGCGTGGAGAGCAGCGAGCGGTTGATGGCTTGCACGACTGCGCGCAGGCCGGACTTCAGGATACCGTGAAACTGGATGCTTTGGCGCGTGGTGATGCGCAGCGTGTTGTTGGCGTAAGTCGTGGCGAGCAGATCAAACACCTGCCATTGCTTCGCCGTCATCACGCCGCCGGGAATGCGGCCACGCACCATCATGATGTATTTCTTGGCGGTCTTGCGCAGGTCGCGGTCGTCCTGTTGATACGAGCCGTGAAATTTCAGAAACTGGTTATCGTCCTCCGAAAAATGGTCGGTAGCCGGATTGGCGAGGGTCGCGGACAGCGTGCCAGCCAGCGTCGGGATCGCGGCCTTGATGTCTTCGTTGTGCGTTAATTTTGTCGGTGCTTCAGCGCTCATAAGCGAATTCTCATTATAACTTGCCGTGTGACCGTGTTCAAGCGCAGCTTAAAGTAGACTTTTCCGCCCGCAGGGAAATCATTCTACGTGGCCGGCACGAATTTTTGAAGCCATTTCGTCAAGCCAAACAGCGCCAGTAGAAGCAAACTCAACCAGCGTGAGCCATCCGGCGCGATGGCGATCCAATCCACGAAAACAATTCCCGCGAGCAGATTCGCGACGATCAGGCCGACGTTGCCGCCACCACCAATATAAATTGTCCGCACGCTGCGGCCAACCCATAAAATTAACACAATGGAAATCCAAATCGCGCGCCAGCGGAAACTGCCGGTATTCATCGCCAGCGCGAGAATGATGGGCGCGGCCAGCAGCAGCAGCGGCCAAAACGGAATCGGCCCGCGATAACTTTCCCGCCGCGCGACGTAGCTCAAACCGACGACGTAAAACGCCAATGCCAGTCCGCCGAAAATCGCCCAGCCGTTCAAGCCCCACGCGCCCGCCGCGCCTGCGATGACATAAACCCAGAAGCGGCACGCGCCCATCAGCCACGGCGCGGCGTTGAAAAATTTATGACAGAAATTGTAGAGCAGGATGAACAGCGCGAGAAAAAACGCCGCGCCCGCCGCCATCTGGCCGCAGAAGAGCAGCAGGAACATTCCCGCGCCGAGCTGCCCGAAGCCGAAGCGCCAGACGAGTTGTGCCGAAATTTTCCCCGACGGAATCGGGCGTTCCGCCCTGCGCTGCCGGTCAAACTCCTCGTCAAAGGCGTCGTTCAAAAACATACCGCCGGTGTAGAGCAGGCTCACGCCGAGAAACAGGAACGGCAGTTTCCAATAATTTTCACCGCCGCCGAGCCACCAGCCCGCGAGGCAGTTCGACCAGACCGTCGGCAAGTTCGACACGCGACCGAGGATGAGCAGCGTGCGGAGTTGCGGGGCGGAATTCATACGCGCGAAGGAAACCAGAAATTGCCGCGCCTGAAAAGGAAGTTTGCGGGCGGATGGAAGCGAAGAACTAAAATTTGCAAACTATCAGGCTGTTAGTTTTATCCAAGATGATCGTATCAAAACCAACCGTGCGGAAAAATATAAGCTGTAAGTGCCGCTGACAATGTAAAACCTGCAAATCCAACTAACGAATCAACATCAATTATACGCTGACGAAACTCCCAAATGACTCGCCTGCCTAATCGGTAAAGGCAAAATAAAACCAGACCTGAAATGACTGCTGCTGAAATCCAATAACCAACCGACGGCGGTGTCAGGCTGCATGAATGAAGAATCTGAAACGGCAAAGCGCAAACAAAAGCTGGCGCAATGAGTAACCCAAGATAGGAAACTGGCAAAAGCAACCAGCGCGCAGCGCGAGCGGCAGCAAAGTCTCTGGCGAACTTGGAATGGATTCTATATGCCATGCGTGTAATGTCGCCAATCAATTTTGATAAAACGAAACTATTCTGGCCGTAACATGTAATCAAACATATTTTTCAATACAAATGACGGATGATTTATTTCCAATAAAGGCGGTAAAAAAAGCTGCAAATCACGCCAGCCCGCGCGTTTTTAATTGCGCCAGCGTCCAGTCGTATTCGGCCGCGAGCTGGTCCACGACGTTTTGCGATTTCAATTCCGGCGGCAGCACTTCCCAAGTGTAGGTCTCCATTTCCAGATGCGCGCACAACTTCGGATTTTCCGCCAGCCAGTCCAACGCGCCGAGCAGGTGGTCGTTTGTGGTCGCAAACGGCGGCGCGGCGGGCGCGTGCAACGGGACGTGAAAATGGATGCGCCATTCGGCAAGTTCTGATTTTTTAATTTTTAATTTTGCATGGTCCGCCAGCGCGGCGGGCAGGTCGCGGCAAAATTTCAGGCGGCCATTTTCGTCGCGGGCGATGACTTGATGCAGATAGACGTCGTCAGCAAATTTTTTTAATTCCGTGCGCGCGGCGAGCGTGGGCGAAACTTTGAGCGCGGAACTCAGATGCAGCTTGCTGATTTTGATTCCGTTTTTGACCAATGAATTCAAGGCGTTTTGCGGCTCTTCAAATTCGACGGCGAAATGGCAGCAGTCATAATTGACGCCGAGAAATTCAGCGAGGCGCGGATCGTTTTCGCGTTCAGCGCGCAAAGTTTGAAAAAAAGCAACGGTCTCGGCGGAATTTTCCAGCAGGCAAAGCGGTTCGGGCTCCAGCCCCAGATGCAACGTGCGATTTGATTTTTCGCTGACGCGCGCAACGTGTTCGACGCTGCGGAATATATTTTTGCGGATTTCTAGTTCCTGTTCGCGCGTGGTGATGAATTCCTTGAACGAGCCGGGCACGGTGCTGACGCTGCCTTCGATTCTGGCGGGCAAAATTTTTGCGAGCAAATCGAAAAGCAGATTCGTGTAAGCGAGCCGTGCGGGCGAAGTCCAGTCGGGCTGATAAACTTTTTCTTTCACGCGCTCGCCATGAAACTGGCCGAACGGAAATCCATTGATGGTGAAGACGTAGCAATTATTTTTTTCGAGCCAGCGTTGAAATGCCAGCAGCGTTTTGCGTTCAGACAGTTCAACTGCCGCTAGATTGCTCAAGCGCAGACCGATGGCGAACGGCGCGCCCAAGCAGATTTTTTCACGCACAGCCAGCGCGTATTTTTTGAGCGAGGCAAAAGTTTCCGCCCACGTTTCGCCGCGATGGATGTTGGTGCAGTAGGCGAGGTGCTGGCCGTGATTCAGTTTCATCGTTTGGAAAAAAGATGCGCGGAAAGCCTGCATTTGCAAGGCGCAAACGGCGTTGACAGCTTTGCGTGTGCGGTTTAGTCTTCGTTAAACACTTTACCATGTTACTACGCATCAGTTTGATAGTGGCTATTCTGGCCGGCCTCGGCGCGGGCGTGGTTGCCTATCTGGAGGTGTCCGACACGATTCCAGCCCTGGCCAAGCAGCGGGATGACGAACATTCCGCCAAGGTCACCGCGCTGGCCGATTTGTCCCGGACTAAAACCGAGCTTGCCCGGACCAAAAATGATTTGGCGCAGACGCAGCAGGATTTGGCCGATACGCAAGCCGACCGTGACCGGGCTGTGGCGCGCGCGGATTCCGAAGGCAAGCGCGCCGACGAACTTTCCGACAAGTTGAGCAAGGTCTCGGACGAACGTGACGCCGCGCAGACGTCGCTCGCCGCGTATCAGGCGACGCAATACACGCCCGATCAGGTGCTCAAGATGGCCAAAGACATTAAAAACCTCAGCGCCGAAGTCGAGGTTGTCAATGAAGAGAAAGTCGTCCTGCTCCACAGCATCACCCGCCTGACGAACGAACTCGCCAAATACATCGGGCCGGATGATGTCGTCAAGTTGCGCGCCGATCTGCATGGGAAAATTCTCGTCGTGGATCCAAAATGGGACTTTGTCGTGCTCAATGTTGGCGAAGATCAAGGTGTGATCAGCGACGGCGAACTGCTCGTCAGCCGCCAAGGCAAACTGGTTGCCAAGGTGGTCGTGCGCAGTGTCCAGAAAGACCGCAGCATCGCCAACCTCGTGCCCGGCTGGAAAATCGGCGAGATGATTGAAGGCGATGAAGTCTCACCGGCGCATCCCGCCACCTGAAATGAAATTCCGCGCCGCCAACTATTTTTTGCTCCTGCTGGTTTCGTTGCTGGCGTTATTTGTTTCAGGCTGCTCGACCAATGAGCCTGACAACGCCTCCGTCCGTCCGTGGAACACGCCGCAAGACTGGGAAAACGGCCTCGGCGGAATGAACACGCAGCATCCCTAGTTTTTCTTCCGCCGCACACAGCGCGCCGGCGTTAAAATAAAATCCACCTTGGCATCGTGCGGTTCCGTCGGAATTTTTTCCAGCAATTGAAAATCGTAACCGACGCCGCATTTTATCCCGCTCGTTTCCGCCAGCAGCCGGTCATAAAATCCGCGCCCGCGGCCGAGCCGGTTTCCCGCCAGGTCAAACGCCATTCCCGGAACGAGCACGAGATCAAATTCATTCAGCGGAATTTCTCCGCAAATCGCCGCCGGCTCGCGTACGCCGAATTTGCCGGTGACGATGTCTGTCGCCAGCGTTTGGATTAGTTTTGCGCCGTAAGTTTTTTTTTCCGTGTCAAAAAAGGGCAGGGCGCAATGCACGCCCAACGCCAGCGATTGTTCCAACACCGGCCAGACATCCAGTTCGTCCGGCAGCGGCGCGAAAAATAAAATCGTCCGCGCGCTCGGTATCTGCGCTTTCAGCCGCTCGCACAGCTCGATGGATTCCACCGCGCGCACGGCTTCGGAAATTTTTTCCAGCCGGGCGCGGATGTGTTGACGGAGCGCAGATTTAATTTCGATATTGGTCATGGCCATTTTGTCCGTCTGTGTTTTCCGTCAAAAACAGTTCCATCGGCAAACCCAAGATGGCCGTGAATCGTGCAACGGAAATAGGCATTCGTAAAGTCATCGTCAGGCATTCCGGGACGAAGAATTTCGTAACTGCAATTGTTTGTTGTAAAAGTTGCCCAGTTTTCTGCTGGCTTCCGAAATTTATCACTTGGACAAATCAAAATTTTTGGTGTGCAGAGTTCATTAGACATGACGAGAAAATTATCAGCGAGGTGATTGCCATTATCGCCAGCCCAAATTCGCGCCGCGCATCCGATGGATGACATATAATTTCCACAAGAAACTGATTCACTCCATCGTTTCAATCTTGGTTTGGAAACCGCAAACAAAAAAAAACCAATTAGAAATACGCCAAGCAAAGTAAAAAGGACATCACGTTTTTTCATCTGTGTCTATTTGTGTGAATCTGTGGCTTTTCGTTTTTCGGCAAATTGTTCCCGCCATTTTTTGACACGCTCCTTGATTTTCTTTTCCACGCCTTGCTCGGTCGGCTCGTAGTAAATTTTGTCCGCGCCCAGATATTCCTGCGCCACGAAATGATCCTTGCCGTCGTGCGCGTATGCGTAGCCGACGCCGTGGCCGAGTTTTTTTGCGCCGGCATAATGGCCGTCGCGCAAATGATCCGGCACGGCAATCGTGCGGCCAGATTTCACGTCGGCGAGCGCCGCGTCAATCGCGTTGATGGCGCTGTTGCTTTTGTTTGCCGTCGCAATGTAAATCGTCGCCTCGGCCAGCGGAATCCGCGCCTCTGGCCAGCCGACAAATTCTGAAGCCGCCAGCGCCGCATTCGCCAGCACCAAAGCCATCGGATCGGCGAGGCCAACATCTTCCGCCGCGCAAATAATAATCCTTCGCGCGATGAAACGCGGGTCTTCACCGGCGTGGATCATTTTGGCGAGCCAGTAAAGCGCCGCGTCGGGATCGCTGCCGCGCATGGATTTGATGAACGCGGAAATCGTGTCGTAATGCGCATCGCCGTCGCCATCGTAAACGACGGATTTTTTCTGGATGCTCTGCTCGGCGACTTCGAGCGTGATTTTTATCAACCCGGTTTGATCCGGCGAAGTTGTTAACGCGGCGATTTCGAGCGAGTTCAAAGCCTTGCGTGCGTCGCCGTCGGAAAGTTTGGCGATGTGATGCAAAGCATTTTCGTCTGCCGAAATTTTCAAATAGCCGAGGCCGCGTTCTTCGTCTTTCAAGGCGCTTTGCAAAAGCAAAAATAAATCTTCCTCGGTCAGCGGGCGCAGCTCAAAAATCTGCGAGCGCGAAACAAGCGGCGAGTTGACGAAGAAAAACGGATTGTGCGTCGTCGCGCCGATGAGCCGGATGACGCCACTCTCGACATCCGGCAGCAAAACGTCCTGCTGCGTTTTGTTGAACCGATGAATTTCGTCAATAAAAAGAATAGTGGATTGGCCTTTGTTTTCAAGGCGGTTTGCTGCGCCGGACAAAACGCGTCGCATGTCGGCGACGTTCGATTCCACGCCGCTCAACCTTTCAAATTTTGATTTGGTCTGGCGCGCGATGATTTGTGCGAGCGAAGTTTTGCCCGTGCCCGGCAGCCCATAAAAAATCAGCGACTGGATGCGGTCGGCCTCAATCGCGCGGCGCAAAAGCTGTCCGGGCGCGAGAATGTGCGACTGGCCGGCATATTCGTCCAAATTACGCGGACGCATCCGCGCGGCGAGCGGCTGGTTGCGGAAATTTTTCGGCGCGGACAAGGACTTTGCCTCCGGCTGATTTTCAACCGGAGCGGAAAATAATTCATCACGCGCCATGCAACAAGCTTAGCACCGGCCAAATTATTTTCCCAAAACAAAAAAGCCCGCAACGGGTGGCGGGCTTTGATTGCCGGATGGTAAATTGCGCCAGCCGGTAATCTTGAAAGAAACCCCACCCTTGCCGTGTCTAACTTATCCTTTGAACATGTTTTGCAACATGTGGAACTCGTCGGGATCGCTTTCGACTTCCAGTGAAGGCATGTCGGCGGCAACCGCAACTCGCCCCGTGATCGTTTAACTTACGGTTCAAGGATTGCTTCGAATCACGAACAGGGCAGGGAAATTATTTTTTACAAAGAGCACTCTAACTTCTAATTCAGTTATCGCCTCCCGCGCGAAATTTCTCAAGGGATTTTTTTGGAAAAATTTCGGCGCTGGCGGTTGACAAATGAAAAAATCAGCTTAAGCGCAAAGGTCATTCTACTTCCGCGTCACAATGTCGTGATTTTTGTTTCGCACCGCAGCGGCAACCAGCCGAACGGCGCGTGTCAATGACTTTGGCCGGCGGTCGAAGCACTTTGTTCCCGCCAGCCACCGCCGAGGGCTTGATACAGACTGACTAAATTGGACAGCCGCGAAAATTGGAGCGTCACCAGATTTTGCTGCGCGTTGTAAAGATCCTGTTGCGCCAAAAGGACGGTCAGATAGCTGTCCACGCCGTTGCGATAGCGCGCAGTGGACAGATCAAAACGGCTTTGCTCGGCGGCCACCAGTTTTTCCTGCCCGGCGAGTTCAACGGCCAGAAAATGTTTTGCCGTCAGCGCGTCGGCCACTTCGCGAAACGCGGTTTGGATGGCTTTTTCGTAATTCGCGATCTCGATTTTTTTGTTCAGATTGGCGACGTCGAGGTTCGCCTTGTTTTGTCCCGCTTCAAAAATCGGCAGCGTGATTTGCGGATTGAACAGCCACGTGCCCGAACCGCTGGCAAACAATTGGGAAAGCTGCTCGCTCGAAACGCCCGCGTTGGCGGTGATTTTGATCGTCGGAAAAAACGCCGCGCGCGCCGCGCCGATATTGGCGTTGGCCGCTTTCAACTCATGTTCGGCTTCGAGAATGTCCGGGCGACGCTGCAACAAATCGGACGGCAGGCCCGCCGGCAAATCCGCGAGAATTTTTTGCGCGGCGAGCGGCTGCACCGGCGGCAGATTCGTCGGCAACGTTTCGCCGACGAGCAAAACCAAAGCGTTGTCCGCCTGATTGCGCTGCTGTTCGTAACTCGCAATGCTGACTTTGGTGGTTTCCACCTGCGCTTCGGCGGTGCGCAAATCGAGTTCGGAAATATTTCCGGCGTTGTAGCTCTGCTGGTTCAAATCGTAAGCCGACTGCACGGACGCGAGCGTCTGGCGCGCGACGGCGAGCTGATCGTCGAGTTCCAATTCATTGAGATATTGATTGGCGATTTCGGCGACGAGCGAAATGTGCGCGTTGCGGCGCGCTTCCTCGGTTGCAAAATAATTTTCCAGCGCCTGCGCCTTCAAGCTACGGATGCGCCCGAACAGATCAAGTTCGTAGGAAGTCGTGCCGATGCCGAGACTGTATTGGCTGCTGACGTTATTTTGGCCGGGCGACAATTCGTAGTTCGCCGAACGCTGGCGCGCGTAGCCGCCGGTCGCGTCAATCTGCGGAAACAAGTTGGCGCGCTGGATGCGATACTGCGCCTGCGAAACTTCGACGTTCAAAACGGCCACGCGCAGATCGCGATTGTTGGTTAACGCCAATCCGATGAGCTGTTGCAAACGCGGATCGTTAAAAAATTCGCGCCAGCCGATGTCCAAGACGGCGTTCGTGGCGTGGTTGGAATTTTGAGAATTTTCCGGCCACGTAGATGCGACGGGCGCGGCGGGCCGCTGATAATTCGGTGCGAGCGTGCAGCCCGTGACGGCCACGCCGATGAACGCAAGCAAGGTAAAAATTCTTTTCATGCGATTTTATTTGGCGTCAGGATTTTTTGAATTGTCCGGCGCAACTGGCGTGGCCGCGTCAGGATTGGTTCCATGCGCTTTGAAAATCCGGCGCACGACCACGAAAAATACCGGCACGAGAAAAATCGCCAGCACGGTCGCGGCGATCATGCCGCCGGCCACGCCGGTGCCGATGGCGTTCTGGCTCGCGGAACCCGCGCCACGGCTCAACGCGAGCGGCAGCACGCCGAGAATGAACGCGAACGACGTCATCAAAATCGGCCGCAGCCGCAGATGCACCGCTTCAAGCGTGGCTTCGATCAGGCCTTTGCCTTGCGCCTGCAAATCTTTCGCGAACTCGATGATGAGAATCGCGTTTTTTGTCGAGAGGCCGATGGTCGTGAGCAAACCGACTTTAAAATAAACGTCGTTCGGCAGGTCGCGCAACGTCGCCGCGAGCAGCGCGCCTAGCACGCCGAGCGGCACAACGAGAATCACCGAGAGCGGGATGGACCAGCTTTCATAAAGCGCGGCGAGGCACAGAAAAACCACGAGCAGCGAAATGCTGTAAAGCGCGGGCGCCTGCGAACCGGACAGCCGTTCCTCGTAGGATTGTCCCGTCCATTCGCCGCTGATGCCGGCGGGCAGTTTTTTCACCATGTCTTCCATCGCCGTCATCGCGACGCCGGAACTTTTTCCGGGCGCGGCGGTGCCGACGATTTCTGTGGACGGAAATCCGTTGTAGCGTTCTAGGCGCGGCGAGCCGTAAATCCAGTGCGTCGTCGTGAATGCGGACAGCGGCACCATCGTGCCGCTGCTGTTGCGGACGAAAACTTTTTTGATGTCGTCGGGCAGCATCCGATAAGGCGCGTCGAGCTGGACGATGACCTGCTGCACGCGGTTGCCGTCCACGAAATTGTTGACGTAGGTCGAGCCGAAATCCGCCGTGAGCGTCGTGTTGATGTCGGCAAGCGAGACGCCGAGCGTCGTGGCCTTGTCGCGGTCGAAATCCAGTTTCAACTGCGCCGTGTCTTCCATGCCTTGCGGGCGCACACCGGCGACGAGCGGATTTTGCGCGGCCAGGCCGAGCAATTGATTGCGCGCGGCCATCAATTTTTCGTGGCCGAGCGAGCCTTGATCTTCGAGNNGCGCCTTTGCGCTGGCTCCAATCCTTCAGGCGCGCGAAGGCGAGGGCCGCGTTCTGGCCGCGCCCGTTGAAACTGAATCCGGTCAGCGCGATGACCTGTTCGATCTCCGGCTGCTTTTTGTAATACGCCTCGACTTGTTCGACGACTTCCAACGTGCGTTGTTGCGTCGCGCCGACGGGCAGTGAAATTGAGGTGATGAAATAGCCTTGATCTTCTTCCGGCAAAAACGACGATGGCAGACGAACGTAAAGAAATCCCACTGCGAGCACGATCACGGCGTAAATAATTAGATACGCCGCTGCCTTTTGCAAAATGCGCGCGACGACGCTTTGATATTTGTCCGTGCTTTTTTTGAAGGTGCGGTTGAACCAGCCGAATGGGCCTTTCTTTTCATGCTGCTCCCCTTTTTTAATTGGCTTCAACAGCGTTGCGCACAGCGCCGGCGTCAGCGACAGCGCGAGAAAAATCGAGAACAACATCGCCGCGACCATCGCCAAAGAAAATTGCCGGTAAATCGCGCCGACCGAGCCGCCGAAAAACGCCATCGGAATGAACACCGCCGTCAGCACGAGCGTCATGCCCATCAGCGCGCCGGTGATTTGTCCCATCGCCTTGCGCGTCGCCTCGCGCGGCGGCAA
>PLHK01000031.1 GCA_003139955.1 Limisphaerales bacterium
ATTGGACGCTGGCGGCGCGCTAATTGCGGCAGCGACAGAGCAAAAATGGGATGGAGGTTTTTGTGGCGTGGAACAAACCTCTCGCGGCATAAAGTTCGCGCTTAAGGCGGAGTCAAAATTTCCCGTAGTGCTGACAGCGTGCAGTGCTTTGAAAAGTATCGTTGAACCGGAGTTCGTCGCACGCGCTGCAATTTCAAAAATTGCGCATTATTAGCCGACCAGCAACGTATTTTGTCATCCACTTTAGTGGCAAATACGACCATCGCAAATAAAGGATTCCCAATTACGTTTGACGGCTCCGCTTCGTCTGCTCCCCTGATTGAAATGCAGCTCACGCGGGCGTTGCTGCTTGCTGGAATTCAACAGGCTATTTCGGCGTCCGCAAACAAGGAAAAAGGTCCGATTGCTTTAAGTGCAAAAGATCAATGGCAAATATGGATTGCCTGGAACCAGCACGCGCTTAATGGTGAAAATAAAGGTTGTCCACTGCTTGCGTCTTGGCGCAAATCGCGAGAACAAGAATTGCAAGGTAGTGAACTTGGCAATGAACTTTTGAATGTTGCTGCCAGAATTGGAATAAATAGTGAATGGGAGAAGAAAAACAAGGTGTGCTTTGAAAAAGCCATTTCCGGTGCGCGAAATTTACGAGCAAATGTAACCCGCAGAAAATCCGAAACAAAGTGAATCCATGCTCACTGCACAGACGGCAGAACGACTCAAGACAAAGTTTTTAGAATGGGTCGAGCCAAGAGGCTCTGATCGCTACGGGCTTTACCGACACCTGCTCAACGGATTGCCAAATTCAGAAGCGTTCTGGAAAGAAATAGCCGCAAAGGCTGACATTTTGGATGAACACCGTCTTCAAGTGGTTCATTACTTATTCATGGGGGCCGTGCAATATCTGGTGCTTGGCGATTCCCGCGAGCCGCTTGCGGCATACTTTCCGGCAACCTCAGCTTTTGACCCCAATCTTAACCGTGCAAATGCTGGAATTGTTTTTTGTGAATTCATTCAGCGGCGTAAAGATGAGATTTGGAATATTGTTCAAACCCGCGAAGTGCAGATTAACAAACTTGGACGCTTGGCATTATTTGCGCCTCTCTTCCTTGAAATTGCCAATCGTTCGGCCAAACCGCTGGCCTTTGTAGATGTGGGATGCTCCGTCGGTCTTGGTCTGCTCTGGCCTCAATACAGTTTTCACTACCCTGGCCACGGAAAAATTATTGCTGGAGAAATTTTCGGGGAGCTTACTTGTCCGATCAAAGGCGCGCCTTCAATTTCTCTGAACGGCAAGCTGCCGGAGCCGTCGTTCCTCTGCGGTATTGACCATACGCCTCTGTCTGTGGCATCCGAAGAAGATGTTCGCTGGCTTTTTGCGTTGACTGCTCCACACGATGAAGATGGACGTAACAACTTACGAACGGGACTGGAAGCAGTCGCCATAGTAAAACCGCGCATCGAACAAGGTTGCGTGCTGGATGTGCTTCCCTGGTTGGAACAAGAGTGGACGGATGACAACACCTTGGTTGGCCGAAGAATACGGTGTGCGTGTCGAGCGGGTGTCACCTGAACTTATTGTGACATTGCTCACGCTCTGCAAGTCGGATGGTTTTGGGGCTAGGCCGCTTGAATTTCTGATTGATGACAAGCTTGGTGGCACATTTTCGCAGGCTGCCCTTGCAAAAGTAAGAGGGCCGTTGGAAGTCAAAGGCGGACCGCCGTTTGAATGTGTAGCCATTCCATGAAATTCTTTTTGAAATATGTCGCCCCGATTTTTGCAATTGTCTGGCTCGCGGAAATTCACCCGTTGGGCGCGGTCGTCGCCATCATCCTGTGCGGCGTTCGTTCCGCCTTTAAGGGCCATCTTTTTGGCCGCCTGTTTGCACACGCCCTGTATGATCTGCTTAAGGCTGTCACCCTCGGCCTGACACGATTATTCTTTCGGCGTGGTCGCAATTGAATTGCAAATCATATCAGAAAACATCCGCCTCAAATTTGCGTTGGTATTGCCGCAACACCTATAAATCAAGCTGGGCGCTTTAGCCAGTGGCGCGGAATAAGCGCATCCCCGCCTCTCCATCGCTGGGCTACGCTTACGTTGCCAACACCTTGCCAGGTAACTTCGTCAGCGTGGTCTATCACAATGATTTGAAGCCGGTTTTTTGTCCGAACGCTCGCCTCCGAAAACGCACGAAAAATACGATTCACGCGGGCAATGTCGTCCGATGGCATTGGTTGTTCAGGCAATTTGCCGGTTTTATTTTGTGCCGACCTAGGCGGCCATCCCTCTGGAAAGAATGCTTGGCTGGGCTGGTCAACGATTAGAAATTGAGGCACGGGATTGTGGCTCACATTGAGAAAATGTTCATGCAAAGCGAGCAGCGTGGCAATGTGATAACCCATGTGATTAGCTCCACTTCCGATTTCCCAAAGGTGGTCTCGCCGCCCATGCGGACCTTCAATCACGAGCATGAGATTTCTGATGTCAATTCGGGCTGGCTGTTCNNGGCTGTTCAAAATGTTCAACGCCGAGAATTTCTGTGTAGTGGCGAATCGTCTTTGAGATTGCATCAAGCGCGGCCTCTTGCTTTCGATTGATGGCGTTCTGGTCAACCTTCGCCCGTAATTGAATGATTTTTTGTTCCAATTTTGTAATAGCTTCGACCAAGGCACTGCCCCTATCAGCCGCGTGGTAGTTGCGGAGCGCTTCCTCAAGCCGACCACCGAAGGTGTAAATATCACGAATCGTCTGGCGTTGCGCCTTCAACTCTTCTGAACGCGACTCCAAGCCTTCCAAGTGCGTGCGAAGTGCAGTCAGATCATCCTCCAATTTGCGAAGTTGCTCACCGAGCAAAGCGGCTTCTTTGTCCAACACTTCATTTACATTTTCAATTGTCCCAATCGAGCCTTCGACACGTTTGGCGAGTTCGGTGAGACGCTTGATTTCTCCGTTTGCACTTTCTGACTCCGTTCCACATACCGGGCACGCATGGTTTTTTGCAACGCGATCTGAAAACCAATGCAGGGGTTCCAATCGGCCAGACTGAACCGAAAGAGCTTGGCTGTAACTATCTGTCGAAGATCGCAGTTGTTCAACCTTGGTGAGCTTTCGGCGGCGGTCGGCAATGCCTTGTGTGATTGATTCCTCCTCTTTCCGAAGTGCGGCGATTTCCTTCGTCATTCGCTGGGTTGCACCTCGTTCAACCTTGGGCATCCCCTGTTGTTTCAGGATACTTGGAACTGGTTCCAGGTATCTGACAAAAGTCTCCACGTTCCAGTCGGCAACCGGGTCGGGTGAATTGTGCAGCAGACCGTTTTCTCGTGCCTGCGAATAGAACGCCCGAAAATCTTGCAGCCAGACATTGCTACGAGTCCGGCGCTCTTCAAGTTGCTCGCGCTTGGTTTTGAGTTCTGCTTCTGCTGAACGAAGCTGCCGTCTGACTTCCAGCGTTTGTCCATCAATGGCGCCAAGGACGAATGGGAAAAAGTATTTTAATTTTTCTTGATGCTCGAAAGTGTCTGCCTTGAAAAAAAGCGTGTGTGGATTTGCGACGATATGCTGCGGCTGAAATTGAAATGCAGCGGTATCCCGAAAACTTGGCCTGCCACCAAAAGATGATTCATCAGAGTCGGCCAACGGCAGGTTTGGCAGACCAGCGATCTGATTAAGACGGTTGACCACAGCGGTGGAATTTGAATTGGATTCCAACTCGTCTCGAAGCTCCAAGGTTGGAGATTCTTCCAGATACATTTCATTCGTTGCAGACTGAAGGCCGGGATTGCGCCGTGCGACGAGCATCTCGGATTTTGGAAGCCGTAAAACAATTCCAAACCACTCAACCGCATCTCGAATCTCGCCAACCGGGATTGTGCATTTGTCGCCGCCAAGACAATAGTCCACGATAGAGATAAGCGAAGATTTACCGGTCTGGCTCTGCCCGGTGATCACTTCCACGCCCGCCATCTTGAAGGGAATAATGCGCGGCTGTTCGCCGATTCGTTTCGGCCACAATATAATTTTTGAAATTTTTGCCTTCATTCAAAAACGTATGCGAAGATACGAACAAATTTGTTCGATGTTTATTGTGCAGAACCAATATCCCAAGCGTTGTGATGCTGCGAGAATATCCCTGACCTCGGATTGTTGAGGGCGAACCGGCGCGGTCAGTCGTTTAGGTCGAAGCTCCCCGGTTTCCCGGTCGAAGGACAACAGGTTTGTTGCAAAGGCAAGGTTGAGCGCCTGCATTGTTTGCGGTGCCATCGACTCCATCCGCTCTTGAAGATCAAGCGTTAATGTCCGATTGTCGGCCAGTGCCAGGAAAAGACCTCCGTCAAAGTGTCGGTTATGAATACATTCCACCGTCTCTTCATGTAACACCATCGGAAGAACTGGAAGGGCGAGCGGCATGGTCGGGCCGTACTGGCGTTTAGTTTGAGCGAAAAACTCGGCGGTAAACGCCCAGAGAGCCAAAGCGCCGAGTGCGGGATTCTGAACAAGTTCAGCTTCGGTTGTCAGCGTCATGCTTTGCCTCGGTTTCGATAAGTTTCGCGTGCTTCTGTTGGTAATTGGGGTGCCATCCCAAACGGGGGTCGTCAGCAAGTTTATGAAAAGCCCCGCGGGTTAAATACCATTCTTGGGTTGATTGCCCCGCCAGCATTTCACGATGATCCATCGCTTGGTTCAAAACCGCCTTGCCAACATTCTGAAGAGATTCTTCGTCAGGCGGCAATGGCTTTGGCACATGACTCCTGCGTAGCGATTTCCATTTTTCAATCAGCCGCTCGTCGAAAGCATTGAAGTCATTCGGCGTCACCACCCCCTTTTTGGTAAGGCGTATGGTTTCGGTGATGCTCCGATATACATTATCAATCGCCTCGATAAATTGCTCGTCGTCTTCCGGAAGTCCGAGCCAAAGCAGCTGCTTTACAAAAACATTCTGCCGATATTTATCTCTGTCTTTGTCTGTCACTGGAATTTCTGCCGCGGCGGTCTCGCGGAAAAAATGCCGGTCACAGTGGGCGAATAATTCGCGCCTGTATCGCTCGCAAAAATCTTCCCAACTGAACCATGCCGGCTGGCCGTTTCGGATGAGCAGAAGTGTCGTGTCGTGAATCCATCCAAGCAGTCCGTTCAAAACATCTTCAACACTTTCAGCCTCCAAGTGTAATTTATCTGCTATTTTTCCGCGCAGCGCTCTGCCAAAACTTCCCTGCGCGCCATCGGTAACTTTAATTCGTTTGGCAAAAGCTACCAGGTCTGCGTCAGAATTTTTCAAGACGCCTTCAACCAACGGCTTTAATTGTTTTGTGGGATTTGCTCCAGCGTTCCGAAGCTTCTTTACAAATTTTTGCCATTCCGTATTGGCGGTGATGTTTTCCAGCCTAATGAGATCGTGAATCAATCCCGTCGA
Organism: Limisphaerales bacterium; assembly: GCA_003139955.1. GTDB lineage: Bacteria > Verrucomicrobiota > Verrucomicrobiia > Limisphaerales > UBA11358 > UBA11358. Next base: position 5,412 of record PLHK01000031.1, read on the forward strand.
GACAACTCGGTTTGTCACCAAATGGAACTCGGTTTTCTCCAAATCCAGTCCTTCGTTTGCAATTGCCGACAGCCAGATATGCAAACTGTTCCAAAGCTCTTTGCTCCGGTCTGAAAGAGGCGCTCGTTTGGAAGTGTAGTGCTTATCCTGTTCGCGAATAACCCGTCCTTGCTGGTCAACCACAGCGACATCATCCAACGTCTCAATACCCACCATCGAACCCCGCCCGGCGACAGCAAGGTGAAACAGCGCACGTTCTGGCTGGAACTGATAGCCAGCCAGTTGTCCTGGAGCCGCATGACTCACAATCGTGTTCGATTTTTGCATCGCTTGGTTCCGAAGACGGATTCTATAAAATACAATGGGTTTTGTCTCGCTCATTTGAGACGGGTGCAATTAAACGCTTACGATACACGAATTCTGCCCTGCCGAAGGTTTCCAAACCAGACTTGCAGACTCCGAGCGTGTTTCCTAAGCGCACCCCCTTTTTGGCGAAGCGAGCGCAGTCAAGGTGGAGACGCGGGGTAGAGGAGCGTTCGACCTTGACGGCGCGAGCGAGCCATATAATTGAAGCGCGAGGCACGCTCGGTTTAGTTTTTCCAACTGTTTATTATTCCAAAGCACCTGAAATCCGCCGGCAAAGTTTCGTCGTGTTTTTCCGCCCAAGTTCGTGCTCCCAAATTCGCAGCACTCGCCAACCTTGTGAACGAAGTGTGCCTGTGACCAGAATATCGCGCAGTTTGTTTGCGGAGAATTTTCTTTTCCAAAACGCCCGGTTGGTCGCTGGCAAACTGGAATGTTTTGGGCAGCCATGCCAGAAACAGCCATCAACAAACACGACGAGCTTTTGTTTCTGAAAGGCAAAATCTGGCCTGCCAAAAATCGGAAGGTGTCTTCGCCAGCCTGTTGTTTTGTTTTGTCGAAGCAGGCGGGCCAGCGCGATTTCAGTGTACTTGTTTCCGCGTCCGCGAATCCGAGACATCACTGCCGACCGCCTCGCTTTGGTGAAAACATCTGCCATGGCCTAAAGTAATTCGCTGAAAAAGCCCAAAGTTGGACTGGCTGGTGTGCCAATCAATAATGCACGATCCAGAAGCCGGTTGCCTTCTTCGCATGAGGTTTCAGGCAACAGACAACAACCGTGACAGGCGGCGAGATTGGAATTGTCAGACCCTTGGCCTTTGCTCTCGATGCAAACGGGGTCGGAGGAACACCACGCTGCATTTTTGAGCGCCCGGCGCAGCGTGGTTTCAAGCCGCCCCGGTTTTCCCTGTCGCACCAGTCCGCCCATTGTGCCTTCGGAATCACCCGACGCTGTGTAAATCAAAAATCCCTGCATTGGCCGCGAAGTATCGGTGAAGTCGCAATAAAGACGCTCGCGGAGCGACGCGCTGCCATAGCCACAATCAAAGCTCAATTGATTGATGAGCACATGAGCAAGAGTGTGAAGCAACATGAACTTTGCGGTAATGTTCCGATTCGGTTGTAGGCGTGCTGTGCGCGCCGCATTGTAATGGGCAACCAGTCGGACAAATTCCGGCCGTAAGCCAGGCACGGTCGCCGCCCATTTTGTGATTTCGTCAGGATTGATTTCTAAAAAGATTCCCTCGCCATAAACTTTGATGGCTGGCAGCCAATCAATTTGCTGGTCAAGTTTGAGTCCTTGGAGACGGTCGCTGGCAAGATTGCCGTCGGGCGGCAAAATTCTGGTGAAGCCAGCAAGAGCGCGGGTTTCGCGGAGTTTGTGAACGAGCCGGATGCGCGAAAAGAATTTTGCAACGTCCGGTTCGTAGTCCGTAAGTTTTGCGCATTCAACGTAAAGCTCGCTTTGAGGGCCGACCTTTCCGTCGCAAATGGCTTGGTATTCGGAACGACGGAAATCTTCCTCATCTCCCGTGGCACTCGATGCGCGCGCTGTTACGCCGCCTTGGAGTTTGCGTTCAGCGGCAATTGCCAGCTTGGCAGAATCCACGCCCGTAATAGTTGCCACGGTCTGACAAACAATCGGATCAATTTTCCCGCCCACGGTTCTTTGTTGGAAAAGCGCCCAGAAATGTGGCTGTTCCAGCACGGCGGTTATGTCTCCGCTAATTTCTTCCGCCCAGAGCGGCAGATAAATTGAACTGACGATGTGGGAAAAATAGACGTTGCTTGCTCCGCGTTGAAGAACGCGAAGATGGTGGCCGCACGGTGTGCCGCCCGCTTCCACGTCACCAAGCCAGGGACGCAAACCTTTGCAAAGCGAGTTGATTTGCGTCGAGAGCGGCCCGCCAGTTTTCTCATGAAAACGAAACACGTCACCGAGGCTACGTTTCTGTTTGCAGGAACATTCAATCGTNNAGATAATCCTGCCGATGAACGACCCGCCCGGAGACGAAGCCTGCAATCTGCGCTGGCTGGCGTGTCCCGATGCACCCATTCCATGAACGGAAAATCCTGAACGTGCCCCAAATCACACACGGCAAGGAAGCGCACCGGTATCAAAAAAGGCCGTCGGTTCGGTGCTCTGCTTGCACAACTTTGTTGCTCGTATGCCCGACCACTACACCGCTGGCGCGTTGACGAAAACGGTGAGAGAAGTTCCATCCCGCCACAATGGTGGCAATAGTGCCAGCGCGGAAAGCGCACGAACGGCACGTTCTGATTCGCAAATTGTGCGCTGCCATCCGGTTCACGATGATCGGGCGGCATACGAAAATGAGTGATGGGTTGCCCTGGCCTGCTTAAACGAGCCTCAAGCCGTTCTTCCCGGATGAGCCAGCCCGATTCGGGCGGGCATTCTTCTTTTGCGCGCGGCCAAGCATCCAGACCGGCGGGCATAAGCGATTCGTCTTTCGGAAAATCCACCATCGCTCCAATGCCGAACGGCGAAATAAGCTGGCTGCGGCGGACGGGTTTGAAGGCAGGCATGATTCAGGGTTGTTGAAATTGGGATAGCCAATGGCGCGAGCTTCTTTCTGCACCCGGGTGAAATATTCACCGCCGGATGCCGAGCGGATACCCAGGACATTTTCCATCACGAACACCTTGGGCTGGAAAAATTCAACATACCGCAGAAATTCCTGATAAAGATACCGTCGCGGGTCTTCCTTCAGCCGCACACCATGATTTGCACCGTCACGCTGGCGTGCTGTGCTGAAACCCTGACACGGCGGGCCTCCCACAATCGTATCAACCTGACTTGCCCCGATCAGCTTTGCCAGACTTGCGGGAGTAAATTTGGTCAGGTCTTTTTCCAAGACCTGCGGCACAGCGGGGAAATTATTTTTGAAGACCTCAACAGCCTCATGGTTGAAGTCAATCGCCGCCAAGCACTTAAACCCGGCGCGTTCCATTCCAAGGCTGAAACCGCCACAGCCACAAAAAAGGTCAATGCAGGTCCAACGGTTCATTGGTGTCAGCCTAACAAAGCCATTTGGCTTTTCCAGGCACAATTTTAATTTTTTGTCAATGCTCCCGAATGACCCAAATATTGCGCCATTGAAGTTTGCCGTATTTGGTATGTGAAAATTTCCAGGGCGTGTGCTGCCTGTGGCCAGACTGTGGATGGGTTGAATCCAACACCCATCCTCGGACATGGATTTGCCGTGGCGAAATTATGGTCACGGACTGGACGCGGATTGATTGTGACCCTGGAATGTGCGTGACCACGGAAAAATCACGGACAATTCGTGACCGTGGAAAGAACGTGGAAAGTTTCTGGCTGCTGCACGGACGCCAAGCCGGACAACACTCGGACTGCTTCATGGACACCACCCTGTCTGCTTCGTGATCTGCGGCGNNAATTGCCAAGTCATTTGCGAACCATCGTGCCAACTATGGTGCAAACTTGGGCGCGGACATTCATCGGCGTCTTGTGGGACGCTTCCCGCCAACTGCCCAGACACGTCTCGGACGTTGCCCGGCAATTGCCCGGAAGTTGCGCGAATGCTGCGTCGGACGCCACGCCGGATGCTGCGCGGACATTGCGCGGCCACGGACTGGCTGCGGTCACGGTTGCGGACTGACTACGGGCTGGTCATGGACTGGACGCGGCTGCGGACAGTGTCCGGACATTCGCCGACATTGCTCGGACGCTGCCCGCCCATTGCCCGGACGCGAGCCGGATACTGTCCGGCTGTTGCCCGGATAATTCAACGGATGTTGCACGGATGATTCGGCGGACATTGCGCCGGACGCCACGCCGGTCGCTGCGCGGAAATTGCGCGGACGTTGCTCGGCTTGCGGCTTTATTTTTTAATAAGGGGATGGTGTCTAACAAAATTACCGGCTTTCCAATTCCAGAAAGCCGCCACAAATCACGTTCGATTGAACATATTAAAATTGGAGCATTGATGTGCAAATTTCCAAGCACTGAACGGGCGTTCTGNNGTTGAGCGCGGTTTTAGAACGACTGGTGAGTGCGTGACCGTCTAGGTTTCACTTGAGGCGATTTGTCTGGCCGGTTGCTGAATGCCTGGAAGCAAGCCGGCCAGTCAAAGCGCCGGGGGAGCATGTCACTATTCATCTCGCCATTCACGGTTTGATTTTGCTCGCGGACGACCATTCTTCAGCCAAGTATTTGAACATTGCCGCTACAAGATTTCTCGCCTCGTTCTCCGGGCGAAAGTAATGATCCATGCCCCAAGCCGGGAAAATACCACCAGGCCAAGCAATCAAGTCAGACAATAAAGTCGTGCCATCATTCGGTCCGTAAACAGCGAGTGTGTGGTGGCAAAAGCGCGAAAAACGAGTTGTCATGTGTGCTTTCAACGGAAAGCCAACCAGACTAAACATTTTCATCGAAGGCGGCAAAGGGAAGTGAAAATTCAACGGCTCGGCAGGTTTATGAAGCAAATCGGTGATTAATTGGAAATCCCGTTGCTGCCATCTGCATTTGGCACGGACGAACATGGTTCGCCACCAACTCGCAAAAATCCAGTTTGCCATACGCGAACCGTTAAGCGGACCACAAACATTAACCCATGCGATGACGTTGCGATACAAAGTTGGTGCGTCCGGTGCAGCCAAAGCCCTTTTCAAGTCTGTTCCGCCCTTGCTCAAAGATACGAGAATCATCCGCTCCCCTGAATGTTGGTAGAACCAGCTACGAATGAGACGGGCGTTTTCCTTTACCGATCCGAAACTTAACAGTGGAATCACATCCGTCTTGTATCCGAATTTGGCTGCAACCTCTCGCACAAGTCGTCCATCACCGCCCATGTCGGGTCGCTCCTGATATAGCGCACCGGGGACGATTACGACTTTCGCGTCAATGGCGGCTGATGTAACCGATGAGCAACCGCGTAAGGACTCAATCCGCCGGATGAATTCTGCGTGCCTTTTGGATTTTGAAAAGCGGTCAAATAAAAGCGCTGTGGCAAAATCAACCCCCTCATTTTTCGTGATTTGTTGCAGCGTTTCGGCAGTCAGGCTTTCAATCGTCGCGTGACTCGACCAATCCGCCGCACGCTGGAGCAACGAGGTTTCACCTTCGGAATTTTGGTTTCGACGAATAAACATCGCCCATTTCAAGCGGCGCGTTTCCGGCATCGTCCCAGCAGCCAACCCACCACCAAGCCAGCAACCAGACAAATTATTCCGGCTATGATGGCTACTTTCTTGGCGAGATCCAGCATCACGTTGTCAAAAAGATTTGTTGAGGCGTGCATACAGGCGATGACCCACCGACCGTTTTCCTTAACCACCGTCGCACTCCAACGGCCTTTGACATCAAGGTCTTTTCCGGTGGCTAATTTGAAATGCTCATCTGAACTTCCGTAGCAAATCCCCATGTTGTCGCCATAAAGTATCGTCAATTCATCCACTTTGAGGTCGCAATGAAAACTTTCGACAATTTTGTTCGGCCCGGTCATCACCCGGTTGAAATAGTTGCGGACACCGTCATGGCCACGACTGACTTCCGCGTTGTGCCAGGTGATGACACAATTCGTGCCGAGAAAAGCCAACGTGCCATCAATGTCGCCTTTATTCATGGCTACCAATAATCCATCGCGCAACTGCCGTAATTCCTGATGTGCCGGGTTTTCCGCTGCCGTTTTCTGGTCTTGGGCGAACAACGAAACTGGCGCGAACAGAGCGATTGCCAATGCGATGCTGGTTAGATTTAGTTTCATGGGTTTTATTTTGGTTGATGAATGTGAGCGGCAAATCCATTTGCCGGTGTGTCGTTGGTGGAATCTTTGACCGTCGGACTTTTCGGTAATTGCTGCGGCAATGCGGCGAGCCAACGAAAGAATTCTACCATTTCCGTGTCCGCCGCAATGAATCGCCCTGGCCGATACTGTGTATCTCGAATCTGTGCCGCCTCAGACAAAAGATGCCCACGCGTGAACCACCGTCGGGCCGCCAATCCAAGTTCTAGCAAACCACGCTTAGAAAACACAATCACGTCAAAATGGGTGCGGTCGTCTTCCAGCGGGCGATACAAAACAAGAAACCGGCTGCAAGCCCGTGGAAATTCCGCCTTCACGAGGTAGATTGTGCCGCCCCAATTGTGAACGGTCAACGTGACGGTATCACCTACAAGCATCCTCAAAATCCGGTCGCGCCAGGATTCCCCGATTATTTCAGCATGATATTGATTGCGCCGCACGAACAGACCTGGGCTGGAAATCTCCGGCGGGCGAAGCAGTCGCCGCTCATGCACGGTTTCAAAATGTTGCCGGTCGAAGCCTTGCGCCGCAACCATGACCCAGCTCGCGTCCGCGACATACGAAAATAATTTCCCCGGCGCGAAGGCATCCGGGCTTTCACCCTCGAAGAATGGCAGCGGGAACAATACGTCCGTGCCATTAAAGAAAAAAAGAAAGCCGTGCCGTTCGACCACCGGATAACTTTGCTGGCGGGCAAAAACAGGAATTTCCGTCTGGCTCGGAATCTTCTCACAGCGGCCATCTCTGCCAAATTGCCACTGATGGAAAGGGCACTGAATCGTTTCCCCCACGACTTCACCGCAACCGAGGTTTGCGCCCAAGTGCGAACAGCGTGCATCCAGCACGGCAAATTTTCCGCTCGCAGTGCGGAACGCCACAAGATCACGTCCCAAAATCTTCTTTGACAGCGGCCCTCGGCGCAAATCATCAGTGTGACAAAAAAAATACCACGACGCTGGATGCGCCGGGAAACTGGATGCGGATGGAGCGGCGGGCACTTCACTGTGGCCGTTCTGTTCCTGACCATTTCCGCGCGTGTTCATTAAAGTTCTGAAGTATTGCTCCGACCGGTGTGGGCAGCCAGCAGAAATTGAAGTCGTGTCCGGCTTGCTTTCAGATTTAGGAGACCTAAACTGACTTGATGAATGTCGAGGCCGCAACATCTCAGGATGGGAAAAAGCCGNNTCCCACCGCACCGTCGGATATGCCGATTCCAGACCGGCTAAATTGTTTCCTCGTCATCCTGGTATTCAGCATCGCGCTGGGATTGCTTTGGCTCGCGTCTCACGTTGGGAACTGGTGGTTGGTGGTTGGTATTGGCGTGCTGTTTTCTTATTTGTTGCTGACGAATTACGCGCTACTGCATGAAGCCAGCCACGGAAATTTGCAGAGTTCGTCGCGCCGAAACTACTTGCTGGGCGTGATTGCCGGGTTTCTTTTCCCAATGCCGTTCACGTTGATGCGCAGCACGCATCAAGGCCATCACTACCATAATCGCACCGATGTGGAGATGTTTGACCTTTACTATCCCGACGACAATCGCGTCGTAAAATACATCCGGTGGTATGGGATCCTCTGTGGATTCTTTTGGCCGATTGTGCCGGTGGGTGCGGTGATCTTTTCGCTCGCCCCGCGAGCCATCCGCGAACAGGTATTTGGGCGACACAAGCCGACGGGTTATCTGTTGAACGGAGTGCAAAACGCCGCCGTCTGGCTTGTTCGGGCGGAAACGCTTTTCATCATCGCGTTATTTACGTTGCTGTTCTGGCTGCTGGACTTGCATTGGCAAAACACGCTCGTGCTTTACGCCTGTTTCGCCTTCAATTGGTCAACGCGGCAGTATATTGGCCATGCGTTTAGCAATCGTGACCTGATTGATGGTGCTTGGAATCTGCGGCATAACCGCTGGATGAGCGCGTTGCTGTTGCACGGTGAATACGATCTCAGCCACCATCGGCACCCGGAAATTTCCTGGTATTACCTGCCCCGGTTGGCACCGAAAGATCCATCACAACCGAATTACATCAAACAATACTGGCGGCAATGGCTGGGGCCGCGTCCAGTTTCTGAATCTAAACCGACCGCGAGCAACTCCGCTGCTGCGCATCAATGATTTCTGCGCAGCGAGAACCGTTCTTTGCGTGGCCGGGTTGGGCGCACCTGCGAATCGCCTGGCTGCAAACGGTGCTGGTATCCGCGTGGTTCGCCTTCGTTTTTGGCGGCGCAAACTGGGTGACTGCCCAACGAGTGACGCGAGTCCGTGTTCATTTTGACGCCGAACTACAAATCCCTCTCATTCCATCATTCACGCTCATCTACATGAGCATCTACGGGCTTTTTCTGGTTGCCCCTTTCGTGCTGCGGACCGGACGCGAAATTACGAATCTTGCTGTGGCGCAAACAATCACAATTACAGTCGCCGGTATCGGCTTCTTGTTGATACCCGCCAAACTTGCCTTTCCGGTCGCGACCGACTCTGAATTGGGAATCTGGCGTGGGATGTTTCGCTTGGCCGACCGTTTGAATCTCGATTACAACCTGGTGCCATCACTTCATGTCGCTTTAAGCGTTGTCTGTGTTGAGTTGTTTGTGCCCCATGCAAATCTTGGCGGTAAAATTCTATTGCGCACATGGGGCGTGCTCATCGCCGCCTCAACTGTGTTCACGCATCAGCATCATGTCGTGGATGCTGTGACCGGATTCTTACTTGCGTTGGCGGTTGTAAAAATTATGCGCCGGTAGCAACATTGAGTGGGACGGGTGTNNGGGTGTAACATCGAAATTATCAACGCACCACATTGTTGATTCGACTTGAAGCGCTCTGACATACGCCATAAACCTTGTTTCATAAATGCAGCCGTTGCCACATCGCAAACTAAAAATCGCGCTCGTGTCGCCGAAAGGCCCGCTTTACCGGCATCGCGGCGGCATTTGGAAAAAGTCGCTGCGCTACCAGCCGCTGACGTTGACCACGCTGGCGGCGCTGATACCGCCGGAGCTTCCCGTTGATTTACAATTGTTCGACGAAGGCATTTCCGACGTGCCCTTGGATTTGGATGCTGACCTTGTTGGGCTGACTGTCATCACCGGCACGGCGATGCGCGCCTATGAACTCGCGGATCATTTTCGCAGGCGTGGCATTACGGTGGTGCTTGGCGGACCGCATGTGACGCTCATACCCGAAGATGCCGCACCCCACGCGGACGCCATTGTTTCCGGCTACGCTGAGGATTCGTGGCCACAACTGCTCCGCGATTTTGCCTGCGGCCAGTTACAACCACGCTACGATCAGGCACCCGGCCTTAGCCTCGCGGATCGTCCTTTTGCCCGGCGCGATTTGCTGCCGGGCAAGCGGTATCTGACCAACAATGTTTTTGAGGCGACGCGCGGCTGTATTCATAGCTGCGAGTTCTGCGTCGTGCCGACCGCGTGGGGTCGCAAACCTTACCTGAAACCGGTGGATCAAGTCATCGCGGACATCCGTCAGCATGGGGCGCGAAAACTTATATTCGTGGACCTGAATATCATTGCCGACCGTGATTACGCGGTGCTGCTTTTCACCGCGCTGATTCCCTTGAAGCTACAGTGGTATGGACTGGCGACGGTGCTGCTGGCCGATGATGCGGCATTATTGAAACTCGCGGAGCGGAGCGGCTGCAAAGGTTTATTGATGGGACTCGAATCCATTTCACCTCAAAATCTTCGGCAGAATCACAAAGGTTTCAACTCGCCTGATAAATTTGCACGCGTCGTGCAGCGACTCCATGAACACGGTATTGCGCTTCAAGGCTGCTTTGTATTCGGCCTCGACCACGACGAATCGGATGTGTTTCTCAAAACGGCCGAGTTCGCGGTGCAAGCGCACATAGACCTGCCGCGTTATGCCATCGTTACACCGTTTCCCAATACGGCACTCTACAAACGACTCGTGGCCGAAAATCGGATCTTAACGCGCAATTGGGAACTTTATGACGGGCAGCACGTCGTTTTTCGTCCCGCCAAAATGAGCGTCGAAGAGCTTCAAACAGGAACGGAAGTGGCGTGGAAGCATACTTACAGTTTTCGTTCCATAGCGCGGCGTATTCGACATTCGCCCGCACCGTGGCCGGTAAAACTCGGAACAAATCTTGGCTATCGATTTTATGCTCATAATTTGAGCCGGTTCTACAATTGTGATTGGATCATTGGACGCGCTTCGTCCCAGCCAAAAATTCAAACAGATGTTTCGCCGGAATTAACCACCTCTTTGAGTGAGCGATGAGACTGACCATCATCCATCCGTGCATCGGGCGGAAGCCGGGACAAAAATACATCCGCACTTGGCAGATGGAATCATTGCCAGCGGCCACGCTTGCCGGCCTCACGCCGAAAGATGTCGAGGTGCGCTTTTACGACGACCGCATGGAGACAATTCCATTCGACGAGGCAACCGACCTCGTGGCCATCAGCGTCGAGACCTACACGGCGAAGCGTGCGTATCAAATTGCTTCTGAATATCGTAAACGCCGCGTGCCGGTCGTCATGGGCGGATTTCACGCCACACTTTGCCCTGACGAAGTGGCACGTTACGCCGAAGCCGTTGTGTGCGGCGAGGCGGAACAACTCTGGCCGCGCGTGATTGATGACGCGCGACACGGTCGGCTCGAAAAGTTTTACCGCCAATCTGATCGCCCTTCGCTCAAGGGATTGAAGCCCGACCGTTCCATTTTTCGCGGCAAGCGTTATCTGCCTATCGGCTTGGTTGAGGCCGGACGTGGCTGCCATTTCAAATGTGACTTTTGCGCAGTGCAAACGGTTTTTAATTCCACGCAAACACGCCGTCCCGTTGATGACATCATTGCCGAAATCGAACAGGTGAAGCGTGAGCGAAAACTTTTCTTTTTCGTGGACGACAACATCACGTCGAACATCGAACAGGCGAAAGAATTTTTCCGGGCATTGATTCCATTGAAGATTCGTTGGGTGAGCCAGTCGAGCATCAATGCCGCACACGACGAAGAATTTTTGGAACTGCTCGTGCGCAGCGGCTGTCAGGGCGTGCTCATCGGTTTCGAGAGTTTGAATCCGGCGAATCTCAAGGACATGAACAAGGCGTTTAATACGATGCGTGGTGGTTTTGAAAAAGCACTTGCGAACCTACGCAAGCATCGTGTCCGCGTCTATGGCACTTTTATTTTCGGATACGATCGCGACACGCTGGAGAGTTTTGCCGAAACCGTCGCATTTGCCCGGGAACATTCGCTCTACATTGCGGCGTTCAATCATCTCACGCCGTTTCCGGGAACGCCGCTTTACAAGCGGTTGCAAGATGAAGGCCGGTTGCTTTACGAGAATTGGTGGCTGGACGAGCGTTATAGCTATAACCGGATTCCATTTCAACCGCGTGGCATGACGCCGGAACTGCTCCAACAAAACTGCCTCGCCGCGCGCCGAGAGTTTTATTCATGGCCCAGCATCGCCCAACGCGGTTTTGCGAAAGTGAACCGAAGCAATTGGTTTATGTGGCGAAACTTTTATTTGATCAACGGGCTTCATCGAAACGACGTGAGCCTGCGGGATCACTATCCACTCGGAGACGAATCATGGCAGGGACAACTCTTGACCGCCAACTGACGCCTGCAAGAACCGCTCGCGTCCCGTTTGCACTCGCCACGCCAGCCGATGACGTGGACGTCCGGCGTCTGCTGCGCGAAAATCCGATGCCCGGCCAAATCACGCTCACGCTCGAACGCGAGCCGGATTATTTTGTGGACGCCGGTTTGCCGGGAACGGAAAAACAAACCATCATCGCCAATGAAGGCGGTCGCGTGGTCTGCACGGGAAATTGTTCGATTCGTGAACGGTTCGTGAACGGCCAGCCGCACCGCGTGGGTTATCTCGGCGGATTGCGGCTGGATGCGCGGACAGCCGGTCGCTTTGACATTTTGCGGCGTGGTTACGAATTCTTTCGAGAACTTCAAGCTGACAGGCCGGCCGATTTTTATTTCACCAGCATCGCCGCTGACAATGCCACAGCACGAAAATTTTTGGAACGGGGATTGCCCGGAATGCCCGCTTACGAATTTATCGGCGAATTCGTGACAGTGTTGCTACCAATAGAAAGTCGGGCTTCAAATCACACTGAGCCGGAGGCCGACGCTCTGGATTTCTACAAACTACTCGATTGCTTAGACAAGCATGGCCGCGATTATCAATTCGCACCGCGTTGGTCAGTGGCCGAATTGTCCGCACTTCTATCACTCAATTTGAAAGCTGATGACTTTCAGGTCATGCGAGATGGCGGTCGCATCAACGCCTGCGCTGCGCTCTGGGATCAGCGCGCCTTCAAACAAACAGTGATTCGCGGCTACACGCCGAGGCTGGCGCTGGCGCGACCGGCGGTGAATTTCGCCGCGCGCATCCTCGGCACGCCGCGTTTGCCTGCTGTCGGTTCAACGCTGGCGCACGCATTTGTTTCGCATCTCGCGGTTGAGCCGGAAAATACAGACGCACTCATTGGCTTGGTTTCCAAGTTGCGGATGTGTGCTGCGGGGCGGAGGATCGAATTTCTCACGCTGGGATTTGCAGCCAATGACCCGCACCTCACTTTGCTTCGCCGCAAGTTCAATTGTCGCGAATATCGCAGCCGGATTTACGTTGTTCGTTGGCCCGGACTTGGCAGTTCAGCCCGCGAATTGGACGGGCGTTGTCTCGGCCCGGAGGTGGCTCTGCTTTGAAGACAATCGCTAACAACGCGTTTGCAATTGTGCCGCGCGAAGAACTGACTCCGGCGCAGACGGACGAAATGTTTCAACTGCTCGCGGTGCATTTCGACGGCGTAACGCGGGCGCAGTTCACGCGTGACCTCGCCGAGAAGAATTGGATAGTGCTCATCCGGCGCGACACACGGCTCGTCGGTTTCTCGACGTTGCTGGTTTACGAGTCGTCATTCGACGGTGAGCCGGTAAGCGTCGTGTATTCTGGTGACACAATCGTCGCGCGGGAAGCGTGGGGCACGACGGCGTTGGCACGCGGCTGGATCACGGCGGTAAATCAATTGCGCGAGCGTTATCCTCGCGGGAAGTATTATTGGCTGCTGCTGACATCGGGTTTTCGCACCTACCGCTTTCTACCGGTCTTCTGGCGTGAGTTTTTCCCGCGTTACGACGCACCGACACCAGCCGGAATGAAGCGGTTGCGCGACGAACTGGCGACGGAACGCTTCGGCGAACAATTCGATTTACTTTCCGGTATCGTGCGATTTCGCCATCCGCAGCGGCTTAGTGGTGAATTAAAAATAATTCCCACCGAGCGAATTGCCGATCCGCACGTTGCATTTTTCGTCACGCATAACCCCGGCCATGCGCAAGGCGATGAGCTTGTTTGTTTGACGGAACTCTATCCCGAAAACCTGACCGCTGCCGGTCGTCGCATGACGGCTCCGCAACTTTGTGAATCTTAAAGCGACCATCGCAAATTCGCTCTGGAGCGCGACGAATCTGCCGTCGTATTTCCAGTTCCGTCGCGCGTTGCTGCAGCCGGAAAACGCGCAGCATAAGCTTTTGCAAACTTATCTTGATCAAAACGCGCAGACGGCTTTCGGCCAGGCGCACGGTTTCGATTCAATTCGCAGCTACGAAGATTTTAAGGAGCGAGTGCCGCTGATGGATTACGAAGACCTTGAGCCGTGGATTGAGCAGATTCGTCGCGGTGAAGCCAACGTATTGACCCGCGAGCCGGTGACTCACCTCATTCCCACCAGCGGCTCGACCGGGGCGCGCAAGCTGATTCCATTCACGGCTGGTTTGCAGCGCGAGTTCAACGCTGCGATTGGGCCGTGGCTGATTAATTTATTGCGCCAGTCGCCGGGAATTGGCGGCGGCCCGGCTTATTGGTCGGTCACACCGGTCATGAGCAACGCTTGCCCGGAAAATTCGGCGGTGCCGATTGGTTTTGATGCCGACACGGCATATCTCGGCGGCACGCGCCAACGACTCGCGAGCACCGTCATGGCTGTGCCGGATGAATTGCGCTTGGTCAAAGACATGGATGTTTTTCGATATGTGACATTGCTCTGCCTGCTCCGCCAGCGTGAGTTGCGGCTCATTTCTGTTTGGCATCCGTCATTCTTGACACTGTTGCTTAATGCACTTTCCACGAATTGGCAGGAACTCCTGACGGACATTCGCAGCGGCCAATGCAAATACACGGACAAACTTCCGCCCGTTATCCTCTCTGCGTTGAAATTGCGCCCGCTTCCGCAGCGGGCTGATGAGTTGCGTTACGCCAATTCGAATAAACCGGAAACCCTGTGGCCGCACTTGAAATTGATCAGTTGCTGGGGCGACGGCTCGGCTGGATTTGCCGCCACCGGTCTAAAAAGGCTTTTCCTGAACGTGACGCTACAGCCCAAAGGTTTGCTCGCCACGGAAGCGTTTGTGACGATTCCTTTTGCCGGGTTGCAACCCGTTGCCGTGCGATCCCACTTTTTTGAGTTTGTTGACGATGCTGGCGCGGTTCACCGCGTCCACGAACTGCGCGTGGGACAAATTTATGAAGTTGTGGTTACGACGGCAGGTGGTTTGTGTCGTTATCGTCTGCGGGATCGTGTTCAAGTAACTGGATTCATCGGCTTGACGCCTTCACTGAAATTTCTTGGCAGGATCGGCAATGTGTCCGACCTGTTTGGCGAAAAACTTTCCGAAGCGTTCGTCACCGAACAACTTCAACAAGTGCTCAACGTATTAGATACTTCACCAGACTTCGTGCTCCTGGCACCAGACAAAGATACGGCAGGTTGTCATTACACACTTTACATTGAAGGCAAGCCGTCAAATGACCTCGCTGAATCATTAGATTCCGCTTTGCGGCGAAACCCGCATTATGCCTATTGTCGCGATTTGGGGCAGCTTCGACCTGTCCGCCTATTTACGATTAGTGAGCGCGGTTACGAAACATTTTTAAAAAGGCAGACTACTACGGGCTGCCGCCTCGGTGAAATCAAGCCGACTTCTTTTAGTCAGATATTGGGCTGGTCGGATGTGTTTATTGGCACTTACGTTTAAACGAATTCAATTGCCGGAGTATTGTGTTCGCGTTTTTTTTATTTGTGCTGCGTAAAACCACCCTGCTTTTTCATTTGCCTGAAAGTCATCTTCTTCACGGAAAACTAACTAAACCAATTTCGGGTAGGCATCAAGTTTGCGGCGGCACTGGACGGGCGATTTGAAAATCGGAGCGAACGGAACGACTGTGGAGTCGCGGGATTTTCAAAACGCCCGTTGAGTGCTCGCCCGTCTGGGTTCGCATTGCTGGCGATTTGT
>PLHK01000126.1 GCA_003139955.1 Limisphaerales bacterium
TCCATCGCCTGCGCCGGCTTGCCTTTGAGGCGGTCGGATTGAGCGGCAATCTCGCGTTCCTTGGCGATGACTGCCGGCGCGACGTTCTCACGCGAGACGACGTGCGGAAAACCGGCGGCGATCTGCAGCGTGATGTCTTTCACGAGCTGCTTGAATTCTTCCTTCGCCGTCGTCTCGGCCTTACCCGCGCCGACCTCGACCAGCACGCCGACTTTCGCGCCGGTGTGGATGTAGGCCGCAACGAGTCCGTTGCCGGAAACGTCGAGGCGCGCGTTGCGAGCGATCTTGATGTTCTCGCCCAGCTTGCCGACGGCGGCTTCGCGGTCGGCTTCGAGATTGGCGTTCGCATCGGCGGCAACTTTCTTCGCGATCTCATCGGCGAACGCGCGGAAACCTTCGTTACGCGCCACGAAATCTGTTTCGCAATTCACTTCCACCAGCACGCCGGATTTTCCGCCCGGCGCGATGAACTGGGCGATGACGCCTTCGCGCGCCTCGCGGGTCGCCTTTTTCGCGGCGCTCGCGGCGCCGGATTTGCGGAGCAAGTCCACGGCGGCTTCGAGGCTGCCCTGCGCTTCGACGAGCGCCTTTTTGCATTCCATCATGCCCACGCCCGTCATCTCGCGGAGCTTGCCCACGTTTGCAGCAGTAATTTCAGCCATAATTAAAAAGTTGATTGTTGAGAGTTGATGGTTGAAGGCAGCCACGCGGAAAAAAATTTCCGCGGGCTACCAAATCAATTAAGCAGCGACCGGCGCGCTTTCGGGCGTCGAAGGATCGTTGCCAGCGGCAATTTCAACGGCGGCGGCGGAATCAAATTTCTTTTCGCTATCCTCGACGCGGCGGGATTTTTTGGACTCAAATTCCGCGCGCGCCTGCGTGATGGCCTGCGACACCGCGCCGAGCAGCAAACGCACCGAGCGGATGGCGTCGTCGTTCGCGGCGATCGGATAATCGGCGTCTTCGGGATCGCAGTTCGTGTCCACGAGCGCGACGACCGGCACGCCGAGCTTCTTGGCTTCGGCGACGGCGTTGTGTTCGCGTTTCACGTCCACGACGAACAGCGCGGCGGGCATTTTGTCCAATTCGCGCAGACCGTCGAAATATTTATTCAAGCGCGCGCCTTCGCGACGGATGGCCGCCTGCTCCTGCTTGACGTAACCGGCCATCGTGCCGTCGGTTTCCCAGCGTTCAATTTCCTTGAGGCGCTTGATGCTCGTCTTGACCGTGGCGAAATTGGTCAGCGTGCCGCCGAGCCAGCGTTCCACGACAAACATCTGGCCGGTTTCCTTGGCCGTTTCCTTGACGCAAATCTGTGCCTGTTTTTTCGTGCCGACGAACAAAATTTTTCCACCCTTGCGGACGGCGTTGGTGAGAAAATTCAAGGCGGCATTGAGTTGCGCCTCGGTTTTGCTCAAATCAATGATGTGAATGCCGTTACGCGCGTCAAAGATGAAAGGCTTCATCTTCGGATTCCAGCGCTTCGTTTGATGTCCAAAATGGACGCCCGCTTCCAATAGTTCTTTAACTCCAATCGTGCTCATGCTTTGCAATTTTCCTTTGGTTATCACCTTGAATAAATTCAAGGCATCCTGCGGAATACAGGATTTTATTTGGTGTTGTTGTGGCCGCTTGCTTTCACACGAAGGCAAATTTGAAGGCCGTTTTCCCCGCCTACGAAATGATTCCGGCGGCAAGGGACAATCAGGCTATCAGATAACGCCCGGCTGACAATGCTAAATTTGAGCCGCAGATGACGGGTGGCTAAACCACAAATTCCAATTGCTGCCGGTGCGGGATCAGTCCGCGCTCAAACGCCTGGCCGAGGAAACGGCGGATGGATTCCCTGCCCTTGTCGCCGTAATCCAGCGTCCAGTGGTTGACATACATCCCGACAAATTTATCCGCGAGGTCGCGGCCCATGTCGCGGGCGTATTGGAGCGCGTGTTGAACCGCTTCCGGGCGATGATCGAGGCTGAACTGAATGCTCGCGGTGAGCGTGTCGGAAATTTTTTTGCGCGTAGCGAGGTCAAATTTTTTGTGAATCACGTTTCCGCCAAGCGGCAAAGGCAGTCCGTCATTTTGTCTGCCCCACCAAACGCCGAGGTCTTCGCACAAAACTAGCTTTTCATTTTGGAAAGTGAGTTGGCCTTCATGAATGATAAGACCGACTTCGGCGGTTCCATTTTTCACGGCCGCAAAAATCTGGTCGAACGGCACGACGACGTAATTAAATTCCTTCGCCGGCTTGCCGAGCCAGAGTTGCAGCGCCAGAAACGCGCTGGTCATGGTCCCCGGCACGGCGATTTTTTTCCT
Organism: Limisphaerales bacterium; assembly: GCA_003139955.1. GTDB lineage: Bacteria > Verrucomicrobiota > Verrucomicrobiia > Limisphaerales > UBA11358 > UBA11358. The sequence goes on from PLHK01000126.1 coordinate 2,317, forward strand.
GGCGATTTCTTCGCGGGAAAATTTTTGTTTCGCGACGAGCATCGGGCCGTAGCCGTCGCCCATGCTCGCGCCGCTCGGCAGCAAGGCGTATTTGTCCGAGACGTAAGCGTAAGCGTGGATGCTGACGGCGGAAATGTCGAGTTCGCCGCGCGTGGCGCGCTCGTTCAAAGTCTGGATGTCCTGCAAAATGTGCTGAAAATGAAAACCGTGCGTGGGAATCAAATCTTTCGCGAGCGCATAAAACATGAAGGCGTCGTCAGGGTCGGGCGAATGACCAAGAGTCAGAGTCGTTTTTTCCATCCGCGAAAATTAAACCACGCGGCGCGTGCTGTCACGACGAGAAGCTTGATGAAAGGAAAATTTGGCATCACTTTGGGTTACACGCACGCGCCTGATAAATCCGGCTGAAGCCGACCACCGCCTCCTTTTTTCATGCGTGGTTCAAACTTCAGACAAACCTGACCGGCGCGTGCGTTGTGTTCCTCCATGTTTTTTCGCGGATAAGGCCGTCAGTCAGCTCCCCAACCAACTGCTGCCAGCACCACGGTTCCCCACCCAAAACCACAACCGAGATGCGTTAAGCAAAGACGATGCCAAGTCAATAAATCCGATTTATTAACCATGAATTCAAACAATCAGACATTCGAAGTCGCCAAGACCTGTTGTTTTTTTTTCAAACCGGACAAAAAGCTTCGCCGTTTGAAATGAATTTCTAACTTCCTTTCAATCTCATCTGCGACTAGCGTAATTGCGCTTGCCGCCGGTGTGGCGAAATGGCAGNNGTCGTGCGGGTTCGAGTCCCGCCACCGGCACCAACTTGATAAACGTCAATAGAATTAATTGTTTTGTGAAACAAGGACGTGGGAAAGATGGTAAAGCATAAAGTCACGGTATAACGTCGCCATAATTATCAGACCCGTCACATTTGTTTCCGCCTGGCTTCATCGTGGCTAATTCAACACGGTTTCAAGGTAGCAAATCCGGCCACTGCTCAATGATTCGTTGCCAGCTTGTCTAGGCCATTTTTGTCTCCGCAATCCGACCCGATCTTGAACCAAAGCGCATTCGCGGATGGGGATAATACCCCATAGCATCGCTTCGTTGGCGGATGCAAGGTGGCAGAGGGCAAGGGAAAACTCATTGTAAAATGATTGAGTCACCCACCCAAGTAACCATCAACCAACAAAAAAATGAATGCATTCAATAAATTATTCCTGGAAGAACTGGCCGACCGATATGATTCTGAAAAACAACTGGTTCAAGCCATTCCGAAGCTGATCAAGCTGGCAACGTGCAAGGCGTTGCAGGAACATTTTCAGTGTCACCTTAAGAAAACGGAAGGTCATCTGAAAAAATTGGAGACTGTTTTCAAGTCTTTCGACACCACAGTCAGTGCGAAGAAATGTGAGGCCACGGCTGGCCTGCTGAAAGAGGGCGAGGGTCTCGCCGCTGACTTCAAAGGGTCACCCGCCATTAATGCAGCGTTGATTTCCGCCGCACAAAAAATTGAACACTACGCCATCGCCTCGTATGGGTGCCTGCACGCATGGGCGATTTTGCTGGGCAACGCCGAGTCCGCCACGGTGCTGGAAGAGATTCTCAAGGAAGAAAAGGCCGAGAACGACTCGTTCATCGAACTGGCCAGTTCCTGTTGCAATAAGGAAGCGCTTACCGCTTGTAAGGACGGGGGCACTTGCTCGGAAGATAAAAATAAAAAAACCGCTCATCCCGCCGTGGCCGTGCATCCTGTGAAAGTTAAGCCACTACAGCCCGAACTGGTCGAACATTGACCAGACTGTCTGCGGCTGCGAACACTTTCGTGGCCGCAGACCAATCCTAACGAAGGTAGTGGAAACGGACATGAACTGATCTTTCAAAAACCACAACATGAAAACACCCATTGTCAACCTTGATTTAACCGAGCAGTCACCGCATAGTCCGCGCGAACGCATCGGGGGATTTGCCATCGCCTGTCGGGCGGTGGACAAATGCCGCGCCAGTATGTCCGGCACTCTCGGCGAGTATCATTACGATTGTCCCTTGGACAACCAGCTTTTCAGTTTCAAAGGCATCACCGGCGAGCAGTTCACAGCCGCCGTGAAAACCGCGAAAAATTATGACGAGGTCGGCACCTGGCTGTTGAACCATGGCACGGCGAAGACGGCACTAGAAATCAAGAACTGGTCGGATGATCAGGAAGCCGGTAGCCCGATAAAAAACCCGGAGAAGCGCGGTCATTTTATTGAGAGTTGTCATCGGCTTGGGCTGGATCCGAAAAAGACGACCACCTTCGACTGGCTGGAAGCGGATGATCGCTTCAGTTTTCGCAGTGCGACGGAATAAGTGTTCCTCACCACAGATTTTAAATCACCAAACTGCCACGCCAAATTAAATTTATGAAAGACCACACCAACAAACCAACAACCAAAACTCCAGTTTTCCCGCAAACCATGCACGAGACCCGACCCAATCAAGAGAAGGTCTTGCCGCATCCAAAATCGAAAAAGCGGGACAACATTTTTTCCCAATCCCGCGACGTGCGCGAGGATCGCGGCACGCGGGAAATGAAAACATCGCATAACGACCAAACCAATCACGCACGTTAAATTTCTGGCTTATGAAAAAAAATCCCCTTAAGGATGGCGTCATCTCGAAAAATTCCGCCGGCGTCGGCACGGTGACACGGGAGATGGTGCGCGCCCGCGCGGCAGAACTGGCGATCATTGACGGTCACTTGTCGCATGATGCGACCGCATCCCATTTTGCGCAGGCCAAGCGGGAATTGACCGGCGTGGCCGATATAGATCCGAAAGATGAGATTCTTGAATCTGCGCCCGAATCGGAACGCTGGGATCCATTGCCCGGCTCGACCGGAACCAAAACGCGAGTCGCTCCAAGCGAAGATGAAGACGAAGAAGGTCGCAGCGATAACGAAAGACTGACCGAAGGCGGCATCGCTGAAGCCGAACTTGAGCAAAGTTTCCAAGCCACCAAGGCGGCGGCCAAAAAGGATTTATGAGTCCAAGGGCAGTCATCGGTTCGCAAGCGAATAAAGTGGCATTCGTTTCTACTTTACCCGACTTGAGTGACGCCCTGTCGCAGGAACTGTATGCTCTCATCGCGGAACAACCATTTTTTAAGGGATTAAATCCGCAGCAACTGCAACTGCTCGCTGCCTCGGCCTTGGAAATGAAATTTGAAACTGGGGCGACGATCTTCGTGGAAGGCAGTCCGGCCAACCGATTTTTTCTTCTACTTACCGGCCGAGTGGAACTTTCGTCGGAAATGGAAGACCGCAACGTGATTCCCATTCAAACACTGGGGCCGGGCGATGACTTGGGGTGGTCGTGGCTTTTTCCACCCTACTTGATGCACTTTACCGCGCGCGCGTTGGAGCCAACCATCACGATATTTTTCTACGGAACACGGCTGCGCGAACAGTGTGAACAAGATCACGAACTCGGCTATCAACTCATGAAGCGAATCGCCGAAGTGGCGACTCAATCGCTTCAGTCCACACAGCGACGCTTGATGCAATATATTGATAAGAATATTCCCGAAAAGTCATGAAGATGACTGCATTCAATTAACCCGACGATGAAAGATACAGCCATGCCCGAACCAACTTGGAAACCGTTTAGCCTAGCGACGCATGGCCGCCTTTCCACGGCGGAGAAAACTTCGCTGCCGGACACGGCTTTTGCCTTTCCGCGTGCGCGCAAAGAACCGATGACCGATGCGGCGCATGTACGCGATGCGATGGCGCGGTTCAATCAGGTCGGTTTCGTCACGGATACCGAACGGGATCTGGCATTTGCCAATTTTCAAAAAGCCGCCAGCCATTTCAAAATTCAAATGAAGGAAACGGACTGGCATCAGTTTGTTTGAGCATGAAAATTTTAGCCAAAACACTTTTAATGGTTCAGCGCGCCGAAACACCCACTTCGGCCAACAAAGCCTTGACGCCGTTCCAACTGATGCCCACCCCGATGCAAACCATGATGAACGCCGAAAGCCGCACCACAACCATCATGCCCGTATGCCCGATCCGTTTGCCGCCGCGTTGGGCGTAGCGATAGGCCAGCAAAATGGACAGCGCGATGATACCGGCACCAATGCCGGAGGCGAGCACCTGAATCATGGCGTGCTTGAACGTGTGTGCGTGATTTGCACCGACGGTGATGGCCACTGAAATCACCCCGGCGTCAATTGTTAGCGGCATGGTCAACGGAGCGAATGCCCGGCCCAACGCGATGGCGTTGGCGTGAATCGCGTCCAGAGCTGCGTCGGCTGGTTTTGGGTTGTCGGTCAAGAGTTTCCAACCCAGGGCACAGACTACGGCCCCCCCTGCCACCTGCACCACGGGAATGGAAAGGCCAAACATCAGAAGAACGAACGAGCCGAGCAACATCGCTCCGAGCAACAGAAAAAAAGAATAGATGGCGATGCGTTTCGCCAGATCGGCGCGCGTTAATTCATCACAGCCCGGCGTCATGGCCAGAAAAATCGGCGCGTCGCCCAGTGGGTTCACCACGGGCAGCAACGCGCCCACCATCAATAGGATTGCCCCGGCGAGTTGGCTTAAGTCAGTCCAGAGCATCGCGGTCTTTACTTGGCGGGATTTTCCAAGTGTTCGCCGAATCCATAACGCATGGCACAAATCAGCCTAGCTTGAAGGTCAGCATCACAAGAGACGCCCGCTCGCTAGTAAATTCTTAAACCGATCCAAATTTTACGCCCCCCACCGCGCATGTTTCCTTGGTCGAACAAGCTTGATTTTCTTGCATCGCTTCCGGGTTGGTGCGACTGATAATTTCGCGCGCGTGAACCGTTTCTACATCGGAGCCGTGCGCGATCAAGACATACTTACCGCTCTTCACCGCCGTTTCATATTGTAGAATGCTGTCCTTGGGGATGCCCATGCCATAAAGCCCGGCACCCAGCGCGCTCAAACCGCCCACCACCACCGCGCCTTCCAGCGCGCCCACGATATAACTGACAATGGGTCCCGCAAAGAGCAACGGGCCGACGCCGGGAACAAAAAAGAAGGCGGAGCCGAACAACAACCCCCAAAAGCCGCCCCAAAAGGCTCCCATTTTGCCCCAGTATTTCATACGGTCGCCGTTGTTGTAATAGCCGACCACGTTTTCATCGGTGTGATAGTCGCGACCGACGATGGATAATTTTTTCATGTCAAAGCCTGCCTGCTGGAGTTCCTTGATGGCGGCTTCGGCTTCGGTGTGGGATTTAAAAATTGCCACGACGGAATTGTTCTTGGTCATAATGGTTGTGCTTTCGATTTGGTTTTTGATTGTTAACGCAATGGCATTTTAGGTTTTTGCGGAGCCTCTGCCATGGGGTATTCACCCCATTGTTCGTATCGTTCAAAGGGAACGATGTCTCCAAGAAAAAATTATGGAGACGCAAACCAAACCCATTTCGCCGCCAACCATGGCGGATTTGAATTTGCGTCAATAAGTGAATTGAACTCTCATCTCATGGGGTGTTCACCCCATGTCTCTCGCCCGCGCCGCAGGATACGATTGCGTTATGAGTTATCAAAGTGTCAATCCCGCCACCGGCAAAGTTTTAAAAAAATTCAAGGAAATCACCAATAAGCAATTGGAGACGTCGCTTAAAACGGCCGCGACCTGTTATGAAACCTGGCGGTTTAAAACTTTTGCAGAACGTGCGTGCATCGTCGCCAAAGCCGCTGCGATTTTGCGGGCGCGCGTGGATGAATTTGCCAAGCCGGTGACGCTGGAAATGGGCAAGCTCATCGCCGAGTCGCGCGGTGAAGTGGAGTTGAGCGCGGACATCCTCGATTACTACGCCAAGAACGCGGAGGGTTTTCTCGCGCCACAAATCCTCAAGCCGAGTTCAGGCGAAGCCGTCATTGAAATTGCACCGTTCGGCGTGCTCTTTGGCGTGCAGCCGTGGAATTTTCCTTATTACCAGCTCGCGCGTTTTGCCGCGCCGAATTTGATGGCAGGCAATGTGGTGATGGTCAAACACGCGGGTTGCGTGCCGCAATGCGCCATTGCCTTTGAAAAACTTTGGCTGGAAGCGGGCGCGCCCGCCGGTGCTTACACCAACCTGCTCATTTCTTATGAACAGGTGAACCGCGTGATTGATGATTCGCGGATCGAAGGCGTAGCCTTGACCGGCAGTGTGGATGCCGGCAAAAGGGTCGCCGCGCGCGCGGGACAACATCTTAAAAAAACCACGATGGAACTGGGAGGCAGCGATGCGTTCATCGTGCTCGAAGACGCCGACTTGGAAAAGACAGTCAAGTGGGCGGTCTGGGCAAAGATGAACAACATGGGCCAGTGCTGCGTCGCCGGAAAGCGGTTCATCGTTGTCGAATCCCTGGCCGACAAATTTCTCGAAAAATTTCAAGCCGCGCTCGCAGCGTTCAAACCCGGCGACCCGATGGACTGGGCGACGACGCTCGGTCCGCTTTCCACCGAAGCGGCCCTAATGCAACTGCTCGGTCAAATCAAACGCGCGGTCGCCAAAGGTGCCAAGCTTGTTCTCGGCGGCAAACGGATTAATCGCCCCGGCTCTTTCATGGAGCCGACGATTCTCACAAACATCAAGCCGAGCAATCCCGCCTACCACGAAGAATTTTTTGGGCCGGTCGCGTTGTTCTTCCGCGTTAAAAACGAGGATGAAGCCGTGGCACTGGCGAATGACTCGGAGTTCGGCTTGGGCGGCTCAGTGTTCACGGTAGACGTCGCGCGCGGCAAACACGTCGCCAGCCGGATTGACACCGGCATGGTCTTCATCAATCACCCAACGTGGACTTCAGCGGAACTGCCATTCGGCGGCATCAAGAATTCCGGCTACGGCCGTGAGCTTTCCAGCTTGGGCATCCAGGAGTTTGTGAACAAAAAACTGGTGCGCGTGAGTTCCGATGACGCGCCGGCCTGACCGCTACTTCCCCGATCCTTTAAAAAATATTCCCATGACGACAAAAAATAAAAAAAACACGGACACCGAAAAGCTCGTTTGGTTTATCACCGGGTGTTCGACTGGCTTCGGACGTGAGTTGGCCACCCAGACACTTGAACGCGGATTCCGCACGGTGGTAACGGCGCGCAAACCGGAGCAGGTGCAAGTGTTGGCGGCCAAGGGCGAGGCTTTGGTGCTCAAACTCGATGTCACGGATCAAAGCCAGATTGACGCAGCCATCAAGGCTGCGGAGGAAAAGTTTGGTGGCATCGACGTGCTCGTGAACAACGCGGGAATCGGTTATTTCGCGGCGATTGAGGAAGGCGAAGAGAGCGAGGTGCGCCGGATGTTTGAGATCAATGTGTTCGGCCTGAGCCGGATGATTCAAGCGGTGTTGCCGGGAATGCGGCGGCGGCGCAAAGGATTCATCGTCAATGTTTCATCACTGGCCGGACTACGTTCCGCGCCGGCGCTCGGATTTTACAACGCGACCAAGTTTGCCGTCGAAGGTTTATCCGGTGCGCTTTTGCAGGAAGTGGAACCGTTGGGTATCAAAGTCATGGTCGTTGAACCGAGCGGCTTCCGAACTGATTGGGCCGGGCGGTCGGCAAATGAAAGCAAAAAGCAAATCGCCGACTACGCGAAAACGGCGGGCGCGTGGCGCAAAGAACTTCGCGCCGACTCGGGCAAGCAACCCGGCGATCCAGTTCGCGCCGTGCAAGCCCTCATCGCAGCGGTGGAGTCGGCGAAACCGCCCCGCCATCTTTTGCTGGGCAATGATTCCTACGAAGGAGCCATGGCCAAGCTCGAAGAGTTGCGCAAAGATTTTTCGGCAGTGAAAACGATTGCGCGCGGAGCCGACTTCCCGAAATCCGGATCCAAAAAAGCGAAATAGTCCAACTAACAAAAAAACAAACTCAAAAAAACATTAAGCGCTCAATATTCTCCCTTGTTTGAGACATATACACTAAATCGAGCCAGAAAACGGGTTTTGTCCTTGAAAAACTGTCGAGCAGACACATAAGACACACCTCTCCACAAGAAAAGTTTTCATAACGAACTATCTATAGGATAGTTTAATGGCTATTCGCCGCTTCGCATATTTCCAGATATGATTTAAATCATGTGTCGGTCGCCATAAAACGGTAGCCGACGCCCAGTTCAGTAAAAATCAATTCCGGCGATTCCGGGTTGCTTTCCAATTTCTCACGAAGATGCGCGATGTAAACACGCAGGTAGTGCGTGTCGTTTTCATGGCCCACACCCCAGACTTCCTGGAGAATCTGCCGATGCGTCAAAACTTTTCCGGCGTGCCGCGCGAGCAACCGCAGCAAATCGTATTCGATCTTGGAAAGCTTCACTTCCTTGCCGCCGACCGTCACGCACCGCGTCGCCAAATCCACCACCAGATTTTTGGCGGTGACCACGGCGGCTTCCTCGGTCTTGGTGGAACGCCGCAACGCCACGCGCAGGCGGGCGAGCAGTTCATCCGTGTTGAACGGCTTGGTCACATAGTCGTCTGCGCCGGCATCGAGCGCGGTGACCTTGCCTTTCTCATCGTCCTGCACGGACAAAATGATGACCGGGGTGTGGCTCCATTCGCGTAGCCGACGCAACACTTCCTGACCGGAAAAATCCGGCAGTCCGATATCCAGAATCACCAGTGCCGGCCGATGCTGCGCGGCCAGCACCAAACCTTCCCGCCCGCCCGCGGCGGACAGCACGTGATAGTTGTTTGCCTCCAGCGTGACGGTCAGCAACCGGCGGATTTGCGGCTCATCGTCCACGATCAACACCCATGGTTTTTCGGCATTCATTCTTTTTCTTCCGGCACCGGCGGCAGTTTGGTCAGCGGCAACTTCACGGTGAAAACCGCGCCGCCGCCCGCGCGATTTTCTGCGCTGACGCTGCCATTTTGCGCTTCGGTAAACCCTTTGACGAGCGACAAGCCAATGCCCGTTCCGCCAGCCACCGCAGCGGGGCCGCGCTGAAAACGGTCGAACAAACGCGCCGCGTCACCGGCCGGCAAACCGGGACCGTTGTCGGCCACACGCAAAACCAGTTGATCCGCTTCCGCGCGCGCGAAAAATTCGATGTTCGTTCCCGCCGACGTGTGAATGGCGGCGTTACCGAGCAGGTTCACCAAAATTTGTTCGGTCAAAACGGCGTCCAGTTTCACTGGCGGAAAATCGGGTGGAAAATCAATTTTAATTTCATGCCGGTTTAAAATACCGCCGAGATTCTGCACAGCCGCGCGCACCAAATCGCGCAGGTCGTGCCAGTCGGCATTCATCCGCAGATGGCCGGCTTCGAGACGCGAAAGGTCAAGGAGATTTTGCACCAGCCGGTTGAGTCGCCGCGTGGCTTCGTCGAGTTCAACCGTAAGTGTTTTTTGCGCGGAATTGAGTTCGCCCGCCGCGCGCAAGCCGCTGGCCACGCTGCTGATGGCCGCGAGCGGCGTGCGCAATTCGTGCGAAACGGAATTCAAGAGCATCGTGCCCATGCGTTCGGATTCGGCGAGAAACTTTGCCTGCGTCTCCGTGTCGCGCAACCGCTCGCGATCAAAAACCAGCGCGATCTGCCGGATGAAGGCATCGAGCAAATCGCGTTGCGCGGGCGACAGTGGCGGCGCGTCGTGAAACCGCAGACTCAACACGCCGGTCGCGCGCGCGCCGGCGACGAGCGGCAGATGCAAGCCTTCGCTGGCCGGCAAATTATCCGTGCCGCGCCCGGCCGCCTGCCGCTGCTGAAACGCCCACGCGGCGACGGTTTGTTCTTTATCCGAAAGCGCCCACGTGCTGGCGAAATAATTGGTGACCGGAGCCGCCTGTGATTCATCCGGCAACGACAAAGCGACGTCCGCACTAAATGTCTTGCCGACCTGCTGGATGACGACCGCCAGAAGTTGCGCGAGGTCGGGCGATTCTGCGAGTTCGCGCGTGAGCAGATACAACGCCGTCGCGCGTTGCTCGCGTTGGCGCTCGGCAGTCTGTTGGGCGCGAATCCGCGCTGTCAATTGTCCCAGCACCAGCGCCACGATGAAATACATCGCGAACATCATGCCGTCCTGAAAATTCGTGATGTAAAATGTGTAGCGCGGCGGCAGAAAGAAAAAATTCCACAGCAGCGCGCTCAACGTCGCCGCAAAGAAAACCGGCCCACGACCGACGAACAACGCCAGCACCACGACCGCGAGCAGATACGTCAGCGCCAGTGCGTAAAAGCCGACGAACTGATCCAGCACCGCGTTCAATCCGGTGACGCCAGCCACGACGCCCGCCACCGAGGTGTAGGTGCGAAAATCTATTTTCCAGAAATTTTCCTGTCGGATTGGACGGCTCGAAAATTTTTCGCCTTCGGCGCGCACAACGTGAACATCAATCTGTCCGCTCTCGCGAATCAAACGGTTCAGCACCGAGCCGCCGCGAAACAATTCGGTCACGCGCCCGGCCGCCGGTTTGCCTACGACGATCTGCGTGGCGTTCTGTTCGCGCGCCATCCGCAAGATGCCGCGCACCACGTCGTCGTCGGTCGTGGTGATGATTTCCGCGCCCAGTTCGCGCGCGAGCGCAAGATGTTTTGCCAAACGCGCCTGATCTTCGTCCGACAAAGTCCGCGTGGATTCGACATAAACGGCGAGCCACGCGGCGTGCAATTCGCCCGCGAGCCGGCGCGTCCAGCGCACGAGCGAAGCGGAAGTGGGACTGGCGCTGACAGCAACGAGCAGCCGCTGGCCGGATTTCCATGGCGTGCCGGTGCCGTGCGCGCGACGTTCCGCGAGCACATCCTGGCCGACGTGTTCCGCCGTGAAACGCAACGCCAACTCGCGCAGCGCGGACAAATTTCCCGCGCGAAAAAATCGATCCTGCGCGGTGGCGGCGCGTTCGGGCAGATAAACTTTTCCGGCCGCCAGCCGGGCGCGCAAATCGTCCGGCGGCAAATCCACCAGCTCAAATTCCGCATCGGTCAGCGCCGTGTCCGGCACGGTTTCGTGAATCGTGACGCCGGTGATTTGCGCGACGGCTTCCGCGCGGCTTTCAAGATGCTGGATGTTGAGCGTGGTGAAAACATCCATGCCCGCGTTGAGCAGTTCGAGTACGTCCTGATAGCGTTTGGGGTGACGCGATTCCGGCGCGTTGGAATGCGCAAACTCATCCACAAGAATCAATTTTGGTTTGCGGGCGAGCGCGGCATCGAGATCGAATTCGCTCAACTGAATGCCGCGATATTCGATTTGCCGGCGGGGAATTGTCGGTAAGCCTTCGGCGAGCGCATCAGTTTCCTTGCGGCCGTGCGTTTCGAGATAGCCGATGACGACATCGCGGCCGGCGGCGAATTCGCGGCGCGCGGCTTCGAGCATCGCGTAGGTCTTGCCCACGCCAGCGCACATGCCGAGAAAAACTTTCAGCCGACCGCGCTGCTGCCGCGCTTCATCGCGCTGCAACGCGGCGAGCAACGCATCGGGATTGGGGCGGTCGCGTTCGGTCACGGATTTAGCTTAATGAATCCATGGCAAAATTCAGCTTTTACTTTTTGGGCGGCCCCAAACGCTTCAACGCCCAACTGGAGAGCAAGGCGATGCCGAAGGTGCCCACAATCAAATAGACGAACACTTTCAGCTCGTTCATGGATTTAGTTTCGCAGTGATGTGCCGGTTGCGCACATGAATGAAATTTTTGCGTAAAACTATTTCCCCGCCAGGGCATCGAGCGCGAGATTGAGCGCCAGCACGTTCACGCCCGGCTCGCCCAGAATTCCAAAGTCGGCGGGATCCGTGTTCGCGCGGACGAGCGATTGCACTTTTTCCAACGGCAAGTTTCGCGCCTTTGCGACTCGCGGCGCTTGCAGATCGGCGTTGCGGAGACTGATGTGCGGGTCGAGTCCGCTACCGGAAGCTGTTACAGCATCAGCGGGCACGAGCGCGTTTGTTGCTAGATTATTTTGCGAGCGATAATCGGAGATACGCTGGGTGATGGCCGCGACTAGGTTCGACGAAGTCGGGCCGAGGTTGCTGCCGCCGGAACTCGTGGCGTCGTAGCCGTTGCCCGCCGCCGACGGTCGCGACTGAAAATATTTATCCAAAGTGAACTGCTGACCGAGCAGCCGCGAGCCGCGAATGGTTCCATCCTTGTCCACGAGCAAGCTGCCGTTGGCCTTGTCGTGGAAAAGAACTTGACCGAGCCCAAAAACGACTAGTGGATAAATGCCGCAGCACACGATAGCCATCATCAGCGTGGACATGACCGCACCGCGAATTTCATTAAAAAAAAATTTCATAAATCAAACGAGTTTCAAAGAGGTGATGATGACGTCAATGATCTTGATGCCGACGAATGGGATAACGACGCCACCGAAACCGTAGATCAGCAGGTTGCGCTGCAAAATGGCCAGCGCGCCGATGGGTTTGAACGCCACGCCGCGCAATGCGAGCGGAATCAGCGCGATGATGATGAGCGCGTTGAAAATCACGGCGCTCAAGATCGCACTATCGGGATTGTGCAGGCGCATGACGTTGAGTGGCGAAATCGCCGGGAACGTGACCATTAACATCGCCGGAATGATCGCAAAATATTTCGCCACGTCGTTAGCGATACTGAAAGTTGTCAGCGAACCGCGCGTGATCAAAAGTTGTTTTCCGATTTCGATGACTTCAAGCAGCTTCGTCGGATTCGAATCGAGGTCAATCATGTTGCCCGCTTCCTTCGCGGCCTGCGTGCCCGTGTTCATCGCCACGCCGACATCGGCCTGCGCGAGCGCGGGCGCGTCGTTCGTGCCGTCGCCGATCATCGCCACCATGCGGCCACCGGTTTGTTCGCGGCGAATGAGCGCAAGTTTGTCCTCCGGTTTTGCCTCGGCGAGAAAATCATCCACGCCCGCCTCGGCTGCGATCGCGGCGGCGGTTAATTTATTGTCGCCCGTGATCATAATGGTTTTGATGCCCATTTTGCGAAGCTGCGCAAAACGTTCCTTGATGCCGCCTTTGACGACATCCTTGAGGTGAATCACGCCGAGAACTTTTTCGCGCGTGGCGACGACCAGCGGCGTGCCGCCGGAACGTGAAATGTTTTCCACCGCGCGCTCGACCGGCGCAGGCATCGGTGAAGAAACAAAACTGCGAATCGCATCCGTCGCGCCCTTGCGATACTGCACGCCGAGCAAATCCACGCCGCTCATGCGGGTTTGCGCGGTGAACTTGATGAAGCTCGCGCCGTCCATTTCGTGAATCTGCCGTTCGCGGATGCCAAATTTTTTCGCCAGCACCACGACGCTGCGGCCTTCGGGCGTTTCGTCGGCGAGCGACGATAATTGCGCGGCGGCGGCGATTTCCTGTTCGGTCACGCCGGGGGCGGGAATAAATTCCGTCGCCTGCCGGTTGCCGAGCGTGATCGTTCCGGTTTTGTCCAAAAGCAAAACGTCCACGTCGCCGGACGCTTCGACGGCGCGGCCGCTCATCGCGAGAACATTGCGCTGAAGCAGACGATCCATGCCGGCGATACCGATGGCGCTCAACAAACCGCCGATGGTAGTCGGAATCAAACAGACCAGCAGCGCGACCAGCACGGGCACGGAAAAATTCGCGGCGGAGTAAATGCCGAACGGCTTGAGCGTCACGCACACGAGCAGAAAAATGACCGTGAGCGCGGCGAGCAAAATCGTTAGCGCGATTTCATTCGGCGTCTTCTGGCGTTGCGCGCCTTCGACAAGCGCAATCATGCGGTCGAGAAAACCCTCGCCGGGATTGACGGAAATGCGGATTTTGATTTCGTCGGACAACACGCGCGTGCCGCCGGTGACGGCGCTGCGGTCGCCGCCACTTTCGCGGATGACGGGCGCGGATTCGCCGGTGATGGCAGATTCGTCCACGCTCGCCGCACCTTCAATCACGTCGCCGTCGGCGGGAATCACCTCGCCCGCGCGCACAATCACGATGTCGTCCTTGCGTAATTCAGTGGCGCTGATTTCTTCGATGCCATTTTTCCCGAGCCGCCGCGTTTTCGTGAGCACGCGCGCTTTACGCAAAGCCTGCGCCTGCGCCTTGCCGCGACCTTCGGCCATCGCTTCAGCGAAATTGGCGAACAGCACGGTGAACCACAGCCACAGCGCGATCTGCGCGATGAAGCAGCGATCCGCCGTGGCGGTGAAAATATCCACCGTCGTCACCGCCGCGCCGACCATCGTGACGAACATGACGGGATTTTTTACCATCAGGCGCGGGTCGAGTTTCTTGAACGAGTCCGCGATCGCCGGCCCGGCGATGTTCCAGTCGAAAAGCGAAGGAGCTTTGTGAGTCATAAAAAATTTGGCAAAGATTAAAACAGTTTTCCCTGAAGCATCAGGAAGTGCTCGACGATCGGGCCAAGCGCAAGGCAGGGAAGAAAATTCAGCGCGCCGACGAGCAGCACCGTGCCGAGCAATAGAATTACAAATGTCCCGCCCGATACCGGAAACGTGCCGCCGCTGGCCGGGGAAATTTTCTTGGCCGCGAGCGCGCCAGCCAGCGCCATGATCGGCACGATCATCAGAAAACGCCCGAACAGCATGGCGATTCCGAGCGTCGTGTTATACCACGGCGTGTTGGCGCTCAAGCCGGCGAAGGCACTACCGTTGTTGCCGACGCACGACGAATAGGCGTAAAGAATTTCGCTCAAGCCATGCGGACCGTTGTTGTTCAAGCCGGTCAAACCCCATTGGCTCACGGACGCCCAGGCCGCGAAGCCGAGAATCGTCAGGCAAAGAATCAGCAGCGAAAGCATCGCCATTTTAACTTCAAACGATTGAATTTTTTTGCCGAGATATTCCGGCGTACGCCCGACCATCAAGCCCGCGATAAAAACTGCGAGCACGACGAACACGAGCATTCCATAAAGTCCCGCGCCGACACCGCCGATGATGATTTCGCCGAGCTGGATGTTGAACAGCGGCACAAAACCGCCGAGCGGCGTGAAGGAATCGTGCATCGCATTGACCGCGCCGCAGGATGCGTCGGTGGTGACGGTAGCGAACAAGGCGGAATTGAAAATGCCGAAGCGAACTTCCTTGCCTTCCATGTTGCCATCGGCGGCGGCGATGCCGAGTTGTTGATGAATCGGATTACCTTTGGCTTCCGACCACCAGCACAGCAATGCGCCGCCGAGAAACAAAATCATCATCGCCGTCCAGATGGACCAGCCGTGGCCTTGATTTTTTGTCATGCGACCGAGGTAATACGTCAGCCCGCTGCCGATGGCGAAGATGGACAACATTTGCAAAAAGTTGGAAAGCGGCGTCGGATTTTCAAACGGGTGCGCGGCGTTGGCGTTCACATAGCCGCCGCCATTCGTGCCGAGCATTTTGATCGCGATTTGCGAAGCCACCGGTCCTTGCACGATGGTTTGGTCGGTGACGATTTGATTTTGCATCACCGGATTTCCCGCTTTGTCGAGAACCGGTTTGCCATTCGCGTCGATTTCCGCGACGGAAATTGTCATCGGCTCCAGCAACTTCGCCTTGGTGTAAGGATTGAAATTTTGAATGATGCCTTGCGACACGAGCACCAACGCGAACACGACGCACAACGGCAGCAGCAAATAATAAGTCGTGCGGATGAGATCCACCCAGAAATTGCCGAGCGTCGCCACCGAATGCCGCGCGATGCCACGCACCAGCGCCGCCGCCAGCGCGATGCCCGTGGCCGCCGAGCCGAAATTATGGATGACCAGCGCGACCATTTGCGAGAGATACGACATCGTGGCTTCGCCGGTGTAGCTCTGCCAGTTCGTGTTCGTTGTGAAACTGACAGCAGTATTAAAAGCGAGGTCCGGCGACAGCGCACCGAAGCCTTGCGGATTCAGCGGCAGATGATTTTGCAGCCGCAAAATGGCGTAAGTGAAAATGCAGCTCACCGCGCTGAACAGCAGCATGGCGATGGCATATTGTTTCCAATCCTGTTCGCGCTCGGCGTTCACGCCCATGAGGCGATAGGTGATTTTTTCCAGCGGTTTGAAAACCGGGTCAAACCACGTCCGGCCTTTTGGATCTAAAACCTGGCCGAGAAACAAGCCCATCGGTTTGGTGATGAGCGCGAGAATCGCGACGAACAATCCAAGTTGCAACCAATCAATTGAGCGCATGATGATTCCTTAAAATTTTTCCGGTCGCAGCATCGCCACGACGAGATAGATGAACAGCAGCACCGAAATGCCACCCACAATGTAGTTTTCCATAATCAAAGTTTGTCGCAAACGCAGGCGTAGATTCCGCTGGCCACAAAAAAAGCCGCGATGGTTCCGAGGTAAATCAAGTCAGTCATAAAGACGTCGTCACCTTGGCTGAAGAATCGCCAGTGAACTAATCAAAACCGGGCTTCAATGTATTAAAACGGCGTTAAAACATTCGTTGGCATTTTTGATCTGCCATTGAGTTTGCCCGACGTGAAGAGTGACGTGGCGCGAACTGCAATAATTAAAATTGCAGCAGCAGAAAGTGCAAACGCATCACCCGCGCTAGCGTGAAGGAAAAAGCCGCATCAGCAAACCGGTAGAGTATTTAGGGACTGCCGATCTGAAGCTCATCGCCGACGCTTGGAAAAATTGCCGCTACTGCTGGATTTGAGTAAAGGTCGTTGCGAGGTTGGCAATTGCGATCCCGATGTGCGGAACATCGGCTTTGATTCCTGTGAACGTGCATCTTCCCGTTGCGATTGATTCGAACGCGAGTCTTGCGGTCGCGGATCCGGCCGGCGCGCGGACGGCGCACGCGAATCCTTTTGTTCCGATTTTTTCCAGTGCGATTTATTGGCGGGCGTGAATGACGGACGTTTATTTTCCTGCCGGAACGGTGCGGATTTTTTTGGCTGCGAAAATTGCTGTGGGCGCGCGGGCGCAGGACGCGGTGCTTGCGGGCGTAACGGCGCGGGCTTGCGTTCTTCCCCAGCCAGACAAAAATCTACCTGCTTCTTGAACGAATCCACTTTCGCGACTTGCACTGTCAGTTTGTCGCCCAGTTTAATCACACGACGCGTACGTCGGCCGACGAGATTGCGGCGCATGTCGTCGAAGACATAAAAATCATCTTTAATCGTGGACAACGGCACGAGACCGCTCATCGCGAGGCCGGGCACATCTACAAAAAATCCGAAGTTGCGAACGTCCGTCACGAGCGCGGGATATTTTATCGGCTCGCCGGATTCCAACTGTCCTTTCAAGAATGCGAACAACTTGACGTCCTTGCTATCGCGCTCGGCGTCGGCAGAATTTCGTTCCGTAACAGAAATGTGCTCGGCAATTTCTTTCAACGTGGATTCCTTCGCCGCAACTTTGTCAAACAGCGCGCGATGCACGACAAGGTCGGCGTAGCGACGAATCGGCGAGGTGAAATGCGTGTATTTTTTTTTCGCCAATCCGTAATGGCCAAGTGGTTCTACGGAATAGCACGCGCGCATGAGCGACTTGAGAAAACCAATTTTCAGCGCCGAACCAATCGGCAATGTGCCGAGTTTCGCGAGCAATTTTTGAACTTCGGAAGGCTGACTCAAGTTGCCGCACTGGACATTGTGCGCCATGACTTCCTGCCGGTATTCCTGCAAGCGCCGCGCGTCCGGCTCCTCGTGAACGCGGTAAATGGCAGGCGTCCGCAAGCTCATCAGCCGCGTCGCCACGGCTTCGTTCGCAAGCAACATATATTCCTCAATCAACTGGTGCGACACATCGTTCTCGTTCTTCTCAATGCGTAAAATCTTTCCGTTCTCATCCAGCCGGATTTTAGTTTCCGGAAAATCCAAATCAAGCGAACCGTTTTTGAAGCGATGCTTGCGGATTTTTTGCGCGAGCTGATGCGCCGAATGCAACATCTGTTCAATCGGATCATCCGCCGGCACGCGCTGCAAAATTTCCAAAACCTGCGCGTAAGCAAATCGCCGTTGCGAATGGATGACGGCGGCGTGAAACTTCGCGTTCAATACGCGACCGTCGTTTGAAATTAAAAACTCCACGCACTTCGTCAGGCGATCCACGTTTGGCTTAAGCGAGCAAAGTTCGTTGCTCAACGCTTCCGGCAGCATCGGAATGACGCGGTCCACGAGGTAAGTCGAGTTACCGCGCTTGCGCGCTTCTTCGTCGAGCGCCGTGCCGGGCTTGACGTAATGCGACACGTCCGCGATATGCACCCACAAACGCCATTGCTCCGCCGAAATTTTTTCGAGACAGATAGCGTCGTCGAAATCTTTCGCGTCGTCGGGATCAATAGTGATGACATTGTGCGCGCGACAATCAAGACGACCGGCCAAATCATTTTCGTGAACCGTTGAGCCAACGGCGTGCGCCTCGGCCAAAACATTTTTTGGAAAGTGGAGCGGCAAGTTGTATTGGCGCAGCACGGACAACATATCCACGCCTTCTTCATCAGGTGCACCAAGGACTTCGATGATTTCGCCTTCGGGATTGCTGTGACGCGATTCCCATTCGCGCAATTCGACGACCACTTTGTCGCCCAAGTTCGCCTTCCGCCCCACGTCGCGCGGTGGCGTCACATAAACGTCGTGCGGAATGCGCGGGTCGTCGGGAATGACGTAGAGAAACTGCTTGCTTTGCGCCAGCGTACCGACGATTTGCGTGCGCTTGCGTTCAAGAATGCGGACGACCGTGCCGTTTTCTTGGTCGCCGTCGCGAAAATTTTTCCGGCGCACATCGCGGCGCACGAGCACGCGATCTTCGTGCAACGCCGTGCCGGCGGCGCTTTCAGCAATGGAAATTTCTTTGAGGTTCGAATCATCCGGCTGGAGAAAACCGCGACCTGAACGGTTCATGCGAATGCGACCGGGAATCAAATCCGCATCGCTGGCCAGCGCGTAACGCGCGCCCTTGATAGAGACGATTTCGCCGTCGCGCTCCAGCTTGCGGAGCGTGCGCTGAAATTCAGGCTCCTGCTCCGGCATCACGCGCAGGTGGCGCTGCAAATTTTCTGCACTTAAAGGAACATAATCTTTTTGTTCCAGTAGCCAGATGATTCGGTCTTTCATGATTTTAGTTTTGCGCTCGGCATCCACGATTCATTTTCGAGCAGTTCAATTCCCGGTTTCAAAAAAGCGATGCGCCGCGTTTTGTATAATTTTCCAAGCGCCTGTTTGAACGCCTTTTTGCTCACGCTGAAATTCTGCCGAATGTCCACCGGCGAACTGTTGTCGTCAAACGCGAGTTTGCCACCGCTCATTTTCAGTGCGGTCACAATTAAATCCGTCAGCGGTGCGACGCGTTTGTAGCCAACGGCATCAAGGCTTAAATCAATTTTTCCATTCGGACGCACGGTGCGGACGAAGCCTTTCATCCGCGCGCCAATTTTGAGCGCGTAAGCGAGCTGGCTTTTATAGAGCAAGCCGAAATGCGCGTTGTCCACGATGGCGTTGTAGCCGAGCGGCGTTTTGGCGGTGACGAGAATGCTTACCGGCTGGCCATCGCGATACGCAGGCGTGTCGCGATTGAGATGACGATTAAGTCGTGTGCTGGCGAGAATGCGATTCGTCTGCGCGTCGAGCGCGACATAAACAATCGCCCAGTCACCAACGCGCAATGGAATTTCTTGTTCGCGAAATGGAACCAATAAATCTTTCGCCAGTCCCCAATCGAGGAACGCGCCGATTTGCGGATTCACGTTGATGACTTTCATGTAGCCGAATTCACCGACCACAGCGTGTGGTTTTTCCGTCGTGGCGACGAGGCGATCCTCGGAATCGCGATAGACAAAAACGTCTAGCTTTTGCTTGGGTGCGAGACCGGCAGGAATATAGCGACCAGGCAAAAGAATTTCACCGAGTTCGCCGCCGTCGAGGTAGAGGCCGGGCTGCGACGCGCGCACGATGGCGAGCGAATTGCGTTTGCCGAGAATTGCCATGCGCCCACAGCTTAATCGCGATACGCAGACAGCGGGAGAAAAAACGGTGGGGAATTGATGCTATTTATCGGCGTATGTAGCCATCAAAACACCGGCTACATTGAGCTTGCCCTCGTTTCGATTGAGTGCATAATCCAAGCCGCTTGACGCATGGCGGTAAAGGCTTTCGCCAATTCTGCTGAACACACCCGTGCGTGAGTGTTTTAATGTCATTGTTTGTTGTATGGGGTCTTAGCTCAGTTGGTAGAGCGTCTCGTTCGCAATGAGAAGGTCAGGGGTTCGAATCCCCTAGGCTCCACCATTCAGATTCTGGATGGCTTGAAATTTCTTCATTAAAAACTGTCTGAATTCAACCGACTTGGCGCTGTTACCATGTCGGCGGAAGAAAATTGATAGTTGCCCGATCCGACGGCAAATACCGCCGCTCCGTCTTCCATGTGAAGGTAGTTTACTCCGGGAGCTGAAGTCGCTGGCACGCCACTTTCTTTCACGAACGACAGATTTGCGCCGGGAACATAGATGGTCGCGGTCGAGCCGATAGGAATGGTGACATTCATCGTCAATCCATTTGAACCATTAGTCCAGTCGCTGACGATGTCGCCACGGATTGAATGATAAGTCGCCTTCAACCAAGTCAAATCACCAACCAATGCGGGCTTGATAATGATTTTTTGAAATCCCGGCCCGATTGGATCAGGTTGGATGCCGGCGAGGTCGTGATAGAACCATTCGTTAATCTGGCCATACATGAAATGATTCTGCGACGCGTCGCCGCCGTTCCAAGCTTCAGTCAAACTGGTTTTACCCAGCTTGACTTGCAGACCGTAACCTTGGGTGACGCTCGAATAGATTTTATAGATAAGATCGGAATGTCCACCGTCCACCAGCGCGCGCAGAAGATAGCGGAAGCTGACTTCCCCAGTCGTCGTTCCTTTCGCCTCCAAGTCTTTTACCAGATTATTTAAGACAGATGCGCGATTAGTTGGATCAACCATGTCAAACGCCAACGGCAGGCACAACGAACCTTGCGCTCCCTTTGCATAGGTGTGGTTCGCCTGAACAAAAAACTTTTCATTGAAAGCTCTCAAGACCGCAGCGGCCTTTTGTTCAAACTGAGCCGCTTCGTCCAGCTTGCCAAGAACCGTGGCGGTTTTTGCTAACACGCGGTAATCCTGATAGTAAAAAGCCGTGTCGGTAAGTGCGACCGGCGTGAGCGTCGGCGGGCCTTCACTTAAGTTATCATACCAATCGCCCAAACCGGCGGGTGCGATATTATTCTTCGCGCGATTGGCGATGTAGTTGATATAACGCTTCATCACGTCATATCCTTTGCCAAGCATCCTGACATCGCCCTCGAACTCGTATTGCTGCCACGGAACGATGATGCAAGCGCTGCCCCACTCAATGGGATTGTTGAACACGAATTCGGGTGCCCAATGATAATAATCCGGAGCGCGCGAAGGCACCAACCCGCTGAACCGTTGGGCGTCGGCCATATCGTTCAGAATTTTGGTGAACAGTTCTGACATATCAAAATTATAGCGCAAGGCCGGGCCGTTCAGATGATCCTCTTCGAGATAGCCAAACTTCTCGCGCGTCGGACAGTCGCTCATATAACTCATCATGTTGCCCATCTGCGCCCAGCGGACCAAGTCGGAAATTTTATTGATCAAGTCATTGGAAGTCGAGAATTGCCCGACAACCGGCGAATCTGCACGTATAACCCAGCCTTCGACGACGATGACTTCCGGTAATTTGCGCTGCCCCGGCGCGGATTGCGTTTCAACGCGCAAGTATTGTCCGCCGCGATAATAAAATTTCCAGGAGTTAGTCTCCTCGCCTTGGCCGCTCAAGGTATAAACGCAATAGGATTTACCATTGCACATCCGGTCATTGATGTCGCCGTTGTCGAAGACCAGTTCGGACGGCGTAACTTTCACCGTGGCTCCGGGGGCACCTTTCACCCGGATCATCGCCATGATCGCAGCGTTCTGTCCAAGGTTGTAAACGGTAACATTCGGACTGATCCGTTTATTACTGATTGGTTTTAAAACTTGCTGGACGCGGACAGGCGGCGCAGACGCGGAAAGCCCTTTTAAAATTCCGCCGAGACCTTTGGTCACCGCTGGCTGCGCCCACTTGAAGTCATTGAATCCGGTCTCGTCCCAACCTTGTTGCACCAGCCGGGCATCGTAATCTTCGCCGCCATAGACTGAATCGAAGACAATCGGTCCCGGACTGGTTTTCCAATTTTCGTCCGTCACCAGATTCTCCACGCTGCCGTCGGCATATTCCAGACGCACAAGGCCGATGACTTGCAATGGCCCAAATGATCCGGGGCCAATCCACGAATAGCGTTCTTGGTGTAGGTTGTTGTAAAATCCGTGGCCCAAAAAAACGCCGAGCGCATTTTCGCCCGGATGCAGTAAAGCGGTGATGTCATAACTATCATATAAATCGGTCTTGTCGTAGGCCGTCCAGCCGGGAGCCAAAACCGTGTCGCCGACTCTGCGTCCGTTCAAACTCATTTCGTATTGACCAAGGCCGCAGAGATAAACCAACGCGCGCTTCAATCCGGGTTTGACCGTGAAACCGCGCCGAAGCAAAACCGTCTCGTATTTTGAATTCGGCTGATTGGCGTCCGGCGCACCGATCCATTTGGCTCGCTGCCAGTCCGCTTGATTTAGCACGCCCATCGTCCAATGCGCAGGCGGACTCCATTTTGACACTTCGCCGTCTTGATCCCAGACGCGGACTTTCCAACAGACCGATTCGTATGAAGTCAATGCCTTGCCCGCATAGCCCAGTTGGTTCATCTGGTCGGAAACAATCTTGCCCGAATCCCAAAGGTCACCCTGGCCTTTCGCCAACAAGTCGGGCGAGGACGCGACCAGCACCTGATAAGCAGTCTGCCGCAGTCCGCGCAATTGCGGCTTGTTTGATTTCAAAATCCAGCCCAAACGTGGAGCCGCCACGTCCACACCGAGCGGATTCTCACGATACTCACAACGCAATTCATCAGGCGCGATGGCCGCGCCGCGCGCCTGAAGATTCGAGTCTGCAAAACGGAACAGCACCAAAGCAAAAATGATAAATTTCATGCCAAAAAAAATCAGCGCAGCGAATAATGCGGCCGACGGTCTGCTTTTTGCGTTTCACTTATTTGACAGCGTTTGTCGTTGAGATCGCTGCGCTTGAATCCATCGCCTCGCCCACCAACTTCGCAATTTTGGCCGAGTCGTGGAATGCGTCAAAGCCGGGACTGCCGCCAGTCGAGCGACCGACAAAGACGCCGGCGATGCCATGTTTTTTATCAACCCACGGAAAAAATCCGGCGAACGACGGGCTGCTCAAAACAATCGCTTCGCCTTTCTCGTCCAACATCAGCCGCCATTCGCCAAGACCGTAAACGCTTTTATGTTTTTGCCCGAAGGTTAGCTCCGGATATTCCGGCTGCTTGACGGTCGCAACGCGAATCTGGTCGGCCTCCATTTCGCGGATGGCGGTGGCGGAAAGCACGCGCTGTCCGTCAAAGACGCCGTCGTGCAGAATCATTTGCAGGAAATTCATGTAATCAGCCGCGTCGCTGCACGGAAACAGATCGCCGCCGACAATGTTTGAATAAGTCCAGAGATTGTGACCGCTCACCGTTTTTTTCATCCGACAGGGCCGGGCAATGTTCTCGCCAAAAACGGTCAGCCACGGTTTGCCAGCCACGATTTCAATGATGCGCGAACCGGTCGCCAGATCCGTGCCGCCGTAAAGAAATTCCTGTCCCGGCTTCACGTCCGTTTTGCCCGCCGCGAGTTGCGCGGGAAAAGTGTCCGTGCCCAAAGTGTCGTTTATTGCGATGTGATTCAGGCTGCTCGTGTGCGCGAACATTTCCCGCAGCGTATTTTCACCGGCGGGTGAATTTTTCAGTTCCGGCAGATAAATTGAGATCGGCTGGTCGAGATCCAGTTTGCCCGCGTCCACGAGCGTCATCAGACACGCGGCTTCGAGCCACTTGGTTGACGAAGCGATCATCACCGTCGTCTCGCGCGTGTAGCCGTTCCAATAATGTTCGTGCAACGTCAGACCGTTCGTGTCGGTGATCCAAAGTCCGGCCCCGGGATAGGCATGCGCGTCAATCCACTGCTGAATCTGGGCGTCCGCTTTGGAAAAATCAATTTCAGCCGCCGGGCTGGCAACCGCGAACACTGCGCACAAGCTGATCGCAACAATAAAAATAATCCTCATGTTGCCGTTAAGGGTTTTTTGGTGCGACGGGCAGAACTTTTTTCTTGGGCGGCATGGAAGATCCATCCACCCAGCGTCCCTCGATCAGAATTTCATGGCGAACCTTTGGAAGCCCCCGTTCGTTACGGTTGATCAATGAGACCAGCACCTGCACGGCGACGCGACCGATCTCCTCAGAATTCTGGTCAATGCCGGCGTCCGCGTTCCCATCCAGCACGCTCAAGGCGGCGATTGCGACATCGCGCGGTACACGATAACCGACGTTTCCGAGCATTTCCCGTAGGCTTGGCAGGTCGCTAAAGATGGCGTCGGGCCGGGCATTTTTGAGCCAGGCCAGCAATGCCTTTTCATCTTCACGCCCGCTGGCTTGCGAGAGGATCAACGGGGGCATTCGTTCGGCTTCGGGCACCTTCAAATTGCCAAGTAAATAGCCGGCCGCAAAACGAACCGGATTTTTTGAGTGAATTTGACTGGTCACGAGACCGACCCGGCGATAGCCCAAGTTCCGAATGTTATCAAACGCAATCACGCCATCGCTCATCTGGTCGCTGGCCACAAGATGCGTCCCGGGATGCTTCAATGAACTGCCGAAGCGCACGACGCAGAATTCATTCCACGGAAAATCGCCCCAGTCGGGAATCAAGTCCGGTGCCTTCGGCGGCAGCAACAGTCCATGGATGTTGCGGGTGCGAAAAATTTGCTTGAGGCGGGCCATGCTCATGTCCTTGTCGGGCGTAAATTCCTCCAACCGGAAACCGCAGCGTTCCGCCTCGGCGAAAGCGCCTTTCCAATAGAGATCAAATTCGCGCCGCTTACGCAGTTCCTTGGGATTGGGCCAGACATTGATCCACGCCAGCTCAGAACAGATGGGGCCATTGGTGCTGGCATGGCGATAATGAGCGAGGGCCGCCAGCATCGGGTCGGGACGGTAACCCAACTCATTGGCCGTTCGCCGGACTTTCTCGCGCAAGGCCGGGGAGATTTGCGGACTGTCGCGCAACGCACGCGAAACTGTCGTGTGCGTCACTTTCAGCCGGCGGGCGATGTCACGCAATGTCACGCGCTGGGTTTGCGAAGAGGGAATCATTGGGTTATGGGATTCAGATTAACGGCGGCAAGATCAGATGCAACTATTTTCGCACCAGTGTGCAGGAAACACTGTTTGTCGCTGAATTTTTAACCAATATGATGATTGGCTGACCAAGCAATCTGGCGGCAAGGGCACAAACGCCGTGGATAAAAACCCCGGTCAGTCGGAAAAATTATCGGCTGCCTTTGCAAACTCGGAGCGGTTCCATTTTTTGGCATGACAAACATGAACGATTTAATTCATTCCGCAAGCCCGGCAACGCGGCCAATCATACCGCAGCGGCTTGAATGGCAAAGGGCGTTTGATCTTTGCGTCCAGAAAACTCGGCCAAACATCAAGACGCTTGCGGATCAACCCAAAAGTTGGGCCAAGGCCGTGGACGGTCGCTACGAAGATTTTAGCGAAGGCTTTTTTGAGATCGGCAACTGGACGAGTTCATTTTTCACCGGCATGGCTTTGCTCGCGTGGCAAGAAATGAAAGATAAATATTTTCTCGAACAAACTCTTCGCCTCGCGCCCGTTTACCGGGAAAAAGTGTTCACCCGCTTTCTGGACACGCATCACGATCTGGGGTTTCTCTACTCGCTCTATTCCGTCGCGCTTTACAAACTGACCGGAGAAAAAACCCACCGCGAAACCGGCCTGCGGGCGGCGGAACTCTTGTATCAGCGTTTCAACCAGGCTGGCGGCTTCATCCGCGCGTGGGGTCACATGAACACCGACGAGCAGGAAAACATGGCCATCATTGACTGCATGATGAACCTGCCCCTGCTCTACTGGGCGTCGCTGGAATCCGGCGACCGCAAGTATCATGACGCGGCCGTGCGCCAAGCCGACACGACGCTCAAATGTTTTATCCGCGAGGACGGCTCGGTGTTTCACGCTTATCGCTTCGATCTGAAAACCGGCCAGCCATTGCGCGGAGATAATTATTGCGGCTACGGCGTGGATTCTTTCTGGGCGCGCGGGACGACGTGGGCGATTTATGGATTTGCGATGAGCCATCGCTACACGGGCGACAAAAAATATCTGGAAGCTTCGCTGCGGCTGGCGCGGAAATTCATCGCGCAACTTGACGCCGAAATCGTGCCGTTCTGGGATTTCAGATTACCCGCCGACGCCAAGCCCGTCCGCGACGCTTCGGCGGCGGCGGTGGCAGTCTGCGGTTTTCAAGAATTGGAAAAACTCGGTGCCGCCGACGCGGTGATTTTAAAAGCCAAAGAAAGCTTGCTAAACCGCATTTGCCGCGACGATTATTTGAACTTCGACAACCACTCCCGCGGCGTGCTGCGGAGCGCCATCGGCATCGGCGATACGGTTGGCTATTCCAGTTGGGGCGATTATTACCTGATGGAAGCCGTGGCGCGGGAATTGTTTCAGACCGAAACTTGGTGGTGATCGGACGCGAAAAAAATGCGGACGTGATGATGTCCGGGAAAAATTCATCGAACAAATCAAATGAACAAATATAAATTAGTAGGCGTATTGGCAGTTATCCTTGGATTGCTCGCGAATGCCGGCAACGGAATGGCTCAGCAACAATCTTTACCCTTCCAAAATCCCAACCTGCCGATTGCGCAACGCGTGGACGACCTGGTCTCGCGTATGACGCTCCAGGAAAAAGTTTCGCAGATGATGAGCGGTGCGCCGGCCATTCCGCGCCTTGGCGTGCCGGCTTACGAGTGGTGGAGCGAAGGATTGCACGGCCTTTGGAACACGCCGGCGACGGTTTTCCCGGAGCCGATCGGGCTAGCCGCCACGTTCGACCTGTCGCTGGAAAAACAGTTTGCGGACGCCGTTTCCGATGAAGGCCGCGGCTGGTATAATCTGGCCAACACCGGCGTGATCGATCATTTCCACGCGCACGGACTGACCTACTTTGCCCCGAACATAAATATTTTTCGCGACCCGCGCTGGGGACGCGGCCAGGAAACTTACGGCGAAGATCCGTTTCTCACCGCGAATTTCGGCGTCGTCTATGTTCGGGAAATGCTCGGAACCGATCCGAAATACATCAAGCTTATCGCCACGCCCAAACATTTTGCCGTGCACAGCGGGCCGGAAAATGAGCGGCATCATTTTGATGCCAGACCCTCGCTTTATGACCTGAACGACACTTACCTGCCGGCCTTTGAAGCCTGTGTCCGCGATGGCCATGCCCAATCCGTGATGAGCGCTTACAGCGCGCTTTATGGCATACCGGACAGCGTCAGCCCGCTGTTGATTCAGGAAAAATTGCGCAAGGAATGGGGCTTCGGCGGCTACGTCATTTCCGATTACGGCGCAGTCTTTGACATCTATCAAGGCGGATCGGGCAATGGACACTATTACGCACATTCCATGGCCGAAGCTGCCGCTGATGCCGTCAAGAATGGCTGCGACCTGACTTTTTATCACGAATACGACGCGCTGCCGGAGGCGGTCAAGGAAGGCCTGATCACCGAAGCGCAGATTGACGTTTCCGTGAAACGCCTTTTCACCGCGCGGATGAAACTGGGAATGTTTGATCCGCCCGCGATGGTGCCGTTCTCCAAGATTTCGCCCAGCGTGATTGACAGCCCGGCGCATCGGCAGATCGCCTTGCAAGCGGCGCGGGAATCGATCGTGCTGCTCAAGAATGAAAATCAACTTCTGCCCTTGAATTATCCCAACCAAAATTGGGCTGGATTACCGGGCAAAATGATCAGCTCACTTGCCATCATCGGACCCAATGCCGATAACAATGACACGCAAGGCGGCAATTATCCGGGCCGTTCATCCAAATCCGTCAGCCTGCTCGAAGCCCTTGAAAGCCGCGCCGCCGCCGCCGGCGTCCGCCTCGAATATGTCAAGGGCTGCGATCTCACCTCTGGCGAACAGGATGCCGCCACAACCATTCCCGGCAGTGCCCTCAACAGCGGCGGCCAACCCGGTTTGAAAGGCGAATACTTCACCAACACAGAACTGGCTGGCGCGGCCGTCAGCACCAATCAGGATGCGACCGTGGATTTCAACTGGACGGATACTCCGCCCGCAGGATTGCCCCACGATTATTATAGCGTCCGCTGGACCGGCACGCTAACCGCGCCGGTGGATGGAAATTATATTCTCGCCGTACGCGGCGACGACGGTTTCCGGCTCTTTGTCAACGACCAGAAAGTCATTGATGATTGGACACCTCATCCGGCAGATGTGAAATATTGCGCCGTCACACTGAAGGCCGGGCAGCCAGTTCCGATCCGGCTGGAATATTTTCAGGCGACCGGTGACGCCGAAGTTTCCCTGCTCTGGAGATTGCCGACACACGAGCCGTTTGCCGATGCTGTCGCTGCCGCCAAACGCGCCGACGCGGTGATTTTCGTCGGTGGCATTTCTTCGCAGATCGAAGGCGAGGAAGGCACTCCCGGCGGCGGTGACCGGCAGACGCTGGATTTGCCCCCGATACAGGATCAACTGTTGAAAGCCCTAGCCGCCACCGGCAAACCGGTGATCTTCGTGCTCATGAGCGGCAGCGCCATGTCCATCAACTGGGCGCAGGAAAATGTTCCGGCCATCATCGAGGCTTGGTATTCCGGCGAAGAAGGCGGCACGGCCATCGCCAATGTTCTCTTCGGTGATTACAACCCGGCTGGCCGCCTGCCCGTCACCTTCTACAAAGGTCTGGATCAACTTCCCGACTTCCATGATTACTCCATGACGAACCGCACCTACCGTTATTTTTCCGGCGAGCCATTGTATCCCTTCGGCTACGGCTTGAGCTATACCAAGTTCGCCTACAGCAATCTCAAAGCTCCGGCCACCGTCAAGCCGGGCGAACCGGTGACGGTCAAAGTAAAAATTGAAAACATCGGCGAGCGCGCCGGCGACGAGGTGGTTCAACTTTATCTGCGGCCTGCGCCCAACGAAACGGTTCGGCAAATCAGCCCCGGTCAACCGATGCCGCGCCTCGTGCTGGCGGGATTCCAACGCACAAACCTCGCCGCCCATGCCAGCAAGACGGTGAAGTTCACGCTCAAGCCCGAGCAATTGCTGCTGGTGAATGCCCAGGGCGAGCGCACGTTGCAGCCCGGCGACTGGCAGATTTTTGTCGGCGGCGGCCAGCCAAATTTGTCCGGTGAGCCTTATGCCGGCAACGGACTGTCGAGCGAAATCAAAGTCCGCTGACGCACGCGATTTGTTTTCAATCAGGGCTGCTCGTCATCCGTCCGAAACGGCGAGGCGGGCAGCCCTTCTTCATTGAACAAATTTACGTCCGGCGCTTTGGCCCAGCCGTAACGCACGGCGGCAGGCAATTTAATTTCGTCGCTCCAGACCACGACGGTTTTGCCTTTGATCTCCGCTTTGGCCGGAACAAATTTTTTGTCCGCGCTGGCGATGGTGAATCCTCTAAGTTCGCCGCCGTTGGCCACCAGTCCGCCATCGGTGTGCGTGAACGAAATCACCGCCCGGTCGCCCTCGATTTTCATTTTTTTGAACAGCGGGCCGGAATATTCGATTTTTTCGCCGTAAGCCAGCGCACGCGCCGCCAGTGCAAGCCGTTCGCCGACCGGAGCTTTTTGCGCCGGATGCATGTCATTCGCGTCGCCGATGTCCGCCGTGCCGATCATCGCCGTGTTCTTGGTTTTTTTCAGCGTCAGCAATTGCGCCTCGCGGATCTCCGGCGTCCAATACTTGCTCGGCGCGATCTGGACAAACAAAAACGGAAAATCACCCAGTCCCCAGCCCTGCCGCCAGTCGTCTATGAGCAACGGAAACAGCTCGCGATATTGCCGGCCACGGTCGCAGTTCGACTCGCCCTGATACCAGATGACGCCCTTGATCGGGAACGCTTGCAGCGGCGCGATCATGGCGTTGTAAAGCACCGCCAAGCTAGCTGCATTGTAGGGAGGATTCCATAGAATCTGCGGGCGAAAATCGTTCATCGTCTTGAGCGCCGACGCGCTCGTCCAAGACTCGGCCGGCGTGCCGCCCCAGGCGGAAAATAAAATTCCCACCGGCACTTTTTCGGCCTGATGCAGGGCGCGCGCAAAAAAGAAACCGACGGCGGAAAAATCCGGCGCGGTCTGCGGCGAACAAACAACCCAGTTGCCGCCGGCATCGGTGGTGGGCGTGGCCGAAAGATGTTCCGGCACATAAAATTCGTGGATGTCGGGAAAATTTGCCGTCGCCGCCGCTTCCCGCCAGCCGATAATCTCCGGCTGAGGTGGACGTGGGCCAAGCTGGCGTTCCATGTTCGACTGGCCGCTCGCCACCCAAACATCGCCCACAAGCAAATTGGTGAAGGTGCAGGTTGTGTCGCCCTGAATGGTCAAGGTTTGCGGTGTGGCATCGGCTTGCATCGGCTCAAGCCAGACTTTCCAAAGACCGTTGGTCGCGATGGTCGTCGCGGTTTGCCCGGCGAAGGTCACGGTGATTTTCTCGCCGCTGGTGGCCGTTCCCCAAACCGGCACCCGCACGCCGCGCTGCAACACGCAGTTGTCGGCGAACAAACTGTTGGGCTTGACCTCGGCGTGGGCGGCAAAGGTCAGTAGCAATAATGAAAACAAAAGCCCCGACCGGATATGGAATGGTGCGATTCGTAATTTTTTTGATTTCACAGTCATGGTCAAAAGATTATTGAGTCGGCTGGCTGCCCGGACAGGTCGGCGATGAACTTGTAGTTTCCAGAGCCGACAGCATAGACGGCCACGCCATTTTCGATTCGCAGAAATTTCACACCTTTGGCTTGCGCGGCGGGTTTTCCGGATTCCTTGACGGAGTTTTTGTCTGTAGTCGGAATATAAACCGTCGCAGTCGTGTTCGCAGGAATCGTGGCATTGAGCGTGAATTGTCCGCCTTCAATTTTCCAGTTGCTGACAATTTTTCCATGCGCGGAATCATAGCTGCCGCGCGCCCAAGTCAGGCCGGTAGCCAGATCGGGCTGCGGCGCGAGGATGAATTTTTTGAAACCCGGCCCGGCGGGATCGGGGCGGATGCCGAGGACGGATTGATGAAGCCATAATCCAATCGCACCGCCGCACGACGGCATCTGCGCGTCAGCGCCTTCCCAGTTTTCGCCGAAAACGCCGTCATGCATCAACGTTTTCCAGCCTGGGTAATCCTGCTGGTTGACCATTTTATTGGCGAGCACCGTTTCCCGGTTGTCGGTCAGGAAATGCATCAGCCAGGGCAATCCGACAAAGCCGGTGCCTTGGTGATCTTGGTGCGCATGAATCGAGTCAAGGAGACGTTGATAAGTCAGCGCGCGTTGCGCCGGTGGCACGACATCCAGTTCCAGCGGCAGCAATTGGGTAGTCTCGCAGTCCGGCTGGTTGTTATACAGGCCGGTGGCGGGATTAAGGTATTTTTGGTTGAAGCGATTCTTCACCTCCTCGGCGACAGCAGCATATTTGGCCGCGTCGTCCGGTTTGCCAAGTATGGCCGCCGTCTGGCTGACGATGCTGGCGTAATACGCCCACGCCGGCATATCCATGAGCGGAGCGGGCACGACCAGCCGATTGCCATACGGATTCTGCCAGTCGCCGGCGCCCAGCCAGCTCAAGATGCCTTCCTTGGCTTCAGGCGAATTGGTGTCCCCCGTGTTCAGATAGGGATAATCATCCCAATTGCGCACCGAGCCGCTGGCGACAAATTCTCCAAGAAAATCAACATAACGGCGCATGGCGTCGTAGCTCTCGGCGAGCATCCGGCGGTCGCCGTAGAATTCATAATGCTGCCACGGTACCAGCACAATCACGCCGTCCCACCACGGCGAGTTCCAGCCGTATTCCTGACGGCCCACGAGCGGCACGACTGAACCGAGGTAGCCGGATTCATCCTGGCCGTCGCCGAAGTCGTGCCACCATTTCCGATAAATGCCCGACACGTCGGTCAGATACGCCGCCGTCTCCAACATATTCTGCGCGTCCTGCGTCCAGCCTTGTTTTTCGCGCATCGGATCCATCGGCTGGTCGCCGTCGTAATTCAGGTGCGTGCGCAGGTCAACGTCATAAAGCTTGTTCAACCACGGACTGGAAGTCTCAAAGGTGCTGGTCCGTTTCAAGTCGGCGTGAACCAACAAAATTCTTACGTCATTCGTCGAAAGTGGCTCGGTCAATCCCTGCACCTCGACATCCAGTGGACCGGAGAGATACATGAAACGCGGCTGCAAGACAGCCGGGCCGTTGGTCGCCAGCACAAAGATCATTTGCGGCGTGTCATAACTCGGCGCGTGGCCGAGAATCCGGATTTGCTGGCCGGCGTGGCCGTTGACTTTAACTTGCGGCCAGCCGACGCTCAAGTTTTTGAAATAGGCATGGTTGCCCTGCACCCGTTCCGGCGTGAGTTCGCCAACCACGCGGATGGGCGGACCCATGGGCGCAACGAGCTGGCCGCCCAGCGAAGTCGTGATCGCGACGGAACGCCAGTCGGAATCATCATAGCCGGGAAGATCCCAACCCGGCTTCGCCACGGTGCGGTTTTCGATATACAAATTGAAGATGTCGTTATAAACAATTTCGCTGCGCGACCATTTCCAGGATTCATCCGAGTTGATGGTCTGGTGCGTGCCATCGGCAAACTCGATTTCGGTTTGGATCAACACACGCGGCGGCCCGTTGCCGCCATGCCGTTCGCCAAAGCCACGTCCGGGCGGACTGTGAAATCCGTTGCCCAGCGTTGCGCCGATGACGTTCTCGCCGTTGGTCAACAGCGCAGTGACATCGCGCGTCATATAAACCGTCCGCTTCGTATAATCGGTGAACGGCGGTCCCAGCACATCGTCCGACACCGGTCGGCCGTTAATCGTAACATCGGCCATTCCAAGCGCGGCCACATAAAGCGTCGCGCGTTTGACCGGCTGCGAAATTGTAAATGATTTGCGCAGCAGCGGTGCGGTCGGCACCGGACACGCATCCGGCGGCTCCTGGTTGCCTTCGCCGAACGATGGCATACCGTCCACCAACTCCACCGCGTGACCGTAATTCCATTGGGTGCCGAGCTCACGCGTGGGCCGCATCAACGCGACATTTGTTCCGCCGGACATGACTTCCATCTGCCGCACTACGGCATGGGTTGGCGTGTCGCTCGGCCCGTCATGATAAGGGCGTAACATTGGGTTGCCGGTCGCCGACGGATCAACGACCCAAAGCCGGATGCGACGCGCCTTGACGCCGTGCAACACAAATTCCCGCACCGCGAAACCCTGCGGGCCGAGCGCGACCGGCGGTTGATCGGCGGCACTCATGTCCACGAGCACTTGCGGGTTGGAAAACTGAATGTCGTCCGCGCCCAAAATCTTGAACCGCTTCGGCTCGGAATTCGGATCGGCAAAATAAAGTTTGATCGAGTCAATCGGCAGCGACGCGCCC
Organism: Limisphaerales bacterium; assembly: GCA_003139955.1. Taxonomy (GTDB): domain Bacteria; phylum Verrucomicrobiota; class Verrucomicrobiia; order Limisphaerales; family UBA11358; genus UBA11358. The sequence goes on from PLHK01000126.1 coordinate 35,791, forward strand.
AAATCCACGTCCGCCCAGCCGCCGGGCGAAACGACCAGTCCGCGCGGCTGGAGGCTGGGCTGCATATACCAGCGCGACGGCGTGATCCATTTCGCCGTCCAATCTTCCGGCTGCAACAAGCCCATCGTCCACGAAGCCGCCAGACTCCAATTGGAAACTTTGTCGTTCTGATCCCACACGCGCACCTTCCAGAAACAACGTTCGCGCGAAACCAACGGCGCACCGGCATAAGGCACATAAAGATTTTCATCGGAAACCACCTTGCCGCTGTCCCAGAGATCACCTTTATTTTTTGCGAGCAGCTCTGGCGTCGAGGCGACGAGAATTTGATAAGCCGTCTGACGCACGCCGCGTTCGGTGGAAGCCCAAGACTGGCTGACGGTCGGAACATATATATCATATTGAAGGAAATTTGGCTCCCCCGGAATAATTTCCCAACTCAATTGCGGCTGAACCGCGTCAATCCCGATTGGCTCGGAAAGATACTCGCAGCGCAATTTAGTCGCCGAGGCTGCCGGCAAGCTGGTCACGACGGCCAAAAGCGCGGCGGCGAGGAGAATTTTTTTAAGTGTTTGAATGTTTGTGCTCATAAAATTTCACGGATCAAAACCACGCTCCACGGTTCGACGGTTCGTTCGAGGCTGAACCGCCCTGCCGCGTCGGCGGAAAAATGTTCCTGCCTTGTCGCGGCGGCCTGCTCGCGCAGAAGCTTGGTTTGCTCACGGGTTATATTTTCCAGACTACCAAGCGACTCCCAAACCGCAAGCGCGTTGCCATTTTTTTTGTCGAGCGTCTCGACCAGAATGTTCGCGCCGGGTTTCAAACCCGTAAGTTCAATTTTCAAAAGCTCCGGCGCACCGAGCGCCAGCGTCGCATACGCTTGATTGCGCGAATCAAACGACGCCAGTACCGTGTGCGGCATTTCCGGCGGATAATGATACGCGATGGCGGAAATTTTTTTGGTTTTGGAATCGCGCGTCACGATGCCGCCGGGAAATTTTCCAAGCAGTTCGTCGCCCAGCGCGTTCATAAAGCGATACGCGTGGAACACCGGCTTGACGATGCCCTGCAAATTGATCATGCCGAAGCCGCCGTGGAAAATCGTGTCGCCGCCGCCGTTTTCCTCGAACACGTCGGTGAACGTCCAATATGAAAGCGAATCCACGCAGCCGATGGATTCGAGATTCGCCTTCGTCACATACGTCGCCGCTTGCAAAAAATCGTGCGTGAAATCGCGCGGCGACGAACTGGAGCTCCATTCCGTGAGATGAATTTCCGCCTGCGGAAACGGGCTTTCGGCAACGATTTTTTTTATGAGCGCCAGATCGCGCGGCGTCGCGCCGACTTCGCGGGTGTTCTTCTTAAATTCGCCCGGCGTGTGTTCGTCGAGCGCCCAGTCGGTCGGATACGGATGCACCGAGACAAAATCAACTGGCAGATTCTCGCGCTGGCAGAAGGCGAGAAAATCTTTCACCCACACAGGCTGCCAGTCGAGCACGTTGATGTCCTTCGCGCCGGTCACGACTTTGTGCTGCGAAAAATCCTCTGTCTCGCCGGTGAATCGCGCGTCGGGAACATAGTTGCTCGTGGCCGGGCCGCCGACGCGGAGTTGCGGATCAATTTCCTTCAGCACGCGCGCAGTGGTTTTGTAGAGTTCAAAATACTGGCTCTTCGTGCCGCGAAAAAACGGATGCAGATTCGGCTCATTCCATATTTCAAAAAACCAGGTGCGCACTTCCGCGCTGCCGTAGCGCACAATCCAGTGTTGCATCGTGCGGCGGATCAGTTCGCCCCATTTCACGAAATCCTTTGGCGGCGCGCCGTTGGCCTTCCACCAAAACACCGTGCCGGTTTCGCTCGCCAAATCCTTCGGGCAAAAACCGAATTCAACGAACGGCTTGATGCCGATCTCCAGCAACTTGTCGAACAGGATGTCCACATATTGAAAATTGTAAATCGCGCGGCCTTTTTCTTCGCGATAGACAAACATGTCGTCGTGGTAAAGGCCGTGGAACCGAATGTATTTGAAGCCACATTCCTTTACGGCGAGGCGTAACTGTTCCTGCCAGTCGGCGCGCAGGCCTTCGTTCGCGCGGCCCGCGCCGACGCAAAAATTCCAAAAATGTTTCAACGGTGTGCCGGCGGCGGTGGCGGTGGCTTTGAGTTCGATGGGCATAAAATGATTTCTAATAAGCTACGGTTTGCTCCGTCCACGTCGGGCCGGTGATGGAAAATTTTCCGTTGGCAAAATGCAGCGGCTCGATGCCGAGTTGCGGCGCAGTGTCGTAAAATTCGGGAATCAAACTTCCGGGAACCGGCTGCTTGCCTTCGAGAAAATAATGGCAGCAAATCCAGTCCTTGCCGTCCGGCCCTTCAAACACCGCGTTGTGCCCGACTTCAACATACGGATCGGGCGTGTCAGCAAACTTCAGGTCAGCGTAGCTGCCCTGCTCCATCTGTTTCTCGCGATAATGCCGCTTGCGCGTGCCAAAGATCGGCTCGCGCTCGGTGAGCGTCCACGGGCCAAGCGGCGTCGGCGCGCGCAGCACGCCGATCTCATAACCACGCGTCCACGACGAAAAGAACATGAAATATGTTCCGTCGCGCTTCAGGACAAACGGCGCTTCAATGCCGCCGATCATCCAATAAGGATTGCCAGCGTCGCGCGGCGACAGGAATTTTTTCAATTCGCCATCCACCAATTTGCCGGTCGGCAGATCAATCTTCGCCTGCCACAAACCGCCGGCGCTGCAATACAAATAACTTTGCCCGTCGTCATCGGTAAAAAGATTTGCGTCGTTCTTGAAGCCGGTGCTTAATGGTCCGCGCACCAGTTTGTATTCGCCGTCAATTTTATCCGCGACGAAAAGCCAGATGTTATGGTCGTCCATCAATCGGTCGCCGGACTGCGGGCCGCGATGGCCGCTATTGACCGTGAGCCAGAACTTACCTAGCGCCCGATGAATTTGTGGTGCCCAAAACCGACCTTTGTAAGGACAGTCCGCCTCCAGCTTGGTCGCATCAATCAGCCACGCGCATTGCCGCCAATGCAGCAAATCGTCGGACACCAACAGCCGCACGCCGGGATTCGGCCCGCTCCAGACGGGCATTGACGTGCCGGTCATGAACCATTGCCGGCCCACCTTAAGGATGAACTGGTCGCGCATCGCGAGTGCCGGATCGCGCGTGATGGGATTGGTGTAGCGAAAAACTTTTACCACGATTCTCGGAGCTGGAACATCAGCCGCATATGACAAACTCGCGATAAATATCATCGCTCCAAATGTCAAAAGACGGGCTGGAATCGGGACACTCATGTTGCTTTGGTAGGTGAATTTTTTGCATCAGCTTCCGATTTCGCCTTGCGCTTGGCGGCAACCCATAGCATCCAGCCGACCATGAACATCACGCCGCCGCAAAATAGAAACGCCAACCGGCCGCTGAAACGATTCGGAATCGCGGTGAGCAACAGAATAAAAACGCCATACACCAGACACAACGCACCGAGCATTTTGTAAACGGCCGTCTGCACACCTTCGACGCCGTGTTTGTCCACCGGCGTGTGCAGATTGGTGAAGAATTTATCAATGCGCTCCTGCTCAGCAACGGGCGCAGATTGGTAAAACAAGCTCGTGAAGAAATACCATCCTGAACCGACAATGACAGTGCCACCCAGCGTCGTGACCGCGAGTTTGAGATAGGTTTTTTCATCGCCATTCAGCGGAACCGTCCAGCCCATCCATTGCTGAACGGATTCCGGGGTGATTATGTAATTGCCGAGCAGATACGACGCCGCGCCCGCGACCAGCGCCGTGCTCCACGCGGACCAGCCGGGCGTGCGTTTATAAAACAAACCGAAGATGAGCGGCAACGCCAGCGGCATCAGCAAATAGGATGCGAGCTGGTTCACGAAGTCGAAAAGATTCGTCTGCCGGATGCTGTTGATAAAAAGTCCGAGCACGATGATGATCGCGCCAAAGATCAGCGTGCAAATTTTTCCGGCCACCAGCAGATGTTTTTCGGAAGCGTTCGGATTAAACAACGGCTTGTAAAGGCTGCGGATGGTGATGCCGACGTTTTTATTCAAGCCGGCGTCCATGCTCGTCACGGTCGCGCCCAGCATGGCGGAAAGCAGCAAGCCGAGCAGGCCCTGCGGCATCACGTCCATCGCCACGGCCAAAAAAGCAGCTTCGTGCGGCTGTTTTAGATTCGGAAATTCCGCCGCAAGATTCGGATGCATGATGGTCGCCGCCATTGAGGGAATGAACCAGACCAGCGGCCCGACGAGCGTGCCGATAAGCGGAATCAACACCATGCGCCGCGCGTCCTTGTCGCTACGGGTCATGAGATACATCGTCGAACGCTCCATATTGTTTTCGTCCGAAAATTTCAACCACAGGTTGCCGATGATCCAAATGAAAATAATTTCCGGTCGGGCCAGTTCGCCCCAGTGAAAATGCGCGGACGGAACTTTGTTTAAGAGTCCGTGCAGACCGCCAATTTCCGGGCGCGCGAGCACCATAATGGCCGTCGTCAGCGTGATCGTGACGATGAGGAATGCCTGAACAAAATCGCTCGCCAGCACCGCCCACGAACCACCCGCAAACGCTACGAGCGTCACCACCACGCCGAGCACGATCAGCATGGTGTTCATGTCAATTTTGAATACCGCCGACATAAAAACCCCGATGGCGTTCAACCCCACGCCAGCGAACAGCAGCAGCAGCGGCAGTTTGATCCAAGTGTAAAACTGCTCCGTGAACGGCCCGTAGCGCAGCCGCACCGCTTCCATCCAGGTGATGACACGCATCCGGCGGAAGCGCAGGCTGGTGACGGCCAACGCCACGCACAGCGCGACTGCCGTCGCATAAAAAACCACCAGCACCAGCGGGCCGGACTCATAAACTTTTCCCGCCGCACCGGTGAACGTCCACGCGCTGAAGCTGAAAATCCACGCCGACGTGCCCGTGATCCACCACGGCATCGCCCCACCCGCGCGAAAATAATCCGACGTGTCCTTGCTCATCCGCCGAAACGCCAGCCCGATGGCCAGCATGAACAGCAGGTAAAACCCGATGATGAAATAATCGTATTGGGTGATCATTTTTCCGCGCTGGAATTTTGACTCTCGGACAGCGCCGCCCGAACCATCGGGACCAGCACTGGACTGGAATAAAAGCCTGAAAAATTTTCGCGCTTCGCCACCTCAAGTTCCACATGGGCGATGAGAAAACCATAGACCCCGCTCGTCTTGTCAATCCACGGATAAGCGCCCGCCCAACTCGGACTGCTGATCAATGTCGCATTGCCGCTGGCATCCAGTTCTTCGCGCCATTCACCAAGCCCATAGATGCCGTGGTGCGTCGCGCCCCGCACCCGCTGGACAAATTCACCCGGCTTCACCCGCGCGCCGCGAACCTGATCCGCCTGCATCTCGCGGATGGCATTTTCGGACAGCACGCGTTTTCCCGCAAACACGCCGCCGTTGAAAATCATCGAAAGAAAATTCGCGTAATCACGCAACGTGCTCCGCGCACCGCCGCCAAGCATTGGGTTATGTCCTTCGCCGGCATCCACCGGCTTGAAATGCGTGTCCGTCATGCCGCATGGTCCGGCAATCCGCTCCTGAAACAGCGTCTCCCAATCTTTGCCCGCCGCCACTTCCGCCATGCGTCCGGCCACCTGCATCGCCAGACCGCCGTAATTAAAACGCGCGCCGGGCGCGTAATCCAACGGCAACGGCAAAAGCTGCGCGACGGATTCAGTCAAAGTCTGGTAATGATCAACCGGATTGTCGGCGGGCTGGTAAGACGGATAACCGGATGTGTGGGACAGTAATTGGCGCAGCGTGGCCTTGTCTTTGGGATCATCTTTAAATTCCGGTAGCCAGCGGGACGGATGATCGTCCAAAGACAATTTGCCTTCGTCCACGACCGACATGATGGTCGCCGCCGCCAGCCATTTTCCCGCCGACGCGATGAACACCGGAGTTTCCGGCGTGTAGCTGCCAAACGATTTTTCGTAGATCACTCGATTATCCTTGGCCACCAACAGCGCCGCGCCGGGATAATAACCTTCATCCACCCAGCCTTGAATCAATTTGGTGACGGAAGAAAAATCAATATTCGTCGGCGCAGCAAAACCCACAACAGTGCACAGCCACAAGCTAACCACCGGCAAACAACCTCGCCAGTTCCTGAAAAAATTCGGAGAGAAATGTTTCATGCGGTCTTCGGGCAATAATCGAAATAGTCGAAATCCGTATTTAATTTTCCCCCGCCGACATCTTGCGCGCACAAGCCGACCATCGCGCCGGTGAAATGCAAACCCGCGCCGTAATCATCAGACAGTTTCGTGGCGTCCAAAACCGGCCCAATTTCCCGCCAGTTTTTCCCGTCCGGCGACGCGCTGAATTGCAGCTTTTGAAAATCAACTTCGGCGCGCAGAAAAATTTGCTTCCAATCGTTGATCACAATTTCACTGTCAGTCAGTTCGTCATAAACTCCGTCGTCCGTCAGCGTGACCCCGAGAATTTTTCCGCGCGCGTCATCGTGCGTCACGCGCAGGTAAAAATGCGTCCGCGTGTCGTAATAACAAATCAGCCCGGCACTTTGCGTAAAATTTTTCGGTGAAAATTCAAAGCAGGTTTCGGCGGTGAATCTGAAATGCTGGACGCGCCGCGCAATCAGGCTCTGGTCGAATAGCGAGTGCTGCGAATCGCGTCCGCGCAACCGCAGCCAGCCGGGTCGCGCTTTGAGCGAAAGCCAGGAATCATCCGGCGGCACGCGGAGTGAACTCCAGCGCAAATCAAGTTTTTCGGAATCAAAATGGTCGCGCTCTGGCAGCACCAGCCACGGATGCGACGGCAGATTTTTGGGCGTGGAAATCTCCAATTGCGGTTTTGTTCCGCCTGTCGCATGCCGCAACCAACCGTCGCGCCACTCGACTTTTTGCAGACATGTTTCGCGGCCAAGGATGCAGCGCCGCTGATCGCCTTCACCGAGCGGACGGCTGGCGAGATGCGCGAGATACCATTCGCCGGATGGCGTCTGGACAATTTCGCCGTGACCGGCTTTTTGCAAAGTCAATTTCGCGTCGTCGCGCGACGTGAGGACGGACTTCTGTGGATCAAGTTCGTAGGGGCCGAGAATTTTTTTTGCGCGCGCCATCGCGATACCGTGATTCCAGCCCGTGCCGCCTTCGGCGAGCATGAGATAATACCAGCCGTCCTGTTTGTAAATGTTCGGGCCTTCGATGAGGACGCCGGGTTTCTCCAGGATTTTCGTCTGCGGCCCGACGAGCCGGCGCTGCTGCGGGTCGTATTCTTGAACGACGATGCCCGCGAAGCGCTGGCGGTTTTTGCGGAAATCCCATTCCAGATTCACAAGCCATTTGCGTCCGGCGTCGTCGTGAAACAGTGACGGATCAAAACCGACGGAATTTAATTCAACAGGTTCCGACCACGGTCCAAGCATGTCCGGCGCGGTCGTCAAAAAAATTTCCAGATCCTTGAACGGCCGGCCCATACCGGTGTTGCGGACGTTGGTGTAAATGAGCCAGAATTTTCCGTCCGCGAAACTCAACGACGGCGCCCAGACGCCGCCGGAATCCGGCACGCCGCGCAGATCAAGTTGCGAGCGGCGCGTGAGCGCGTGGCCGATGAGCCGCCATTTCGCGAGATCTCGCGAATGATGGATCGGCACGCCGGGAAACCATTCGAACGTCGAGCTGGCGATATAATAATCTTCGCCGACGCGGCAGATGCTCGGGTCGGGGAAAAATCCGGGCAAAATTGGATTTTGAATCTGGCTCATTGTTTCAATCCATTCCAGACAAACTGCTCACCGGCAGCATGAGACCGTTGCGCTCGTCGTGCAATAAATTCGTGTCCAAACCGTCCAGCACCAGCACGCCTTGCAGCGACGAAATCAAATTTGGTTGGCTCCAGCGCCAGACGATTTCGCCAGACGGATTGAATTCAAGCAACTGGATTCCTTTGGTGCCGTGACCTTCGCCATGGCCTTGCCAGTTGGCCAGCATGACGTTTCCATTCGGCAGAAGTTGAAACATCGCGTAGAAAAACGGATTCACTTCTGTCGGCACGGAATTTTTTCCGCCAAACTTGCGGATGATTTCTCCACTCGGATTTAGTTCGACCAGAAACGCGCCGTAGCCGGCGGAGACCAATAAATTTCCATTCACCAGCCGCACCGCTTTCCAAGCATGGAAAAATCCTTCAACCGGAAACTCGCGAAGATAATTCCCGTCGCGCGAACCTTCGCGGATGCGGTCGTTGCAGCACATCAAATAAGTGCCTTGCTCCGTCTGCCGGATCAGCCGCACATAATCGCCGGGAAAAATGGCGCGGTGAATTTCCCGATCCGCCGCATCCAGCTCCAGCACGACCACGCCGGTCGCGCCCGCGAGACTTACGCCCGCAAGAATTGTGTGGCCGTCAGGCTGTCGTCGCGCTGCCGTTACACCTTCGAATGATTTGAACTCCTTCGCGATTTTTCCGGTCGTAATGTCAAATTCCGTGTAGCCGTGATGATGGCCGACGAGGATTTTATTTCCGCCGATCAGTTGCAGGTCGCGCGCGGCTGGCTGGCCGATCGGCACGATCCAATTTTTCGTCGCGTCGCGCTCGTCAATGCGCAGCAGCGTTGCGCGCCCTTCGTCAATGGCGAGAAAGTCGTGGTGAATCTCGGTTGAACTCATCTAGGCAGCCGGCGTTTTCGTGATGAAAAAACTTTGCGCCACCGGCGCGGCGGACTGCAATTTCGGCGCGGTTGTGCGTCCCCATTGCCAGGCCACGACGGTGACTTTCACCGGAAATTTTGCGCGTGGCGGAATTTTTGTGAATTGAATCGTGTCGCCCGCGATTTCCGCCGGGCCTTCGCGGACGTAATAATAAACTTTCGCGCCGGAATCCGAAGTCGCGTTGAGCGTGACGGATTTCGTTCCAACCAGAACGTCGGCGATGGCCGGAAACGTGATGCGTTGCGGCGCGCCTTCGGTTTGCGGCACGGGAATTTTCAGCAACGCCTGCTCGACCGCGCTTTTATATTTTGCATCGCCCGGATGGCTCGCGAGCAGCCAGATGTCGCCGATGCGAAAATCCATCGGTATACTAGAGCGGTTGAACCGCACCGCAAACGTGTCGGGCGCAGTCTGGATCACCGGCCCGACAATGCGCGACAAGACAACTGGCCCGCCGCCGCTCGCGTGCGTCAGCGCCGCGCCAACGGGTAATCCCGTCCACATCGTCGGCCTCGGTCCGGGCGGCACAGTGTCGAGAAAAACACCGGCCAGCTTGAACGTCAGCGTGTCATCCAGCACCGGCGTTTTGAGCCGGACCTGTTCGTGCGATGGCGGAACAGTCTGGGGCATGATCTGGCCATCCTGCTCGAAGCCGACAAGCTGTGGCAACTTGCCGAACTGCGGATTAAAATTTTCCGAGGCGCGCGCCATTTCCTCGTCGAAGCACCAAAACGCCTCGTTCGTGTTGCCGCTGTATTTTGCAAAAGGAGCGGCAGCGGCGTGCGGTTTTTCATTGCGGTGCCAGCGATCCATCAGCCAGCCGTCGCGCGCATCAACCGGTTTCAGTTTGACGAATTGATTGGTGGGTGCGTCCGCCGGCAGCCGTTGTTCCACCGCCTTGCGGATAAACAGCGCAAGGTAACGCACCAGTTCGTCAGAGTAATCAAAATGACCGTGGCCGACGTCGCACAGCAACGCAAGCGGCGCGTCCGGGTGCCGCGCGCGAAAGGCTACGGCGGACGTGATGCGATCTTCCCACCATTCGTATTCGCCGACGACCATCAGGCCGGGAATGCCTTCAATATTCCGCGCGCCCCAGTCCACATTCGGACGACCGTTGCCGACGCGATCCGTCTGCGGCGCATCGCCGTGGACGGATAAAATCGCCAGCGTGCGCTCCGGATTCCACGCGGCGAAGTTCCACGGAAAACTCGCCATCGCCGAATGGCCGATGGGAATGACCGGCGCAAATTCCAGTTCGCCGTAGCCGGATTCATCGGCGAGCTGTTTCAACAGCGCGGAAAATTTTTTATTCGCGCTGTCGTTGTTGGTCGCGTCCTGCCAATTGTCAAATCCCGGCGCGATGTAAAGTTCCGCGAGGCCGAGTCGGGCCATCGCCGCGCGAAATTCGGGATGTTCCAAGATTCCCGGCTCGATCATGTTGTTCTGCCCGAATACGACGGCGCGGACGCGCTGGCAATCCGGCGGAATCCACAAAAACGCGCGCGAATGCGCCGACGAATTTCGCGGCGCATTCGCGGCCAGCTCCACCGACCATTGCCAATCCGCGGCCCGTATGGGCAACGCCGACAGGAATCCCGCGCACAGAAAAAATATGAACCGGAGCGACCTCATTTTCCGTCCCATTGGAAACTGCGGTCGGGTTTGAGCTTGATGTTTTTCTCAACCGCACCGTAGCGTAGATGCGCCACTTTGCCGTTGATGGAACGGATGGTGGCGGAAGTCAATTTCCCGTCCTGCCACGCGAAATCCACTTCGAATCCGCCACGCGCGCGCAAACCTTTGACGCTGCCGTTCGGCCACGCTTTCGGAAGCGCGGGCAGAAATTGGATTTCGCCGTTCTGGCTTTGCAGCAACATTTCCATGATGCCGGCCGCGCCGCCGAAATTGCCGTCAATCTGGAACGGCGGATGCGCGTCGAACAAATTTGGATAAACTCCGCCGCCGCCCGCGCCATATTGAACATTTTGGCCGTGAACGGGATTGAGCAGCAGCGTCAAAATTTTGTAAGCGTGTTCGGCTTCGTGCAGCCGCGCCCAGAGATTCAGCCGCCAGGCCATGCCCCAGCCGGTGGTTTCGTCGGTGCGAATCTCCAGCGATTTTTTTACGGCGGCGGCGAGTGCGGGCGTCGTGTTCATGTCAATCTGCGCGCTCGGATACAAACCGTAAAGATGCGAGACGTGGCGGTGATGAATATCCGGCGCTTGCAAATCAAAATCCTCCTGCCATTCCTGCAACTGGCCGGCTTGGCCAATTTTGGACGGCGCGAGCCGCGCGCGCGCAGCCGCGACTTGCGCGCGAAATTCCTTGTCTGTGCCAAGCGTTTCCGATGCAGTGATGCACTCCGCAAACAAATCTCGCAGAATCTGCATATCCATCGTCGGCCCGGCGCAAACGGTGACACCATCGCGATACGAATGCTCCGGCGACATGGAGGGATTGGTCACGAGCCAGTGCGTGTTCGGGTCTTCGACGAGCGTATCGAGAAAAAATTGCGCCGAACCTTTAAGCAACGGATAAATCTGCTTGAGATAATTTTCATCCGCGCTGAACAGGTAATGTTCCCACAACGTCTGGCACAACCACGCGCCGCCGGTCGGCCATAAGCCCCAGGAACCGTCAATCGGCGCGGACGCGCGCCACAGATCCGTGTTGTGATGGACGACCCAGCCGTGCGCGCCATACATTTCCTGCGCCGTGTGCGCGCCGGTCTCGCTCAAGTCCGTGATCATCGCCTGGAGCGGCTCGACGCATTCGCCGAGATTGGCGGCTTCAGCAGGCCAGTAATTCATCTCGGTGTTGATGTTGATTGTGTATTTGCTTTCCCACGGCGGCGTCATGGACTCGTTCCAAAGTCCTTGCAAGTTGGCCGGCTGACCGCCGGGACGCGAACAGGAGATCAAAAGATAACGGGCGTATTGATAATACAACACCGCGAGTTGCGGGTCGTGACCTTCGGCAAAATGATCGAGACGCTCGGTGGTCGGCAATTTCGCGGCGTCGCCGCTGTCACCGAGATTTAATTCGACGCGGCGGAATAATTTCTGGTGCGCGGCGATGTGGTTGGTGAGCAGTTGCTGATACACATCCTTATTCAATTCTTCAATGGGAATAGGATGTAATAAAACAGGAAACGCCTTATTCAAAGCGACGGAGATCTGATTTTTAACAATGGCCGCCGGATCGCCGCTGACATCGTGATAATTTTTATAGCTCGTGGCGGCGGCGATGAGCAATGTGACGGCATTCGCATTGGCCACGGAAACCGTGTTGGCCGTGGCTGTGGTCTTACCGCGATCCGCCATGACCAACACACGCGCCTGAAATTTCAACGCGCCCTTGATGCCGCTGGCGTCACCGTTCACACCGCTCATCACCAGCGTGTCGCCGGATTCAACCGTCACGCTCGCGTTCTGCGGCGTGGTCATGCCGGCGGTGAAGGAGATTTGTCCCGGCTTGTCCGCCGTGAGGTGAACGACGATGACTTGATCCGGCGCGCTGGAAAAAACTTCGCGGGTGAACGTCACGCCGTTGGCCGTGAAGGTGGTCGTGGCCACGGCGGTGTCGAGGTTCAGATCGCGCCGATAATTTTCCACAGAGCTGACCGCCGGAAAATCGAGGAACAGATCGCCCACGGTTTCATACGGCATCTGACCGATCGGCTTGGCCAGAACCTTTGCGGTGATGAGATTTGCCGCCGCGGCAAATTTTCCGGCGAAGATAAGCTGGCGCACGGCGGGCAACGCGGCCTGCGCGTCGGGATTCACCGGATTATACGGGCCGCCCGCCCAGAGCGTGTCTTCGTTGAGTTGCAGGCGTTCGCGGTTTACGCCGCCAAAAACCATCGCGCCGAGCCGGCCATTGCCGACGGGCAACGCTTCCGTCCACTCGCGCGCTGGCTGGCGATACCACAGACTCAACGGCTCGACCGGCGCGGATGCTGCGCCAATAAAATTAATTTCCGCCGAATGCAGCGGGTTGAAAGTGCTGGCGACAAAAATCGCGGAAGCAAAAATCGTTTTGATGGTCATGGAGTTTATTTACCGAACCACAGCACCACTGTCGAGCGCGGAAGCACTTTCACCGGCGCGTCCAATTTGAGCACGGTTTTGGAAACGAGTTCGCGCGCCTCGGCCACGCCCGGCGGTGGCGTCAATTGAAATGTCCGATCCGGCGTCATGTTCATGCCGATGAGATAATCGCCGTAGCGCAGCGTGTAAAAATCGCCCTTGCCGGCGTAGGCGTTTTCATCGCCGGGTTTGAATTGCACGCCGGCAGGAATTTTTGCGATGGGCAGGCGTTCGCCGAGCATGGCCGAATGTAATTTCACCGGATACGCCGGACCGCCCCAAAGATAATCGGCGGCGGTCCAATCGGGGCGGGTATAAAATTTTCCGCTCGGAGTGAATTCCGTTTCTTCCTGCACGACGGCGATGCGGTCAATCTGCGGCGTCGTGAAATGGACGCGCGCCAGATTGTTGATGGCGTAACGCGCGCGCCAGTAAAGCGAGGCGCAAAGGATTTCATCGCCGTTCTTGATGGCGACGACGCCGTCCTCCTCGTCGCTGAAAACAAAATCCGGCTGGCCCGGCGTCATCGGCAAGCGCGCGGTTTGCGGCGGCTGCGCCTTGAGCACCGCGTAATCATCCGGCACGCCCAGCAATCCCGCCGTCACGCGGAACATATCATATTGCTTCATGTGCTGCTTGAGCGTGGAAAAAAACTGGTTGTCCGCGAACATTTGCTGCGCATAACCGATGGCCTGCGGATCCAGCGTGGCGGCGGCGTAGCCCAGCGACGAACCGTCCCACGTCAGGCGTTGCGCGTAGGCGATGTCGCCGGGATAATGATCACCGTCGCGCCAGCCGACGACCGTTTCGATGCGCATGGCGCGATTGGTTTCGGCGTCGAGTCCGGGATAACGGAAGACTGCGCGGGCATGAGCAATGTGAAGGAGTTGTGCGCGAATTTTTTCATCGCCGGGCTGTCCCGGCGCCGGGCGCGTCGAGTCGTAAAGCGTCGTCATCCAATCCAGCACCTCGCCGTAGTAGCCGACAAAGCCAAGCTCCTTGGTCAGCCCCTTGGCGGTCAGTTCCCAATAATTTGTGCCGACGCCCCAACTGGTGCGGCCCGTTTCCGGTGCCGTGCCGCCGCCGGGATCGCTGTCGCGCCACGGTTGCAATCCGGTGGATTCGTAAAGGTAGCGGCGAACTTCATTTTCCGGCAGCGCATTGGTCGGATCCACCACTTCCAATCCGCGATTCGCCAGATAAATTCCGTAGAGATCGTTGATCATGGATTGGTTCGAGTAGAGCCGGCGATTCCGGCGATGCCAGTCGCGGCACGCCACCAACATTTCGGAATACGCCGCGCGGCGGGAAATTTTTTTGCCCGCGCCCAGATCAATTTTCTCATCGAGATGCGGTTTCAATTCATCCGGCAACAAGCGCAACACATCGCCCGATGGCCCCAGGCCAAACCACGCCGGGTTGTAAGTCGCCGGATCGGCTTCGGCGAGATGAGGATTTTTGCGATACGCCAAAAACGTCGCGTCCAGACTGCGGAGCAATTGCCGGATCGCCGCCGCATTGTGATACGCCACCGTCCATTTGACGCGATAAGCGCGCGCGACGAATTGCATCTCCATCTGGTCAATTGGTGAAGCCGACGCGACGAGTTTTTTCAACGCGCCATTCACGCGGTCTTTGAGTTGATCCAACACTTCCGGCCCCGGCTTCTGACGAATAGTCACATTAGTCGGCGCGACACCTTGCTTATCTTCCGGCGGCGGAACAAAATAGCCGTTCGTGTGAATGTAAATTTTGTAGATGCCGCGCGACGGCTCGGTCATCAATCTTTGAAACGTATCAAACGCGTTGCCGTAAGGCCAAATCTCCCCCGAAGCACGGACTTCGAGGTTCAAGTTCGTCCGGCCACGCGTCAGCTCCAGCGGCAGCGGCGTGGTGTTGTAAAGAAATCGGCCCACAAACGCCGCGCCGTTTTCACCGCCGGTGTCGAGCGCATCAATGTCACCAAGATACCGGTAGCCGATCTGCGCGCCGTCGCTGAAAAGCATCAGTTGATTCTGCGTCACGTCCGATCCCCAGAGCTTGATCGTGACGTAATTGATTTTGTCCGGGTCAACTTTGACGGTGAATTGCATCGTCCCGCCCTGCCACGAACGGATGATTCTCGCCGGCGTGCGCTGGCGCGCCTGCCACTGGGGATAATTGATCGGCAGCAGCAGCCGCGCCGATTCGCCCAACGCGCCGCCCTTGATGATTTTGCTGCGCTCGCTGGTCAGATGATGTTCTTTTTCCGACGCCGAATTGCCGAACGTCAGCGTGTCCACTGCCGCAGCGGATTTGAAACTTAAAAGTGCCAGCGCAAAAAATAACGCGGCCAGCCGAAAACTGATATGCATAAATTTGATTATGACGCAACCCGGCGCATAATGGCCAGCCAAAGGTGATGCCGAAGTGGCTTGATTTGCGAATTGCTAGTTCAGTGAGCCGCAACGCATGGATTTGCGGCGGCGTCCTGCGGAACACAAGCCCGCGCCTTGATTTCAAAACAATGCACCAGTGTGCGCAACCGGATGTTTGACGCCGACGGGCATGAAGTTTATGTATTGATTAATAATCACCGTTGCGACTAGACTCGCGTCCAATTAAATTTTGGCAAGCAGCAGCCACAAAAAACATGAACCGTAACTATCAGATTGCCAGCGCCACGCAAAATTCCCAACCCGCGAACGACCGGAGCCGGAGAGGCTTCACCTTGGTTGAACTGCTGGTGGTCATCGCC
>PLHK01000124.1 GCA_003139955.1 Limisphaerales bacterium
CGGTGATGATGCGGACAGTTCATCGCTTTGAGGTAATACTTTTCCGGCGCAGGATATTCATCTGCCGTCGCAATTTTCCTCAAATTCAAATAAAGTTCGTGATGGCCGAGTTGTTCAGCGCGAGCCTGTAAAGCGTCTGGCAAACTATTGATGAAAATTTCATATTTCGCATCGAGCGAAATTTCTTTTGGCATTGTGGCAAGAGCTTTTTTGAAAGCGTCCAAAAGAATTTCGTCATCCTTATCAATTGCGGCTTCAGTTTTGGTGCTCGCACGCTCTCTCATCATTGTGAGAATGCCAGGAGGTAAAATATCTAAAACTTCTTTTGGCACTTTAATCGCCTCGGAAACTTCCATTGGCGGAAACATTGAATCTTCGTAATACGGCAAATGGCCGGAGGTTTTATACATTTTCTCCTTGGCCAGATGCGGCGTGCGGACGCGGACGTAGCCGGCGGCGAATTCGGTTTCCTTGGCCAGCTTCTCCAGTTCCTCGACGAGCACCGTGCCCTTGGGCAGCCACAGCGGCATGCCCGGCCCGACAAATTCCGTGTCAATCGCGAACAGCCCCATCTCCGCGCCGATCTTGCGATGGTCGCGGCGCTTGGCCTCCTCGATCATCTTGAAATACTCGTCGAGCGCGGTCTTGTTCTTGAACGCCGTGCCGTAGATGCGCTGGAGCTGCGGGCCTTTTTCGTCGCCCTTGTAATATGCGGCGGCCACGCTGGTGAGCTTGAACGCGCCGATGTTGCCCGTGCGCATCACGTGCGGTCCAGCGCAGAGGTCGAGAAAATCGCCGTTCTTGAAATACGAAATCGGCTCGCCCTCGGGAATCTGCTTGAGCAAATCCAATTTGAATTTCGACGCGCCATTCGGACGTTCCGTCAATCCGCCGAGCCGACCGGAATTGGCATCCGCAATTGCCTGTTCGCGCGTCACCGTAATTTTTTCAAACGGATTGTTCGCTTTAATTTCCTTCTTCATCTCGGCTTCGATGCGCTCGAAGTCTTCCGGCGAAATGCGGTGCGACAATTCCACGTCGTAATAAAAACCATTTTCCACGGACGGACCATAAGCGAACTGCGCGTCCGGCCAAATTCTTAAAATGGCCGTGGCCAAAACGTGCGCGGCGGAATGCCGGATGCGTTCGAGCTCCGTCATCTTGGCGCGGTCGTCCAAAGTTTTGCGTTCGGGATTCGGCGCGGCGGGCGGCGTTGGTTGTTCAGCAGACATAAAATCAGTTTAGCCACAGAGTCGGAGAGACACCGAGATTAAAAAAATAAAATTTTCTCCACGTCCCCGTGCCGCGGCGGTCAGGTTTCAGTGGCGGTTCATCAAGGCTTCAATCTCGTCGGCTTCAATCGGAATGCCCGTCATCAAACCCAGCGGGCCGTCGTTGGTGACGGCGACGGTATTTTCGATGCGAATGCCAAAACCTTCCGCCGGAATATAAATTGCCGGCTCGACGGTCAGCACCCAGCCGGGCGCAATCTTGGCGTCAACTTTCATCACGTCGTGCACGTCCAGCCCGATGGAATGCGACACGCCGTGCATGAAAAACTTTTTCACGGCAGGCGCGTCGGGTTTCTGTTTTTTGATCTCGGATAATTTCAGCAGGCCGAGGTCAACGCATTCCTTCGCGGTGCGCTCATCGCATTCCAGCCGCAAATCTTTGGTCGTCTTGCCCGGCGTCAGCGCGGCGACCTGCGCGCGGAAGATTCGCAGCACGGCGTTGTAAACCTGTTTCTGCCGTCGCGAAAACTTCCCGCTCACAGGAATCGTACGCGTCAAATCGCTCATGTAATTGTCGAGTCCGGCGGCAACGTCCAGCAACAGCAAATCGCTCTTTTTGCATACCTGGTCATTTTGCGTGTAGTGCAAAACGTTGTTGTTCGCGCCACTCGCGATGATCGGCGGATACGCGAACGCGCCGTGGTGCCGGATGAACTCATGGGCGAACTCCGCTTCGACTTCCACTTCGTTCACGCCAGGCCTCACAAATTTCAGCGCGCGCCGGAAACCTTTGCCCGTAAGGTCGCACGCCGCTTTGATTGCGGCAATCTCGTGTTCCGACTTTACCGCGCGCAGTTCATGCAGCAGCGGTGCGAGGCGACGATACTGGTGCAGCGGAAATTTTTTCCGCGTTTCGACGACAAAACGCGCGTCGCGCGTCTCCACAGCGGTGTCGGCGCGCTGATGTTCGTTAAGATTCAGGAAAACATTTTCCAGCTCCCCCATGATCTGGCGGAAAACCGTCGGGAACTCGGACAGCCAGCGGACATTTTGGATGCCGGAAATCTGCGCGGCCTGCTCCTTGGTCAGCTTGCGGCCCTCCCACGTCGCGAGCTGCTCGTTGCTCTCGCGGATGAACAGCACCTCCCGCAGCTTCGGCTCGAACGCGTCCGGCGCAAGCAGCAGAATCGTCTCTTCCTGCCGCACGCCAGCGAGGTAAAACAGATCCGCGTTTTGCGCGTGCCCCATCATGCCGTCGGCATTCGTGGGCATGATGTCGTTCGCATTCAACACGGCGAGCGAACGCGGCGGCAATTTTTTGACGAGCCGCTCCCGGTTCAGCACGAACAGCGCGGCGGACAATGGCATGGCTTTCATTTCAAAATAGAATTACCGCCCGCAGTCTAAAGCCGACACCGTAAAAAATTAAGCGAATTCAGTTCACCGGTTTGCGGGATGCCGCAGCCAAAACAATCCGCCCAGGCCGGCCAGCAACAGCACGCTCACGGCGATCGCGCCGCTGTTTTGAAATTGCGGCAGAAATTGCAGCGACACCGCGCCGACCGCCGGGCCGATGCAATTGCCCGCGCCGATGGCCGCCTCGTGGATGCCGCCGTGTTCGCTCTTGGTATCGCTCGCGTCCATCGAATAAAACAGCGACGAATAATAAATCAATCCGATCGCCACACCGAAAAACACCTGCGCCGCCAGCACCACCCAAAGATTTGGCGCAAGGAGAATCACGGCGAACGACCCGATGAGCAGCGCGAACGACCCGGCCAGCCAGCGAAATTTGTAATGCCACGCCATCCAGCGCCAGAGCGCGACAAACGCAGCGACGCGGGCAAAACACCACAAAGAGCAAACGAAACCGGCCAGGCTGGTTGATAATTGAAATTTCGCCGCGATGCCCGGCAGCACGGCGATGAGCGTGTTGATAGCGATGTAGGCGAACGGATTAGCCAGCCACGCCAGCCGCTGGAAATTTTTCGCGCGGGCGGATGAAATTGAATTCCCTTCGCTCGCCGAAAATTTTTCCCCGGTTCCCGGCACGGTTTTGGCAACGTGAATTTTCTCCAGCCAAAAAACCAGAGCGAACTGGACAAGCATGAACGCGAGCGGCACATAAAATATAATCTGGTGGCTGATTTTTTCGTAAAGCATACCGCCGATGAAAAAGGCCAGCGCATTGCTGGCGGCCCAGGTGATGTTGTAGATGCCCACCGCGCGCGCGGGGTTCGCGCCTGCGCTGACGAGCGCCTCCAGCACCGGCCAGGTGAAACACATCCCGATGTTCACCACGCACGCGACGGCAATGGCTCCGGCCACAAAATGCAACTGCGAGCCGGCGGCGAGTCCGGCGGCCATGACGCCGAAGCCGATTTTCAGCGCGGTGAAATTACCGCAGCGTTGCGCAAATTTTCCGGCCTGCCATGAGGCCAGCGTGTAGATCAATCCGATCAGCGCGGCGAGTGCGAGATTGTGCTTGTTGTCGAAACCGAATTGGTCGCGGAAGAAAAAATAGAGGTAGTTGAAATAAACCACCGTCGTGAAGGAATTGATGCCTTCGATGGTGTAACAGGCCGCGAGGAATTTTTTTTGCGTGTTCACCGGCGGGAAATCTCCTCGATGGCCTGGCGGGAATACCATTTCACCGCGTCGGTCATCGGCGGCGAAAGTTTTTCCAAATCTTCAAGATCGCACCAGCGGATGTCGTGATGTTCCCCGGTCGCAAGTTTTACGGCGGCGGAATTTTTTGGCCGCGCCCAATAAATCAGGCCGATATGCTCATGGGTCTCGTTGATGCGATGGATGTCGAGAAAACGCGGCGCGATGAGCGCGCGAGTGCCGGGTGAGGTCGTGGGCGGACGTTCGCCGAGCAGTTCCACGTCGAGTCCGCTTTCTTCCTTCGCCTCGCGCAACGCGGCCTGCTCTGGGTCTTCGTCCAGCTCGATGTGCCCGCCAAGCGGCAGCCATTTGTCGAGCTTGCGATGATGGATGAGCAAAATCTTTTTATCGTGGACGACAAAAATCGCGACGGTGAAATCAATTTTTTCGTGAATATGCGCCATGACTTCAGTTTGCCTTGGACTTCACGGCTTCAGCAACGTAATCAACAACGCTTTGAAACGTGGTCATCTTTTCTGCGACTGAATCTGGAATTTCAATTCCAAATTCTTTTTCAATTTCGATGACATATTCAACCGTGGACATCGAATCCAACGCATCCATTCTCAAATCTTCGACGAAACGGTCATTCGGCTGCATTTGCGAAAGGTCAACGCAAATGTGCCGCGAAAGAATTTCTCGAAGCTTGGCTGCAATTTCATCACGATCATTCGGGAAAAACTCTTTGCCAAACTCTTCTTTGTTCAACGCTTGGCGGCCAGCCATGTGGTTCAAAGCGCGCCTTTTTTCTGATTCATCACTTAATTTGACAGCAAAAAATCCGCAAACGAGCGCAGCGGCGAAGAAAATCAAACTAAAACACCAAGGAAACGGCCAACCTAAATTTACCGATATTTTTCCCGATGAAAGCAGAAAAGAAACACAGCCAAGCAACGCTAAAACCATTTGCGCTATATTTAGAAGCTGTTGCCGCTTTTTCATGTGACTGTTATTTCGCATTTCCTGATGTTTGAAAATAAAAAACGCCCCGACGCGAGCCGGGGCGTGTTGCGTCTAAATAGTTTATTTCATCCGGTCGAAATTCTTCTGCAAAATCTGCCAGTCTTTCAGGCCGGCGGTTTTGCTCTGGAAAGATTTGATGATCTCCGCTTCCTTAGCATTTTTGGTCGGCTTGTTGGACTTGTAGAAAATGCCGAAGCTGCCGGGGAACGGTTCGTCGGCGAGCTTGTAGGCCGCGAGTTCGTCGGTCACGTCGTGGCTCTTGGGCACTTCGTTGAACACACCGCCTTTGCGCGGGTTGCTCGCGTCGAACGCGCCTTCGTAAAATTCCACGCATTCGCTCAGGCATTCGATGAAGCTGAAGCCGTCGTGATCCATCGCGGCTTCCATCATCTGCAAAACGTGGTTCGGATTCGTGTGCGTCGTGCGCGCGACGAACGTGGCCCCGGCGGCGATGGCCTGCTTCATCGGGTTGATCGGATAATCCACCGCGCCCCATTGGTCGGTCTTGCTCTTGAAACCGAGCGGCGAGGTGGGCGACGTCTGTTTCTTCGTGAGGCCGTAAACCCAATTGTCCATCACGCAATAGGTCATCTTAATGTTCTTGCGCGCGGTGTGGTTGAAATGATTTCCGCCGATGGAGAAGGCGTCGCCGTCGCCGCCGAAAACGAACACGTGCAAATCGGGACGTGAAAGGGAAATGCCGCTCGCGAACGGCAGCGCGCGGCCGTGGATGTAATGCGCGCCGTGGGCTTGCACGAAATACGGAAAGCGGCTGGAGCAGCCGATGCCCGCGACGGTCGTGATTTTTTCGTGCCACATCTTGCGCTTCTCGATCAGCTTGAAATACAGCGCGAGCACGGAGAAGTCACCACAGCCGGGACACCACGTCGGGTGGTCGGCGGCGATTTCTTTTTTGGTCAGGCCCTTGCGTTCCTCAACGGGCGGCGTGGTGGTGCTGACGGCAGTGACAGGTTTGGCTAACAGCGTTTCGCTCATATTTTATTGGCGGTTGAAATTAAATTACAGTTTGCGGATGCCGGCGGTCAGGTTGGTCTTGGTGCGTTCGAGAATTTCCTTCACCTTCCAAGTCAGGCCGTCGGTCTTGTTGAGGCCCTGAATCTTCGGATCGCAATAGCGCGCGCGCAGAATCGCGCCGAACTGGCCGAAGCCGTAAAGCCCCTCGTCATTCATCTCGACGACGAACACGTGGTTGAAGCCGGAGAAAATATTTTCGAGTCCGTTCGGCAGCGGATTGATGTGTTTGATGTGGATCGAGGAAACACTGTCGCCGGCGGCGCGTGCGCGATCCACGGCTTCCTTGATCGGGCCTTCGGTCGAACCCCAGCCGACGAGCAACACATTACCTTCGGACGGGCCGTAAATTTTCGGCACCGGCAGCGTCGCGCCGAGCGCCTGCAATTTCTTGCGGCGTTTGGCGGTCATCTGCTGGTGCAATTTCGGCGAGCCGGTCGGATGGCCGAGTTCGTCGTGTTCGAGACCGGTGACGATGGGATATTTGCCGCTGTTGATTTTGGTTCCCGGCGGAACGTGCAGCGAAACGCTGTTCGGCGTGGACAAGTCGTAAGGTTTGTGGTCGGCGATCGGCGTGAAATCCGGCGAGATGTCTTGGCAAACTTTTTCCAGGTTCGGCTGCACAAACGCCTCGATGCGCGTGGCGATGCCCTGATCGGTGAGAATGATCACCGGCACGGAATATTTGCGCGCGATGTTCACAGCTTCAATCGCCATGTAGAAACAATCTTCGACGTTCGCCGGCGCGATGACGACGCGCGGCGCATCCCCGTGACCGCCGTTGACGGCGATGTTCAAATCGGATTGCTCAATGTTCGTCGGCATGCCGGTCGAAGGGCCGCCGCGCTGGACGTCCACAATCACGAGCGGCATTTCAGCCATGATCGCCCAGCCGAGGGCTTCCGTTTTGAGCGAAATTCCCGGGCCGCTTGAACCGGTGACAGAAACGCGGCCGGCGTAGCTGCCGCCAATGGCCATCGAAATCGCGGCGATTTCGTCTTCGGTTTGGATGAACATGCCGCCATATTTCGGCAGTTCGCGGCGGAGCAATTCCATGATGTCCGACCACGGCGTGATCGGATAGCCCGCGCCGAAACGCACGCCGGCGGCGATGAGGCCGTAGCCGAGCGCCTCATTGCCGTTCATGACAATCTGCGTGCCGTCTTTTTTCTGCGCATCGGTGAACTTGAAGGTTTCGAGCAAGTTGCCGAGCGAATGCGAATAGCCCGCGTGAAATGCCGCGAGCGCGTTGTTCAAAATGCTCGGGTCTTTGCCGGTGAAACGTTCGCCAATAAGTTTTTCCAATTTCGGCAGATCCAAATCAAAAGTTTTGGCAATGAGGCCGAGCGAATAAATATTTTTACCCTTGTCCTTGGCCGTGCCGCCGATGGCTTCCACCGTCAGCGAAGAAATCGGAATGCCGACGTGGTGATAAGTTTTTTCGAGCTCGGGATTCGGCACGACGTGATCGGAATCAAACATCACGATGCCGCCCTTTTTCAGCGAGCTGATGTGCGCGTCATAGCTGTGCTGGTAAAACGCGAGCAGCACGTCGGCTTCGTCGCCGGAACTTAATACTTCGCCGCTGCCCATGCGGACTTGGAAGATGGACGCGCCACCGGAAATCGTGGCGGGAATCGTCATGAAAGTCATGACTTCCTGTTCGCTGCGGCCAGCGAGGCGCGCGAGAAAACCGCCGATGGCCTGGATGCCATCCTGCGAATTACCGGCAATGCGGATCACCACTTCGTTGATCCGCGAAACTTTCGGCGCACCATCACCCGACGACAATGCCTTTTCAATTATATCACTCATGGAACCTCGGAATCTAAAGATTACTGCGGCAAGGTGGATTGACGACTGAAGACATTTCAGCACGACACCGTTGCTATGACACGTTAAGCACATTAGGGGAACGTGTCAATTTCTAATGATACATATATCTTCATGTTTATCAATAAGATACGCCAGACACAAAATCCCGTCTTGAAGCGTGGAAACGTTTGATTAGCCTAGTTAATCCCGATTCCAGCCAGCATCAGCCGGACGCGCCAAAAAATGGACGACTCCGCTCGCCCCCCGAAGCAATTTTTAAAATGGCGGTGCAAGTTTGGTCGCCGATGGTGAAATTTCCAGGCAATCCACATTCCAGCAATGCGAGTTTGGGATGGATTTGCGGCGGAATTTTGCGAAACTTCCCGTCCGATGAAGCCGATTGTAAAATTGTTGCTCGAAAGCGGCAGCCTGAACACCGCGCAACTGGCGCAGGTGCTGAACCTGTCCGAAGCCGACGTGAACCGCCAGCTTGACGAATTGAAAGCGCAGCGCGTGCTGCTGGGATTTCGCCCCGTGCTGAATCTCGCCCACGAAGATTCCGGTGTTGTCCGTGCCGTCATCGAAGTGCGCATCACACCCGAACGCGGCGGCGGTTTCAACCGCCTTGCCGAGCGCATCTCACGCTTTGACGAAGTCGAATCCTGTTTTCTCATGTCGGGCAGCTATGATTTGCTCGTATTCGTCAACGGCGGCAGTTTGCAGCGCGTCGCGGCGTTCGTGTCGGAAAAACTTTCAACGCTCGAAGGTGTGCTTTCGACCGCCACGCATTTCATGCTGCGTTCTTACAAAGAACAAGGTTTCTTGCTCGACGTGAAACAGGAAGAAGCCGAGCGGCTCAAAGTCGCACCTTAATTGAAATTCAATTCTGAATTTCAAATCCAAAATTTTCCATGGACTCCTCGCGTTACATCGCCAAGCATGTCATCAACCTGCCCAAGTCCGGCATCCGCGACTTTTTCGAGATCGTCTCGAAGATGAAGGATGTCATCTCGCTCGGCATCGGCGAACCGGACTTTGACACGCCGTGGCATATCCGCGAAGCTGCGATTTATGCGCTGGAAAAAGGCAAAACCCATTACACGTCCAATCTGGGTTTGATCGAACTGCGCCGCGCCATCAGCAAATATGTCGAGGCGAATTTTTCCATCAGCTACCGGCCTGAAGATGAAATCCTTGTCACCGTCGGTGTCAGCGAGGCGCTGGACATCGCGTTCCGCGCGCTGGTGAATCCCGGCGACAAGGTGATGTTCCACCAGCCATGTTACGTCAGCTATTCGCCGAGCATCACGCTCGTCCACGGCGAGGCGATTCCCGTGCCGACCTACGCGAAGGACAATTTCGCGCTGACCGCCGAGGCGTTGCGCGCCGCGTGGCAGCCCGGCGCAAAACTGCTCGTCCTGAATCTGCCGTGCAATCCCACCGGCGGCACCTGCGACCGCGCGCAGATCGAGGCCATCGCCAAGTTCGCCGTGGAAAAAGATTTGCTCGTGTTGAGCGATGAAATTTATTCCGAGCTGACCTTCGAGGGCGTGCACACGAGCATCGCCAGTCTGCCCGGCATGAAAGAGCGCGTGATTTTTCTGCACGGATTTTCCAAGGCGTTTGCGATGACCGGCTGGCGCATCGGCTATGCGTGCGGCCCGGCGGCGCTGATCGAGGCGATGATGAAAGTGCATCAATACTCGATGATGTGCGCGTCCATCTTGAGTCAGGAAGCCGCCATCGAGGCGCTCGTGCGCGGCGAGGACGCGATGAAATCCATGCGCGACCAATATCATCGCCGCCGCGACTTCATCGTCCGCCGGTTCAATGAAATCGGGCTGAAATGCCATCTGCCGCGCGGCTCGTTTTACGCGTTCCCGGATGTTTCCGTGACCGGGCTGAATGAAAAAGATTTTGCCGTGGGTTTGTTGCAAACGGAAAAAGTGGCGATGGTTCCGGGAACGGCATTTGGCGCGAACGGCTCCGGTTTTTGCCGCGCGTGTTTTGCGACGAGCTACGAACAGCTCATTGAAGCGAGCAATCGCATCGAGCGGCACGTCCAGTCGCTGGCGAAGAAAAAATAATTTGCCTTCGCCCGATTGCTGGGGATTTGCTTTGGCCTGATAAAATTTTCGGGCAAAATCAAAGTCGTGAAGGCTTCACTAACCGCCAATCCTAAAACCGCCGCCGCGCGGCTCAAAAAAATTTGTTCACTGCGCCCGACGCTCGCCATCATTTTGGGCAGCGGCTTTCATCACACGCTGACGGAACTGCGCGCGGCCAAAAAGATTTCCTACGCAAACATTCCTGGCTTTCCGAAACCGACCGTCAGTGGCCACGCCGGTGAATTATTTTTGGGGCATCTCGGCCAAACGCCGGTTTTAGTATTGAGCGGCCGCGCACATTTTTACGAAGGCTACGAAATGGAGCGCGTCACTTTTGCCACGCGAACATTGGCCGCTTTTGGCATCACCAACTTGCTTTTGACCAACGCGGCGGGCGGCATCAACAGAAAATTCCGCGAGGGCGACTTCATGGTTGTGACTGACCACATCAACTTTATGGGAACCAATCCGTTGCGCGGCACGGCGATTTCCGGTTTGCCGCGCTTCGTGGATTTGACGCAGACTTACGATAAAAAATTGCGCGGGCTGTTGTTCCGTGCCGGAAAAATTTCTAATTTTAAATTAAGACGCGGAATTTATCTGGCCGTAAGCGGGCCGAGTTACGAAACACCGGCGGAAATCCGCGCGTTCGCTAAACTCGGCGCGGACGCAGTCGGCATGAGCACCGTGCCGGAGGCGATCGCGGCGCGGCAATGCGGATTGAACGTCGCAGCAGTTTCCTGTGTCACCAATCTGGCGGCGGGCAGCAACCGGGGAAATTTGTCGCACGCGGAAGTTTTGGCCACGGCGGAACGCGTGAAAAATTCCGGCGCGGCATTGATTAGAAATTTTGCGGAGCTTTACGGAAAACAAATATAGCCACAGAGCCACAGAGGACACCGAGAAGAACAAATTCAATCTGAAATTCTCTGTGCGCTCTGTGACTCTGTGGCAAAATTAAACTGTGAAAATTGATTCCAAAAAACTGGTGCTGGCGGCGGCGCAAGCGCGCGCAGGCTCATTGTCGCCGTATTCCAAGTTCAAGGTCGGCGCGGCGTTGCTCACAAAATCCGGCGAAATCATCGGCGGCGCGAACGTGGAGAGCGCGAGCTACGGTTTGACGTGCTGCGCGGAACGGATCGCGCTGTTCAAGGCACTGACGGACGGCAAGAAAGATTTCATTGCGGTCGCGGTCGTGGCGCGCTGCGCTGGCGGCCCGATGCCGTGCGGCGCGTGCCGGCAGTTGCTGGCGGAGTACGCGCCGGACGCCAAGGTTTTCGTCGCGGACAGCGATGAACTGGCTACTGTGCGTGCGTTCACGGTGCGCAAACTTTTACCGGCGGCATTCAGTCTCCGGTCATGATGCCTCTTGATATTTGGCGGATTCGACGTAGTTTTTGAGGCTTGTCGCTGCGATGAAACCTGAAGTTGTATTTGGTCTGGAAAATGCGGCGTGGCCAGCGGTGCTGGTCAGCGCGAGTGGGAGCGTGTTCCTGACGAACGCGTCCGCAAAAAATATTTTTGGCGCGGCCTTGACCGGCGCGGCGGCAAACCTGGCGGCGGTCTGGGCGGCGGAAAACGGTGGTTCGGCGGCGGATTTTCTGGCGCGCTGGGAACAAACGTCGGTGGCCGGCAGCGTTTTGAAATTCCGCACGGCGTCTGGCTTGGCCACGCCGTTTCTTACCAGCGTCTGTCAGTTCAATAGCGACGGCAAAAAGTGGTTGGTCTTGCAATTGTTGCCAACGGATTCCGGTTCAACCATGCCGGTTCCGCCGGAAAATCTGGCGGCGGTTCCCGGCGACGCGGCATTGAAGCAAAAGCTGGATTGCGTGCTGCAACTGGCGCGGACAGTTTCGCTGGATTTCAACAACGCGCTGACGGGCGTGCTGGCGCACACGTCTTTGTTGCTGACGAAGGCCGAGCCGGAACATCCGTGGCGGCGGTCGTTATTGGAAGTTGAAAAATCGGCGCAACGCGCGGCAGAAATCGCGGCCGAGCTGGCGCAGTTCAGCCGGCAGGAAAAAGAGACTCGCCGCGCGCCGGCGGGCAACTTGAACGCGGTGGTCGCCCGTTGCGTGGAATTTTTTCAGAACGCCCACGGCGCGCGGTTCAACTGGAAGCTGACGCCAGAACGGTCGCTGTTCGCGGCGCGTTTCGACGAGGCGAAGGTGCAGCAGGCGGTCACGAAAATTTTGGAGAATGCGGTGGATTCATTTGGCGTAAGCGGCACGGGGCAGATCACGGTGCAGACGCGGAACGTGGAATTGACCGAGGCGACGCAGGACCGCAATGTGCGGCTGGCAGCGGGGACGTATGCCTGCGTGGAAATTTCCGACAGCGGTTCAGGCATCGACGCGGAATCGTTGCCGCGCATTTTTGAACCGTTCTTCACGACGAAACGTCCGCCGCATCGCGGACTCGGACTGGCGCTGGTTTATGGCATCATCACCAACCACGGCGGTGGCGTAGCGATTTCCAGCCAGCCGGGCGCGGGCACGTCGGCGCGGGTTTATCTGCCGGCGGACAAATCCCTGATGCGCGAGGTCATCAGCGCGGACAAGGAATTGCGCGGGTCGGGAACGGTGCTGGTGGTGGATGATGAGAGTTTGGTGCTGACGATGGCGGAAACCATTTTATCGGATTTCGGCTACAAGGTTTTGACCGCGAACAACGGCCAGAAGGCGCTGAATGTTTTGAGCCAGCCCGGCACGAAAGTAGATTTGATTATCACCGACCTCGTGATGCCGGGCATGGGCGGGCGCGAGTTGATGGAACGCATCCAGCAACTGAATCCCGGCCTGCCGGTGATGCCGACCAGCGGTTATGTGATGCCAGAGGACAAAAAAAATGCCGTGGGTTACCTGCAAAAACCCTTCACCACCACCGAACTGCTGTTGAAGGTCAAGGCGGCGTTGCGGGCGGCAAAGCCAATTGACTGATGCGAGTCGTTTCTGTTTAATTCTTCTTATGCAAATCGAAAGCCTGAAAGTCTTCTGCGATCTGGCCGAGACCGAAAGTTTCACCAAGGCGGCGCAGATCAACAGCGTCACCCAGTCCGCCGTCAGCCAGCAGATCAGCGCGCTGGAACGCGCTTTTAAGTCGCTCCTCATCGAGCGCAGCAAGAAAAAATTCCGCCTCACGCGCGAAGGCCAGGTGCTTTACGAATACAGCAAGCAGATCATCCAGACCTACGAATCGCTGCACAGCAAATTGCAGGAATTGAAGGACATCATTTCCGGGACAATCCGCGTGGCAACGATTTATTCCATTGGCCTGCATGACCTGCCGCCGTATGTCAAACGCTTCATGAAGAGCTACCCGACCGTGAACATCCACGTCGAGTATCGCCGCGCCAACCAGGTTTATGACGATGTGTTCAGCAACGTCGTTGACCTCGGCCTCGTCGCGTATCCGGTCAAGGATCCGAAACTGGAAATCATTCCGCTGCGCAAGGAGCCGCTTGTGCTCATCTGCCACCCGCAACATCCCTTTGCCAAGCAAAAATCCATCAAGCTCAAATCGCTCGCCGGCCAGAAAATCATCGGTTTCGAGCCCGACATTCCGACGCGTAAGGCGCTGGATAAAATCCTGCGTGAATACGGCGTCGAAATCAAACACGTCATGGAATTCGATAACGTCGAAACGGTGAAGCGCGCGGTGGAGATTGACGCGGGCATCTCGATCGTGCCGCAGGGAACCATCACGCAGGAAATCAACAAGAACACCCTCGCCGCCGTGCAGATCGAGGACGGCGAATTTTACCGTCCGCTCGCCGCGATCTACAAAAAGAACAAAGTGCTTTCGCCCGCGATGAAACAGTTCCTGGGAATTTTGAAAGAAGCGGCGTGATTTTTTTGGCCCGTATATTGCCGCTATTTTTGCTCCGTATAAATCGCCTGAATTTCCGAATCGGATAGCGCGCGGTTATACAATGAGATTTCATCCATAATTCCCTGGTAATGGAAATCACCGACATCAAGTCTTTGCCCAATCAATAATGCGGTGTCAGTCTTTGGCGTAAAGCTGCCCAAATTGCTGGATGCGACAAGCGCACCATTGTAGTAGATTTTGCCCACCCCGCTAACCTTGTCATAGGTGAGGGACACATATTGAAGTGTGT
Organism: Limisphaerales bacterium; assembly: GCA_003139955.1. Classification (GTDB taxonomy): domain Bacteria; phylum Verrucomicrobiota; class Verrucomicrobiia; order Limisphaerales; family UBA11358; genus UBA11358. The sequence continues at coordinate 13,938 of PLHK01000124.1, forward strand.
TCGGATGAACGATTCCCGCGGGCGAGGCAAAAATGTGAACACCCCCCTGCGTGTCAACAATGTTCGCATAAATGCATCCTTCGCCACCAACGCCAGCAAAATATGTTGAAATCCATAAATGCACGCCTTGGTTTATGCTGCGGCCATTTCCTCTCCACTCGATCAACGGTTCTTGATCGGTTACGGAAGCCGGTGCCATCCAACATCCCAAAGTAAATCCCTGTCCATTTCCCACATCCAGCGCCGCGGCAGCCGGCACGCTGATTGTGTCGTTCGGGCCGACAATATTAAAACCCTGACCGATTTTTGCCGGGGTGTAAGTCATCCCGCTGGATACGATGGCATCATGGCCGTTCACGCTGTCTTTTGCATTACCTTCGCCCGACCACAGCGCGACCAAGCCGAGCGGATGCACACCCAAAGTGCCCGCCGATACGGAAATATTTTGCACCGAGTCCATCTGCAAATCCACTTTTCCAAAACTTGTTTTGAGAGCGAATTCCGAATTTACAAATGAAACCATCAGCGTATCGCCGTTGGCAGTTGATAATTTCACTGAATTGCTGGAAATGCATTCCACCGAGCGGATGTCTTTTACTTCCAAATCCACATCGCCGAGCAGCGTGGAGTGAAACTTGAAATTGCTCTCCACGCTGGTTCCGACCACGCGCGAGCCGTCACGCAATTCAACCGTCAAACGCGGCGGCGGATTCGTATCGGCGGCGGGGGAAAAATTTGCTGCCAGAAAATAACCGGCGATGACAAAGCAAAAACAGCGCGCGAAAGGCTTCATCCACCGAGCTTGCGCCCGTTTGCACGTCACGTCAAGCCGGTCATTTCAGGTTTTGCGGGTTCAGCGGCTTCAATTCCTTCGTCAGAAAAATTCCGTCCTTGCGGATGAGTTCCCCGTCGAACCACACCTCGCCGCCGCCCCATTCCTTGCGCTGGATCAAAACCATGTCCCAGTGGATCGCGCTCTTGTTACCGTTGCCGCAATCTTCGTAAGCCTGCCCCGGCGTGAAATGCAGCGACCCGGCAATTTTCTCGTCGAACAAGATGTCGCACATCGGGCTTAAAATATGCGGATTGAAGCCCAGCGAAAATTCGCCGATGTAACGCGCACCGGCGTCCGTGTCCAGAATTTCATTGAGCCGTTTCGTGTTGTTGGAAGTCGCGTTCACGATTTTTCCATCGTTCAATTCCAATTTCACGTTTTCAAATTTCGTTCCCGAATAAAGCGTCGGCGTGTTGAATTGAATCGTGCCGTTCACGGAATCTTTCACCGGGCAGGAAAACACTTCACCGTCGGGGATGTTGCGCGTGCCTTCGCATTTTTTGGCGCCGATGCCTTTGATGCTGAACGTCAAGTCCGTGCCGGGACTTTTCAGATGCACGCGATCCGTTTGCTTCATCAATTTTTCCAGTGGCGTCATCGCGCGCGCCATACGCGCGTAATCCATCGTGCAAACGTCGAAGTAAAGATTTTCAAACGCCTCCGTGCTCATGCCCGCTGCCTGCGCCATGCTCGGCGTCGGCCAGCGCAACACGCACCAGCGCGTTTTGTTCACGCGATAATCCTGCACGGGGCGGATGATTTTGGAATAAAGCTGCACGCGCTCGCTCGGCACGTCGGAATTCTCATTCATGTTGTCCGCGCCGCGGATGGCGACGTAGGCCTGCATTTTTTTCATGCGGAACATCTCGAGGTCACGCACATCGGCGGCCTGCGCCTCAGTCATGCCGAGCAACTGCTCGCGGCCCACGCGCGTGTGGCGCGTCTCGACGAACGGCGTCGCGCCCGCCGCGCGCGCGGCGCGGATGAGTTCGACGGTGAATTCGTCCGGCACGTCAATCATGTCGAGCAGGATGCGGTCGCCTTTTTTCAGCGCGGTGGAATAATTCGCGAGCAGCTTGGCCAGTTTGGTGTAACGCGGGTCGGTCATAAATTTTCAGCAAGTTAATTTGGAATCTCAAATTGTCGAGTTTGATTGAACCTCAGAGGCGCGGAAACACAAAGTTTTAAGAATTAACTTTCTCTGCGCCTCGGCGGTAAAATAATTTGCCTCGAAATTGTTAATCGGAATTTATTTATTGTTTTTCAATAAAAAAGACTTGAATAACGGAATTGATTGGTTTATTCCTTACGCCATGAATGCGAATGAAATTTCTCCAAAGGCCAATCCTCGCTTGATGCGAATTCAAAAGGTCAGCAAGATTGTAAGAGCCATCTTGGTGACAGGATTGATTATTCAAGCGTTGGCATTTGTAATCGGAGTTGTGAGGCTATCGCTTAACATTCCAATTTCACCTTCGTTGGAGGTGAAATCACACGCCGCTTTCAATAATTGTAGTGGATTCATTCTTTTTCCGCTTAAGAATTGCAGCGACCTCCTGTTTTTGCCGCTCGCTTTTATGGTTACCCTAAACTTCTTTCGCTTTTTCAGCCGGCTCAAAGATGGCCACTTGTTTGAGGCGCAGACTATCAAACATTTGGAAAATGCAGGCAAATGGTGGATCGGGCTTGGACTCATTCAAATTGTTCTCCAATCTTTTGAGGCTTATATTTTTTCGCCGAGCGATATTACCATCTCTGGAGATGGGGTTGTTGCGGGTATAATTGTTTTTTTTATCGCCTGGTTGTTCGGCGAAGCTCAAAAACTTCAAGAGGAACAGGAATTGACGGTTTAAGTTTATGCCTATCATAGTCAATCTCGACGTGGTCCTCGCACAGCGCAAAATGCGGCTTAACGATCTGGCCGAGGCCGTGGACATCACGCCGCAAAATTTGTCCATCCTTAAAACCGGCAAGGCCAAGGCCATCCGCTTCTCCACACTCGAAGCCATCTGCGAAACACTCGCATGCCAGCCCGGCGAGATTCTGGAATTCAGTCCCGAACCAACGAAAAGGAAAAAGTCTTAACCACGGACGGGGAATTTTTGTCTGGATCCATCCGTGTTTATCTGTGGTTGATTTTTTTGCGGGTTGCAGGATGATTTTCACATGAGCGAAATCATTTACCCGCGCAGCCCGCGCGAAACGATGGACGGCTGGCATTATCTGCCGCGTTACGTTGACAAAATCCGCCTGCAACTCGCAGGCAAACTCCATGCCGACTACCAGGAAAATCTCGGCAAGGCTTTTGACGGCATGTGGCTCAAGGCCGCTGGCGTGACGCACGAACAATTCGTGGCGGTCGTGAAAAATTCTCTCACCGACGGCGAAGTGTGCGACTGGGTGCGGAAAAATGTGAAGCGCGCCGCCACCGAAAAAGACGCACACTGGCAGGATGTGTTGAGCCGCCCGCTCGCGCATGACGCGGCGGCGCTCGGGCGCTTGAAAATGCGCAAGGAACAGGCCGGCATCGGCCACCGCGACGACATCAAATGCTTTATAGATATGCTCGACGCGGATGAGAAGCGGATTTAGGCCGCCGTGCGGTCGAATTTTCCGTTGCGTAAAAAATAAATCGTCTGCCGGATGGCGGTGGCGTTGCGCATCAAAAACGGATGCGCCGAGGGAATGACGATATGATCGGTCATGCCCGCGAGCTTGGTTCTTGCGACTGAAACCTTGCCATCGTCACTGCCGGGAATCATCAGGCTGTTGATCCAGTTGATCGTCCGGTTTCCGGCGATGATGCCCACGCAAAAATTTGCCGCGCCCAGTCGGTTCGGCATCGAATCCTTGCCTGTGCCCAACTCGTTTCCGGCCGGGCCGTTGATTTTTTTGAAGAGCCACCAGCCGCCCAACTTGTCCACAACTTCGCTGCCTTGGTTCGGCGACCCGAGCATCACTACGCGGCCAAGCGTGGGAACAGAATGGTTCGCCAAATAACTTCGCACCAAAATTCCGCCGAGTGAATGGGTGACAAAATTTATTTTCACTGCGCCGTCACGCTCGCAATCCGCCACCGCCAGGCCAACGACGTCTTCACCAAGCAGTTCGATGGATTTTGACCGCGAGGCGTAATCCACATTGTGGACGTTGTAACTCGCCTGCGTCAGCGCGCGTGCCATCACGGACATTGAACGGCTCGTGCGGCAGAGGCCGTGCAGCAAAATCACATCTTCATGCGCCTCAAGCGAAGGGGAAAGCAGCGGCGCGATGGCCATAAAAATGAAAATCGTCCGGAAAAATTTTGCCCTACTGCCCGCCATAAAACGCATCCACCTTGGCCGAGACGTCTTTGTAACTGATGTCCATCTCGTAGATGATTTTGAACTGCTCGATGGCCTCATCTTTTTTGCCCATGCTTTCCAGCACGCAGCCGAGCTGATAGGTCAGGTCTTTTTTTTCCTCATCGAAGCCGGGCTTTTCCTTGATGGCGTTCTGCAACGTCTTCGCCGCAAGGTCGAACATTTTGCGTTTGGCGAAACATTGCGCGAGATAGCTCATCGCGGCGAGGCGCTTGTGCGGGTTGCCCTGCGCTTTCTGAAATTCCGCGATCGCCTCGCCAATATTGCCGGCCTGAAAATACAGCACGCCCAGTTCAAACTTGATGGCGAGGTCGGTCGGGTATTTCTCGACGCGCTTCTGGGTCTCGGCGAGTTGAAAACTTATTTTCTCCGCCGTGATGGCCGCCGTTTTTTCCGCCGTGCCTTCGTCAAACGGATTCAGTTGTGAGATCTGAAAATCAAACTGCCGCACGATGGTGTCCGCAATGGCGCGGTCAATCGAGGCGTCGCCGCCGAGTTCGGAATTTTTGATGCGGTCGTAAAGCGCCAGCGCGCGCGGGAAATTATCTTTCTGCGTGTAAAGCTCTGCGAGCGAACGGAGCAGCTTGAGGTTGTTCGGCTCGGTGATGAGGCGCGTCTCGTATTCTTCGATGAGCCCCAGCGTGTTGTCCTCGGTTTTCTGCACGCGCTTTTCCTGTTCCAGCGAGACGGCTTCGTCCTTGTTCCGCAGCACGTCGCGGAACGAGCCGCTGCCGTCCGACAGCGCGTTGTAGCCGCCCTCGTCGAGAATCTTGTGCGCGGAAAGATTTTTCTGCGCCTGCAACAGGTCCGGGTCGTAAGGCGAGGAGCGGATGAGGTCGTCCAGAAATTTTTCCGCCACGGTCGCGTTGCCGCCGGTCTCAGCGACGACATTGGCGAACTCAATGACCAGCGCCTTATCCTTGGGCGCAATCCGCACCACCGTCTCCAGCGACAGCACCGCCGTGCGCGGCAGTCCCAGGGCGTGCGCCGCGTCGATGATAATGCGATGAGCGAAGGGATTGTTCGCGTCGCCGTTCAAGACTTCTTCCGCGATCGCCATGGCCTCGGCGGGATTTTTGTTCAAGGCCAGTTTGGCCTTCGCGATCTGCGGTGAGGAGCCGGCGTTGCTCATCATCTTCTTGAAAAAACCCGTGCTCACGCCCGCCGAGCGCTTGGTCTGGGCGACGCGCAACGCCTTGCGGGCTTCAAACAGACCCGGCTCGCGTTGCAACACCTGACAGAAAAGCGTGGTGGCGTAGTCGAAGTTTTCGCGCTGGGCGGCCTCCACTCCCTTGTCGTAAAGGCGGCGCAAATCCGGCGGCAGTTCGTTGATTTTTTTCTCAGGCATAAATCAAAGGAGTTAAAATGGCTTACGGCGCGGTCTTAATAGGTTAGATTACAGCATCCATTTTACGTTCAACCGCACTGCGCCTTTTGCCGCAGCGCGTGGTCAACCAAAACGAGCGCGGTCATCGCCTCAACCATCGGCACCGCGCGCGGCAACACGCACGGGTCGTGACGGCCACGACCCTTGAGCGTCGTGTTTTCAAAATTCTCGTCCACGGTGTTTTGTTCGTGCATGACGGTCGCGACGGGCTTGAACGCGACGCGGAAGAAAATCGTCTCGCCATTCGAGATGCCGCCTTGGATGCCGCCAGAACGGTTTGTCGTCGTGAAAACTTTTTTATTTTTGGCACGAATCAAATCGTTGTGCTCGCGGCCCGTAAGCAAAATGCCGCCGAAGCCGTAGCCGATTTC
>PLHK01000019.1 GCA_003139955.1 Limisphaerales bacterium
TCGGCGACATGAAACTGGCGGTGGCTGGCATCCGTTCTATTGCGATGGCGGATGATGGCGTGACGGCGCGGCTGGAGGCGACCAACGGGGATGCGTTGGACGTGCAGTTCATCACGCAGATTTTAAAGGTGGAAACCGGCTTCGGCAAAACCGAGCTGCCGGTGAAATTGATCAAAAATGTCAAAATTTCTCCGATTGGAAACCAAGCGACAATAGATCAGGTGGTGATGAATGCGCCCAATCTGCTGGGCTACTGGCGGTTCTCGCCCGAGGCACCCGACAAAAGCATTGGCGGTAACTATTCCGCGAGTTTCTTGGGCAATGCTACGGTCGGTCCGGCGAATTCCGGACCGGGAGATTCCGGCTCGTCCGTCGTGCTGGATGGCAATGGTTCCTATGTCGCTACCACCTTGGTAGGCGGATTGGCCAGCAGCGGATCTAACGCCGTTCAAGGCACCATCATCGCCTGGTTTAAGCTGGCCGCGTTGCCCTCCACCACGGGGCGCACTTTCTATCTTGCAGGCGAATCGGTATATCAGAACGATTTTGATTTGCAGATTGCACCCGATAACCGCCTCAATTTCTACACCGACAGCACCACGGCCACGGTGGCCAACACTCCTCTGACCACCAGCGATCTCAATGTCTGGCATTTTGTCGCCGCCACCTTGATCTCAAACGAGTCGCGCAAGATTTATCTGGACGGAGTGCTGGTGGGAACTTCCATTCCCAACCCTCATCTTGCGACCATGGTTGGGGCATTCAGCATCGGTGAAAGCCTGGTGTTCAGAGGCCGGTATCTGCAAGGGTCGATGGCCGAAGTTGCCGTTTTCAATCGGGCGCTTTCGGCGGATGAAATCCAGAGCATTTATCGCTCGGTTCCCTCCGACAGCCCGGTTCCATTGCCGTCGGTGAATCCGCCTGTGCTGCCGGCACCGCCAATCATCCAACCGACCCGGGAGCCGAACGTCGCTTTCGTGGCGGCGGCCACGAATGAAACCGGCTTCCGCCTGACCATTGAGCTGCGCGACGGGTCGCACGTCGTCGGTAAAAGTCTCGAGGACACCTTGAGCTGCCACTCGGCATCACTCGGGGACATGAAACTGGCGATCGCCGGCATCCGTTCCATTGTGATGGCGGATGATGGCGTGACGGCGAAGGTGACGACGAGGAGCGGCGATGTGCTGGATGGGCAGTTCATAATACAGGCTTTGCCAGTGGAAACGATTTTCGGCAAAACCGACCTGCCGGTGAAATTGATCAGCAGCGTCAAAATCTCTTCGCTCGGCAAGTCGGGGTATCTGCCGCCGGGTCTAGTCGGTGCGTGGTTGGATGACGGCAATGGATACGACAGCCGCAATGGCCGGGCCGCCGTCATTGAAGTTCCCAATAGTCCGGCACTAGCCTCAATGCAGCAAACCCACCAGCTCAGTTTCGCGGCCTGGATCAAGCCGACCTCATTCCCGTGCGAATTTCCTGGCCTGTTGGTCAAAGGCAGCACCACGCAACATGACGCTACTTTCGGCGGATACGTCTTCACCTTGAACGCCAATGGTGATAACGATTTCCAATTTTTAAGCGGTGCCCTACAGATTGTGACGCACAACGCCAACGGCCGCTGGATCAATCATCATATGGGCGAATGGATTCATGTGGCATTCACCCTGAATGCCAACACGCGAACCGCCAAGTTTTACATCAATGGGAAACCGACTGACGATGAATTCATCTTCGGGACTTGGGAGGGTCTCAATTTGGATGTTCCCAGCAAACTTTTTGTTGGTTCGGGAGATCCGGCCAACGGCCCCAATCCCATTTTTGAAGGCCAGATGCAGGATATGTTTCTCTTTAACCGCGCGCTTACGGCGGATGAAATCCAGACCATTTACAATGCAGATCAACCTGCCGATGCCAGTTTTCCGCCGTAACCAGTAAAATCGCCGGTTCCACCAACGCCTTCGCTCCGCGCGGCAGCCAGAGATGAAGGCGAGTGGCTTGGCTCAATTCTGCCTGCTTGCGCCGGCATCCGACCATCGGAATTTCATCGGGGGGCTGATGATACTTCAGCGGATATTTTTTTTGAAGATCTGCAGCAAGAGCTGGCACTTGGGCGTGTCGAGGGTGGCCAGTTTCCCGTCGAACGCCGTGTTTAAGAAATCGCTGTAGCCGGGCAGCTTTTGGACTTCCGGCGAGTCCAAATCCCTGAAGGCCATCGCCGAGTTTTGAAAATTCCGCTGTGCGATCGGCTCATTGATCAAGGGGATGACATTATGATGACGCGGGTCCCGGCTGATCTTTGCGAACAGAGCCACCACCGTTTCCATTTCGCCCTCCAGGGCTTGCATGAAACAGCCATCCTTGTAAAGCAGCAGCCCGGTGATGCCCGCCCGCGAATTGCGTTGGACGCTGCCTTTGAGTAGATCCATTAAATCCAGCTTGCTGATCGAACCGCTGGCTGTGCTCGTATAAACAATTTGGAACAAAGTGGCCATGTGCTTACTTTAAGAACAATGCCGGTAAAGGCAAAGACAAGTTTCACCCGATTCCTTACCTGAAACGCAATAGTCGCGACGCTGTTGGAATAATTAAGGGGCTGTCACCGGACTGCTTTTGAGGTTGGGCGCGAAAGGAAACGTGAAAGTGCAGTGTCCCATGGCGAGCGCCAAACCAAAATCCATCATGGCTTGATAACCATCATTCGATACCGGCAGGGCCGGGATAAACATATTCGCCACCACGCCTTTAACTCGGCCTACAAAATCTTGCCAGAGACTGTCACTGTCATCGGCCGGTTTAATTGTAGACAGCGATACTGCCATTTTTGGCAAACCAGATTTCCGGTAAAATGCAAGCTGGTTGACCCGTGCTACGAGTTCATTCTCATGTTGAATCGCACCATTCCGATAAATAATGTTGTCCAAAATGATGCTCACGGGGCTGGCGTAGCCATGGCAATCGAACTGCATCCGCACCTCGGTTACGCTGGGCCGACCTTTGGCCAGCGTGCCTTTAATCTCGACGAGGCCCTTGCCGGAACCTTGAACACCGATGAAGTCGAGTTGGATTGGCAAAGGTTTGCCTGCCTTGAGTTCCATTGCATACTGTCGGATTAAATCATCATGGTCGAACACATTGCGCTCGAATCCATCGCCGACAAAATCAAATTCGCAGACGGCGTGAAAGGAAGTCCCGTTCGTCACGCAACTGGAAGAAACCACCCTGACGCGCTGGGTGTTTCCCGTATTGTTCGTAACAGAAATTGGGGCTGGCCAAATCAGCGGCACGAAATACATGAATTTATTGAGCGGATTTTCAATCGGCTTGCCTTTGTCATAATCAAATCGCAAGGTCGGGCCGGTCGGTGCGGCCAGCAGCCCGCCAGTCATTAGGAAATAACCCACCAACACCAGTAAGGGCGGGATGGATTTGATGCGGCGGGGAATCATTGGCGAATATTTTCCGCGCTTGGATTTTTATTACAAGGCTTTTCAAATCTTATCGCTGCCACACTGGCAACCAGTTGGTGAACTTTCGACTTTCATTGGCCGCAACAGTTCAGGCGAATTTGGATCAGGCCGGAGAGACGGAGTTGTTTCAGTGTCGTTTGAAGGGCATTCATGTTTGGTTGATGGTTGATGTGGCTGTGGCAAAGCAATCGGGCACACAGTCCCGGTAAGTGTCGAGGTTGCGGATCAGCGGATGCGTTTCCAGAAAGTCCATTTGCGGCGCGGGCATCACCTGTTCGAGCAGGGTGCGCAAATCGCGCAGCCGCCAGGTGCCATGATGCAGGGCTTGTTGCGCCGCCTGTTCCAAGGCTTTGACCGGATGTTTTTGCGCCAGTGCCAGCAGCCCATGCAAGACGCGCGTGCCGATGGGGCCGCGTTGTTGCACCATCGCCTCATGGTGAGAAATAATAAACTGCTTCGGTCTGGAGTTGGCAGAGGCCAAGCTCAAGACGGAAGCTCGACGCAATTGCGTTTACACGTTCCGTCCGCGATGAGCGCGCTCGTAGCGCAGGCACGAGCAACGGGAGCGTTGGTTGCGGCGGAAATCTGACGATTCCGTTAGAACATCTGACGATTGCCTGACGATTTGGGGCAGGTGCTATGATCGGCAAATCTGACGATTACCGAGTTTGGTCTGACGATTATCTGACGATTGATTCATCCCGTCTTGGTAATCAGGATGTAGCTCGTTGAACGGCCACGGCCCTGCCGGTCTGCCAATCCAAGTTCCATCAAGAGAGCAAAATCCCGCGAAGCCGTGTCGCGGGTAATCCCAAATTCTTGTTCGCACCGCCGACTCGTCAGCTTCTCACCCGACGCGAGCAACGCGAGCATTTTTTTCTGCCGGTCGTTAAGTCGAGCTTCGATGGCCGGTGTCACCATGAGCCGGGTTTCCGGGACGCGGATGCGATCCACATTCTCACCCGGCCCAGGGAATGTGATTTGAAAATAGCCGGTGTCCGTGCCGATGGTCGGTTGATCCAAACCATGATTGAGCATCTGGTCGCGCATTCGCCGGAAACCGCTGCCGCGTTCCTCAATGCGATGGAAATAGGAGAGGCATTGCGCCAACACCGGATTACGGGAACAGGGGCGATACTTGCCCTTGCGGAGATTGGTCAGAGTGATGGGCGACGGTGGCAGACCGGGACTGGAGATGACCACCCGGTCGGCAAAAACTTCCAGCATGATTTTGCGCCCGGCGTCCTCGTATTGGCGATGCGCGACGGCGTTGACCAGAGCTTCCCGCAACGCCTCGACGGGATACGCGGTCACGTCCTACGCCGCCCAGGGCAAGACCGTGGATTACGTCCTGTTCTCGGATTCAGCGGTCAAGGCCGCGACGAACGAGCAGCAATGGTATGTGACGATTTCGCGCGGGCGCAAAGGCGTGAAAATTTTCACGGCG
>PLHK01000041.1 GCA_003139955.1 Limisphaerales bacterium
GCAAACACCGGACGCAACGGCGGTGGTGTTTGCAGAAAACCGGCTGACCTATCAGGAACTGAACCAGCGGGCGGACCAAGTGGCCGGGCGACTGCAACAGCTCGGTGTGCGGCCGGGCACCATCGTCGGACTTGGCGTGGAACGCTCACTGGAGATGCCGGTGGCGTTGCTGGGTATCCTCAAGGCCGGCGGCGCTTATTGCGCATTGGATGAAACCCTGCCCGAAGAGAGGTCGCGATGGTTACTGGCGGACGCCAGGGTGGAAATCATGATTGCCCGCAAGGGCTCGGTTCAACGCGTTGCCAATCTGATCGGCCAAACGCCGTCAAACCGGACGGTGGTGGTGACGGTCGAGGATCTGCTGGCGGTCACGAACGAAAGCAAAGCACCGGAAGAATTTTCCCACCACGCCGAAATGCCGGCCTATGTGAGCTACACTTCTGGTACGACCGGGCAGCCCAAGGGCGTCCTGGTGCCGCATCGCGGAGTGGTGCGGCTGGTGAAAGGGACGGATTACGTTTCGCTCACGCCGGAAGAAACGTTGTTGCATATGGCTCCGCTGTCGTTTGATGCATCCACGTTTGAAATCTGGGGGGCGCTGCTCAACGGCGGACGCCTGATCATCATGCCGCCGGGCCCCTGCTCGCTCGCTGAAATCGGCGAGGCGATACGGCAAAACGGTGTCTCCACGCTCTGGCTGACGACGGGATTGTTTCATTTGATGGTGGCGGAGCGGTTGGATGACTTGAAGCCATTACGACAACTGTTGACCGGTGGCGATGTCATGTTGCCGAAACATTTCATCCACGCCCAGCAAGAGCTGAAAGGTTGCCGGATCAACAACATGTATGGCCCGACCGAGAACACCACTTTCACCTCCGGCTACACCGCCACCGGTGAGACAGGGTTGGCTGCGGGCGTGCCGATTGGCCGCCCCATTGCCAACACCCAGGTTTACGTTCTGGACGCGCAGCTCAATCCGGTTCCGGCCGGCGTGAAGGGCGAGTTGTATGTGGGCGGCGACGGGCTGGCGCTGGGCTACTTGAACCGTCCGGAGTTGACGGCGGAGAAATTCATCCCCAGCCCTTTTGAGGCCGATGCCCGCCTCTATCGGACCGGGGATATGGCGCGCTGGCGACCGGACGGCAATCTTGAGTTTCTGGGGAGGCGGGACAGCCAGGTGAAAATCCGCGGGTTCCGCATCGAATTGGAGGAGGTGGAATCCGTTTTGGGAACGCACCCGCAAGTGGCGGCCCGTGCGGTGACAACCCAGCCGTTGGACGACGGCAACAAGCGGTTGACGGCCTTTGTCGTCGGGCGCGAATCCGCCAACCTCACGGCCGACGCGTTGCGTTCGTGGCTGCAAAAAAAACTGCCGGACTACATGATGCCCGGCAGCTTTTTGCAACTTCCCGCCCTGCCTTTGAAGGCGAATGGAAAGGTGGACAGAAAATCCCTGGATGAATGGCCGGCCAAGGAAATGACCGGCGGCGGCGAGTTCGAACCTCCCCGCAACGAGCTGGAACGGAAGCTCGCAGACCTTTTAAAAACGCTGCTGCGCCGGGAACAAATCAGCATCCGGGACAACTTCTTTCATCTGGGCGGCGATTCCCTGCTGGCGGTGCAACTGGCCTGCGCGATTGAAAAAATGGCGGGGGTGGAACTGCCCATGGCCACCCTGTTTCAATCACCAACCATCGAAACCCTAGCCCGCCGACTCAGTGAAAAGGACTGGACGCCGGCTTGGAGTTCGCTCGTGCCGTTGCAGGTGCAGGGATCCCGGCCGCCGGTGTTTTTTGTGCATGGCGTGCGCGGTGAAGTGTATCGCTATCTGGAACTGGTGCGCCGCCTGTCCCCGGATCAGCCCTGTTATGGCATTCAGGCGGTGGGACTGGATGGGCGCGTGCGCCGTCATGTGACCGTCGAAGAAATGGCGGCCCATTATGTCGAAGAACTGGTGGCCTTCCAACCCACCGGGGCGTTCTATCTGGCCGGCTACTCCATGGGCGGATGGATTGCGTATGAAATGGCGCAACAACTGCGCCGCCGGGGGCGGCAGGTGCTGCTGCTGGCGCTGCTGGANNGGGCAAGGTTGCACCGATCCACTACGCGTCGCAGCTGGCGGTCTTCATCCCCCGCCGGTGCGTGTTGCATCTGCGCCGATGGCTCAGGCTGCCGCGCCAGGAACAGTTCGCCTATTTGCGCCGGCGTTGGATTTCGTTCCGGCAATTGTTCACCCAGAACCGCGTTCAGACGCCGGCGGTGACAGCGCCCCCGGAAAAAAGTTCCCGGCCGCCCAAGGTCGCCGGGGATTACCTCGATTATTATCATGCGGTCGCCGCGAGCTACCAAATCCGGGAATATCACGGGCCGGTCGAGGTGTTTGTCAGCGACCAGTATCATCCCGGCTGGAAATCGTATTGGAAACACCAGGCCCGCGGGGGAGTTTCGATGCACCGCATTCCGGGGGAGCATTTCGAGATTTTTTCCGAAGCCAACGTCACCGTTTTTGCCGAGATATTCGGCGACGTTCTCCGGCGCGCGCAGCAACGGGAAACCGCTCAGCCACCAGCATTGGTGAGTCCGCTTGACCGCAACGTCCGCCCGATGGTTAACCTTTGACAAAATTGCGCCATTCCGCTTTGATAAAATCATGACCACAAAGATGGCCGCGAAAATCAGCGGAGACGCGGTTCACGCCGCAGGGAAGGCATGGTTCAGCTTGCTACCTTAGGCCACATCAAGATTCTGTAAAACTATGACACCACAATCTATTTTTCCGGCATTGGGACAGTTGGGCGGATTGATTGCCATGATTTTTGCCGTGGCGATGATTCTTCTGCATATATTTCTTGCGGTGTGCATCACCGATGACATGAGCCGACTGAAGGATAAAGGCCACCCGATTATCGTGCTGACACCCTTGCTTTGGGCATTCACAGTTTTTTTGCTTGGATTGGTTGCCGTCGCTTTTTATTGGCTCTGCCATTATTCAAGGTTTACTCGTAAAGACACGTGACGCTGATAGGCAGCAAGACATGCTTATGAAAACAAATCACCAAACCGCTATCTTGCTGATCGGCATTTGTCTTTGTGCCCTCTGCGCCTTGTTTCCACCGAGGCGACTGGTTGGCGGCGGCCTGAACTATCCGCCCAGCATCAAGCCCGCTGACGTTACACACGCCATGCTATTTTCAGAAGATTTCAGCGTTTTTATCAGGGCACACACTGATGGTGGGACTGAAAGCTGGCCGGTGGAGCTTGACGCCGGTTCGCTATTGGCCGAGCTGGTTCTGATTGCATCCCTGACAGGCATTATCATTCTTGTTCCAAGATTTAAGATATGACGACGTTGCCGCCTAATAAGGTGCCAAAGCCAGCGCGGTTGGCGCGCCTTGGTTGGGCGTCGCTAAGCTTTTTTCGTTAGGCGCACTCGCGACATCGCTCTCAAATACAAAATGAAAATCACATCAATAAAAATCACATTTTTGATGCTCACACTGTTCGTAGCCGTGTTTGGTTCGCGTGCCGCAGATGATTTGAGCGTGGATGTCACGACGACCCCAACCTTCAAGGCATTTCTCAAAAACTACGTCACGGCCATCAATTCCAAGGATCGTGCCGAGCTCAATGAGTGTATTCAAGCCAAGTCGGTAGCGATGATGGCAGAGGATCAAAAATTATCCGACTACTGGTTTGGAAACAGATTCAAGCATTTGATTCCAGCAGATATTAGAGTCCGTGCAACTGCGATCCCAACAGACAAGCCTCTGCCATTTGCAAATTATGGAATCGTTTTTCCAGTGAGACCAACGTATCAGGTGCAGATCAGCTATATGCCCACACCAACAAATGGGGTCAATATAGTTCTGTGGGTTGTAAGTGAGAATGACAAGTGGTATGAAGTTGTTCCATCCGCACCCAAAAAGAACTAATCACAAAATGCGTGCGCCTAACAAAGATAGAAACTGGAAGCGGATGTTTCTGATAGCAGAGACATTGATCGTCCTTGCCGTTTTTTACGGTGTTGCTTTGAAGGTTGCTTGGCAATATGACGTGACATGGCATCCTCACATCATGTCAGCATACAAACTTTTAGATCCGCTGTTGCTGCCGATGATTTGCAGCTTTCTTACGGCGGTTTTGTTTCTCTTGCTTGCCAGCCCATTTTTTCTACGTTCGCTCCGCTCGACTGCAACGCGAGCATGGACTATCGGAGCGGCAGGATTATTGTTTGCGGTATTACTGTTATTTGCATGACCCTGATGCCTCACCAGTCGCCGGAGACACCGCTGGCTGGCCGTTCCGCTATCGCGGTTCACGCCGCGAGGAAGGATGGTTCAGCTTGCTACGTTAGGCCACTTTAAAACGCCATGACCATTCGCTACCAGAACACGTTTCGCGACATTTTAGCTTTTTGTTTTTATCACTATCCGCGATCGCCGGCAGTCTTCGTTTCATACGGGATTGGCTATGCCATGTTTTCCTTCGTGATTTTCCAGGCGCTGCCGAAAGATGCCAGCATCACTGCGCAAGTCCTCGTGTTTTTAATGATGGAGGCTGTCGCGTTCGGAATTTTGGTTGCGGTGTTTGGCTTTTTCACCGTTATTGGCATGATTTCAAGTCGCAACAAGACGCTTCTTACAGAGCGCACCATTACTCTTGGCGAGGACGGTTTTATTTCAGAGACGCCGTTAAGCCGGTCAGAAAATAAGTGGTCAATTGTTCAGAAGCTGGCACGAACAAGGAGCTACATTTATATTTACGTCGCGCAACATTCAGCCCACGTTGTGCCTAGACGCGCATTTCAAGACACTGGTGAGTGGGATTCTTTTTATGAGTTTTGCAAGCGTAAATCACGAGTGGCCTGACAAATCGCCGTTGTCAACTGCCGTTGCCGCTGGCCGTTCTGCCGTCGCGGTTCACGCCACGAGTCGGCGGTGGGTCAGCTTTCTACGCTAGGCAGAATCAAGCGTTATGCGATGTTTTACACCATTTTGTATTCTGATGGCTGTATCTTTTTGCGGTTGTTCATACACTGAGATTGGCCAAGACAGCAGAAAATCGCCGGATGGCCGATTTGGAGTTTCAACCGAATGTGACGGTGCTTACGGACACGCATACATTGACAATACCAAGAAAAAGTTCTGGGTTTGGATTGGCAGCGGCAGCGGCACAAACTACACACAGCTATTTAAGCATCACTACATCATCAATGGTTCGGATGTAGATTGGCAGACGCGCTGGTCTTCTGACGAGGCGGTTTCTATTGAGATTTATGATTGGGGTGACGGAGTTGGCAATTACGATAATATGAAGCACCTGGCAGCATCGAATCACATCGCATCGCTTTCGTTCACTTTGGACAAGAGCACAGGCAAGTTCGTGGAGCAGAGATGAAGATACCCACATTTTTATTATTGAGCTTGTTACTGACGGCGTGCGGTCGCCAAGTCAGGTCGCAAGACCTTTCTGGCGACGCAAAGTTGCAGGAAAAGATAGTGGGCACTTGGCGAAGTGAACACGGGGTTGTTATTTTCGGGCCGGATGGTCGTTCCTCGTCGAGCTTTACGAATGGCGCAAAAGCATGGACATACCAGGAGAATTGGGTGGTGAAAGATGGCTTTATCTTGGGGACGGTGGCAGACGTAAGCTTTCAGAACACGACCAATCACGAGCCAGTCGGCCACACAACGAGGTATAAAGTTCTCCTTGTGGATGACCACCATTTGCAATATGTGATTGAACTCAAAGATGTCGCAGGCGGAATAACAAATTCATTGAGTCGTTGAAGATGAAAGCACCAGACATTTCGCAGACGCCGATAGTTAGCCTTTGACAAAAATGCGCCGTTCCGCTTTCATAAAATCATGACCACAAAGATTGCCGCGAAAATCGCCGGCGGAGCGGTTCACGTCGCGAGTCGGTGGTGGTTGAGCTTTCTACGTTAGGTGTCAACGCTTACTTCAATGAGAACAACCCAGAAAAACCTGTTGTTTGTTGTGTGCGTAAGCGCGGTTGTCGCATTCGTCTTCATCTGCATATTGTCTGCAAAGGGTGACACCAACGCACTACCCAATTCTGACACGTTGTCGTTTGAATATTTAACTTTCTGTGATGGCACAATCATGGCCGAGCTACCCATTGGGCTAGCTTGCACTGTTCAGACCGGTTCGGCAGAGTTTCGGCAAACAAAGCCGGGCGAACTTTTTATGTTGCAGGCTGGTTCGTCGCTACGACTTGTCGTGAATCATTTTAATTATCAAATGACCGCCCAGCTTACTCCAGCACCCGGACTAAAGATCGAGACTGATTTCGCCGGGCGTTTTTTCGCTGGTTCGATTACCAACCGGATTTATTTTGTCCCGGCTAAGATTTTGCCGAAACTGACCAAAGAACAGGCTGAGTCAATTGCAATATCTTTAGCCAATGAAAAGGAAATTGAAGTCAACAAGGAGCGTTATGTCGGTGAGTATATTGACCCAAAAAGTGTAATAGTATTTGGAACTAATTCAACTCTGGCGCATACAATGTGCGACACAAAAATGAATACTTACTTTGAAGCTGGACATTGGATTTCAGTATTTTCTAAAGAATACCCACATGAAGGCTTTACCGCCACAGTGGAGCTTACGCCCGATGGTTCGCCAATTAAGGTTGATGCGGATCACCAGAGTTGGGGATTGCCATGATGCCACCTAACCAATTGCCGGAACCAATTCTTTGCGCTGTTCGGCTGACAGCGCCAGCAG
>PLHK01000027.1 GCA_003139955.1 Limisphaerales bacterium
CCGCGCAGAATGTTGTAGCCGGTCACCGCGCCGACCGCCGGTGTCCATGTGATCACGGCGTTTGTGCCGCTCGAATCCACCGACACCGACAGGGCGGCGGGCGCGGGCGGCGGGCTGCTCACCATGGCCGTGGTCGGGGGCGACACCCCGCCATTGGGATAGGTCGTCTGGATTTGATAGAGCATGGAACCAAGACCGGCGCTTGCGCTCGCCACGCCGTTGGTATCTTGATATGAAACCGTGCTTGAACTCGCCGTTTTGATCGTGGAGAACGTCGTGCCGTAATTGCCGCTGCGCTGAAGAACATAACCGGTCGTCCCGCTCGGTGTTGGTGTCCACGCCAAAACGACATTCGTTCCCGTCGAGTCGAGATACGCTGAAAGCGCGGCGGGCGCGGGTGAACCGTTGTAGGGCGACCACGAAGCGGACTGCGACAAGCCGCCGCCCGCATACACCGCTTCAATGGCGTAATTGTCGTAGAGATTGCCCCCACTGCCATTTACCGCTCCCGACACCTTGAAGGTGTTTGTGCTGGCGCTCACCTTGGCCAGCGGGACGTAATCGTAACCGTAGGTGACGCTGTCATAGACACCGCCCAAAATGATGTAATTGGTCGGCGTTCCGCCCGCCGCTCCCCACACGAGATCAATGTTCGTGCCGGTGCCATCCGTGTAGCCGTAAAATGGATTGGGCGCGGCTGTTCCATTTGTCGCCGCCCCCGCATTGATATAGGTCGTGACTGGCTGGGAGAGTCCGCCGCCCGGATAGCCCGCAATCACTTCATATTCATCGCTCCAGTTGCTGACGTTCGTGATGCCGCCGAACACTTCAAAGGCATTCGAGGCGATGTTCAAGGATGCGACTTGGTAGAAAGTATAGGCGTAGGTGCTGCTGTTGTAGATGCCGCGCTTCACGAGATAATTCGTCGCCGTGCCGACAGCCGGCGTCCATGACAGGAGCACATTCGTTCCTGTCGCATCGGCATACGCATAAACGTTGCCCGGCACCGGGGGGCCGTAGGGCAAACCGAACTGTCCATCGCCCACATACCAAGTGACGTTCCAACTGTCCGTGGCGGTCAGGTTGCCGCCCGCGTAGGCCGCTACCAATTTGTAAATGTTGTTACCGGCATTGCTGTTGCTGATCGCTCCCGCGTCTTCAAAAAAGTCGGCGTTGGAACTGGCGGTGCCGATGGGGGTATAGACATAAGTGCCGTTGGTATTGAGCACGCCGCGCTGGACGAGATAATTCGTCACCGGCCCCGGAGCTGGCGTCCATTCGAGAAACACATTCGTGCCGGTGGCGTCGAAACATCCGGCAAATCCGGCGGGGGCATTCGGGTTGTAATAGTTGGTGGGGTTCAACCCCATTTGGAATTTCTGGAAATCGGTGTAGCCGTCGCCCGCCGGGTCGGCGGCATAGGCGTTGACATTCGTGATCTGGCCGAAGTATTGCAGCCACCACCAGTCCGGTATGCCCGTGCCGGTGTCGTCCACCCAACTCCGTATCCGCATAAACAGGTTGCCGGTCGTTCCCACTGCCAGACTCGCCGCCGTCAAGTTCGTCAATTCCGAACCGCTCACGAAGCCCTCGGAGACCCATTGGGGATGGGAAAGATTGGTCGTGCCTTGGATTTCATATAAAATATCGGCGAGGCTGTTCATCACAAACAGGGTGGCCAAATTGCTCGAGATGGTGATGGGATTGAGCCAGAGATTGGTGGAAGATGAAAGGGCTATGGGCGAAGCCGCATCCATAAATTCAATGTTATTTGGATTGATGATGTAATAGGAATAATCCCAGTAGAACGTCGTCTCCACGTCATTTGAACTCAAGGGATAATTGAAGGTCTGCACCGTGTTGAACAGGCCGTGGGCCTGATAGACGCCGTTGCTGTCGCTGCCGATGCAAAAGCCGTTCGATAGCACATCCGACCCCGGATAGACCGTCACGCCCGGCCCGTTGGTGACCAGCACGTTGTCGAGATAAAGGGCGGTGTTGGTGGGGGAATACGTCAGCGCGATGAAATGGAAATAATTGGTCGTCCACGAAATGGGCGCAGAAACGTAGGTGGTGACGTTGCTCGACATATCGTTGGTCTGCGCCGAGAAATACAGGTTGTTCCCGCCGCTATCCACATAGATGCTCCACCAGCCGTAGCTCGAATCCGGGGTGTAACCGCCGGCTTCAAGCAACCGCCCATATTCGCCCGGCCCAATGCCGCCGACATTCGTGCTCGACCAACTACCGGGGGCAAACCAGAACGTCACTGTGCCGGAGTTGACCGTGAGGTTCGTCGTGCCATCGCTTTCATAGACGTTGTATCTGAGCCACGCTGGAACATTGGTGTCCACGACCAGCGACTGGCCGTCACCCAGATAGGAAAAAGCCAAGTTGGTGAACGTGACGGGGACGTAGCCATAATCGTTCGTCCAGTAGATCGGATCGTAAAATGACCACGAATCAAGCGGCGCGTTGGTGGGTTGAGTGTTGAAGGCCGGAACATAATCCACCGCCCGCACCGGCAAGGGTGCCAAGGCAAACAAAAAGCCCGCAACAACAAAGATGCGGGCCAATACTCTGTGCAACTTGCGAGACGAACCGCTCCCTCTGATTATCAGCTTCATAAGCAATATCCAGTTTCCAAATAGACCCATACCCGGTCATCGTTTTAGCCGCTCCTTATCCAAATGCAAGCCACAAAACGGCGACGTTAAAATCACGCAAAAAACTTCACTTCACCGGCAACATTTTCTCAAAAGTGAATTTCTCAATGATAGCGCCCCCCCCCCCAGCCTTGGCAATGAAAGTATTGCCTTGCNNTCTTCAGTTTCCGTTTTGTTGCCAACGCCTTTTTGATCCGCGTAATGCGGTCGGGATTCAGGGGAGGCAAACCTTCGAGCAACCGATTGGCACTCACTTCTAGTGCTTGGCTTAATTTTGTGAAGGTGACGATCGAAGCGGGAAATTTTCCGTTCTCGATGTAGCTGACGGTCTGCCAGTGAACGCCCGCAATCTCCGCAAGGCATTCCTGTGTCATGTTGGCCTGAGTGCGAGCCGCTTTCACGTTCGCCCCGATCAGTCGCAGCATTTGGCGTTCGGTCACGCCCCACTACAAAACAGATTTTTGCGCTTGCAAACATCGAATATGTTCGATACTAATAATGGGGTTGACGACGGCATGCAATACAAAATTCAAGAATAGTATGAATGACATTATTTTCCGCCGCAGAATCGGCCCCGACCCGCACGCAAACGGTGCAATGACGTATGCGTTGCGCGGATGCCCCGACATTTTGGAACTCGATAATGGCGATTTTGCCATTATCGGCTCTGACATCACCGCCGAAGCCATTGGCAAACTGCCGCCGACTGCGGGTTGTGGGCCGGACGAACGAATCATCAGAATTCCACGCAAAACGCTCGTCCTCGCCAAAGGGGACATCCCGGACANNTTCTCAAAACTGGTTCAATCTTTTGAGCGCCGTCGGTATTATCGGCGGACTTTACTTCACTGCGATTTCTTTTCGTTCCGAAATAAAGTCTCGCCGTGTTTCAAATCTGCTGATCCTTACGCAAAATCACCAGCGGCTTTGGCAGGATTTCAATCAACATCCTGAACTCGCTCGTGTTTTGGATGCTTCGGCTGATGTGTCATCCAAGCCGGTATCTCGCGGAGAAGAGGATTTCGTTAATATGACGATTCAGCATCTATCCAGTGTATATCAAACAATGAAAAGCGATCTGACCTTCAACCCCGAAGGAGTCGAGCGCGACATACGGGAATTCTTTTCATTGCCGGTTCCGAAAGCGGTTTGGCGCAAGGCCAAACCGCTGCAAAATCATGATTTTGCATCCTTTGTTGATTCAGCGTTGAAATAAATTTTACTCCGTTTTGCCATCCGAAAAGAATCGCAGTTTTTGGATTTTCGATTCGATGAACATCTCGCGTTCCGGCTGACGGCGATATGCAAAATTGCGATTCGGCTTTGCGGTATCAAACGCTGTCCCGTCTGTGGCTTCGCGGTAGTCTTTAGGCCGAATCCAGATTGCACCAAGCGGATCGGCGGTCACTTCGGCAAACGTCGTAAGCCACGTTTGCGTCAAGATGGGCGGACTATTCTGCACCAGCCGTTCCGCCGTGTTGTTACGGCGTTCGGCTGATTTAAGAACGATGAGCACACGAAAAGGGAAGTCCTTGAATTTGTCGCGAGTGGAACCGTTGCGGACGGCGAAGCCGCCGGACTTATAGTATTCGAGGTAGCAGGCAGCCTTGGCGACAAGAGCATCCTGCGTTTCGCTCGAACGATCCACTTCAAGAAAGCAGTCAAACGCAAAGCCCTTCGTGCCTTCTTCTTTTTCGTGGATGCTAATGAAGCCGTCGGGCTTCACTAAAACATCTGCACCGTTTCCTGGGTGAGACATTTCGAATTGATGAAGCAGCGGCCATGTGCTGAATTCGACAATCGAGAATTTTTCAGATTTCGCGAGCGCGGCATGAAATGCCGCCCGCACGTCCATGATTTCAAGCTCATGCCGCAACGTGAGTGCGCTCACGTTGGCGCGGGCCTCAAAAGAATTTTTGCCAAGTGACGGGTATTCCGAAAGCTCGCCACGGCTCGTAAGCAGGCTAAATGCTTTACGGGTTAAGAATAAAACTGATGGCTCGTTCGCGTTTCGCCTGCGCTCGCCGATGAAACCGGCCGCTTTCAATTTCTGCAACCGCTTTTTGGTGTATTCACGTTTGCCGTCGAAATACAACATTGCGATGTGATCGGTGGTCATTACCCGACACTCAAACAGTCCGCGTAGAAGTGCAAAATCGCGTTCTTGAAGTTGCAAAGAACGCTCTCGAATTTCAAAGGTCGCCATGCGTGCAATTATATCAGGATTTTCTTCACTTCGAAATCAAGCTTTCGAACACACCAGGAAATTTTTCAAAAAACAATCCGCCAACCACATGGCTGTCGTGAGCGTAATGGATTCTCCGTTTCAATGGAATCAGCTAAATGGTGAACACAACATAATTGTGAATAACTTTTCATAATTGTGAACAACTTTTTTTTGACAAACGAGGTTCAAGTAGGAGGTTTGGTCATCGGTTTTAGGTTATACGTTTGGCTTGTCCAAGACGGAAAAAATTAAGATCGAAGCGCATAAGTGCGAAATTGTCCTGCGAATTAAAAATTGAAGCAGACAATAGTCGGTGGTAGCTCTGGCGAGCGGGCAAAGTAAAAAATAAATTCCCCTAGTGGGGTTAAATTTTTGCCGGAGTTTAGAAAATCGTCTCAATTGGAGACGCCACTGACATGAAGATAGGTTATACATAGAATAATTACTGCAATAGTAATCGCCTAAAAAAGAGGCTTTCGCCTCTTATAGTTGGTTTTCTTCCGATT
>PLHK01000053.1:0-20353 GCA_003139955.1 Limisphaerales bacterium
CCTCCGACGCCTTCGTCACCACCTTTAGCACCACTAATTTAACCGAGCCACTTTATTCCACCTTGCTTGGCGGCACCAACAATGATGAGGCCACCGGCATTGCCGCTGACGCTAACGGCAGCGCGTATGTAGTCGGCTGGACGGTTTCGACGAATTTTCCATACACCAACGCGCTGTCCGGCTTCATCAGCAATTCACTCTCATATGTCCATACCAACGGGACGGGTTATGTAGTGGCCACCAACGGCTTCCTGACTCGGATTGATTGGAATGGCACCAACGCGAACATCGGTTATTCAGTCATGTTCGGCGGATATGGTGTGGATATCGCCAATGGCGTCGCGGTGGATCCGTCAGGAAACGCCTATGTGGTCGGCTCGGCCAGCAGCACCAATTTCCCGGTCACCATCACCACCAATGATGTTTACGACGGCCTTTCCCCCACCAATCACTATTACAAAACATACATTTCCAGTGATNNCCAGTGACGTTTTCGTCATCGCCTTTAACACCAACGCCTCCACCGCGCTCTACTCCGCTTATATTGGCGGCGATGACAATGATTACGGTAATGCCATCGCTGTTTACACGACCAACAATATTAGCAACGCCTATATTACCGGCCAGACGCTTGCAACCAATTTTCCAATAACCGTCAATGCTTGGCAATCCCATCGCAATGGCACGAACGATATGTTCATTGCCGACATTCAATTTTCTTTGGCAAAGTTCTCGCTGGTCATCGAACCCGGAAGTTTAATCTCAGCCATCCAAAGCAAAATCACCGGACTGCCAGCATCGGAACTACCTGCCGTTTCCTTGAAATGGCCGATATCCACTGAAAATTACGATGTGGAAAGCTCCACCGACCTGACCAGTTGGAGCACCATACCCGCGAGCGTTGCCAACAGCAATGGCTGGAGTCAAGTCACTCTGCCGGCGACCAACGGAGTTCAATACTTCCGACTGCATAAATACTGAAGTCCATTTTTTGCTGGCGTCCCGGCCAGTTTCTGCTTTGCTATTCGGCCATGAAAAATTTGCGCTATACGATTCTCGCCGTTGTCCTGCTGGTCGCCACCGCCGTCTCGGCCAGCGCCCAGACCAAGGTGGCCACCGTGGACATGAAAAAACTTTTCAACGGCTATTACAAAACCAAGCTCGCTCAGACATCACTTGAAAACCGCAAGACCGAGTTGAAAAAGGAAATCAAGGACATGGCCGACGGTTTGGACAAAGCCCAGTCCGACTACAAAGATCTGCTTGATGAGGCGAATGATCCGGCCATCTCCCAGGACGAACGCGATAAACGCAAGCAAGCCAGCCAAGACAAGGCCAGTGAAATCAATAATTCCCGCGCCGCCATCGAACAATTTCAGCGCCAGGCCGAAGCCCAGCTTGCCGACCAGAGCCAGCGCATGAGCGCCAACCTCATCAGTGAAATCCAGAAAGCGGTCGCCGACAAAGCCAAGGCGGGCGGCTATTCCATGGTTTTCAACTCCGGCTCCATTGAAGTCGTCGTCTTCGCCAACGGCGACAATGACATCACCGATTCCGTCCTCGCCCAGCTCAACGCCGGCGCGCCGATTGACGTGTCCACGCCTTCCACCGGCGTCCCGCTGAACATCAGCACCAATCTGTAAAATTTAAAACCGAACACGCCGGACATTTTTGATGTCCGGCGTTTCTGCTTGTAACCGCCCCGAACGTGGCGCAAAATTATTTTCGTCAGGGCCTGCGGAGTGTGGACTTACAAATCCCGCCAGGGCCGGAAGGCAGCAACGGTAGTTTGCTTTGCAATTGCCGCAGTCACCCTGGCATCTCTTCAATTTTTAATTTTGCATTTTTAATTTTTAATTCACACTTCCGCCGTGTCATATCAGGTCATCGCCAGAAAATACCGACCGCAACGTTTTGCCGACGTCGTCGGTCAGGAGCATGTCACGCAGACGCTCGCCAACGCCATCGCGCAAAAACGCATCGCGCACGCGTATCTTTTTTGCGGCCCGCGCGGCACCGGCAAGACGACCATCGCGCGCATTTTTGCCAAATGTTTGAACTGCACCGGCGGACCAAAAGTTGATTTTGACGACCGCGACCCGCGCGTGCAGGAAATCACCGAAGGCCGCGCGTTGGACGTTTTGGAAATTGACGGCGCGAGCAACAACGGTGTCGAGCAAGTCCGCGAACTGCGCGAGACCTGCAAATACGCACCCGCGAATTCGCAGTTCAAAATCTACATCATTGATGAAGTTCATATGCTCTCGACGGCGGCTTTCAACGCGCTGCTGAAAACTTTGGAAGAGCCGCCCGCCCATGTGAAATTCATGTTCGCAACGACGGATCCGGAAAAAGTTTTGCCAACCATTTTGTCGCGCTGTCAAAGATTTGATTTGCGCCGGATTCCCGGCGCGCTCATCACGAAACACCTCGCGGAAATAGCGGTGAAAGAAAAAGTGGCGATTGACGCTGCTGCGTTGCACGCCATCGCGCGCGGAGCGGACGGCGGCATGCGCGACGCTGAATCCACGCTGGATCAGCTCATCAGTTTTTGTGGCGACAAGATCGAAGAAACAGACGTGCTCTCGATGTTCGGCCTCGCGGCGCAAAACCAAATTCTCAAATTGAGTCACGCCGTGCTCGCCGGAGAAATTTCCGTCGCGCTGACGCAATTGGACGAACTCGCGCGCGGCGGCAAAGACCTTGGCCGTCTGCTCGGCGACCTGCTGAACCACTTTCGCAATTTGCTCATTTACCAAATTTCCAAAGGCGATTTGAATCTCCTCGAAGCGTCCGAAGCCGAAGTGTCCGCGCTGAAAGAACAGTCTGCGCTCGCCAACACCGACGCCTTCACGCGCGTTCTTGAAGTGCTCGCCGATGCCGAACTTCGCCTGCGCGATGCGGCGTCCAAAAAAATTCTGCTCGAAGTCACGCTGCTCCGCGCCATCGAAGCTCGCAGCGCCGTCAGCCTCGACGCCGTGCTAAAACAACTGAACCAGTTGCGCGGGCAAAGCAGCGCAAACATGCCAACGGCCAATCCGGAAAAAGTTACGCGCGAAGGGATTGAAAATAAAATTGTTTCCCAACCCTCGCCACCTTCGCGTCCTGCGCGCGACATTCAAGCCGCAGCCGCCATTGCTTCCACGCCGGCTACATCCGAAAACCTGCCGGTACTCTGGTCGCGCCTCGTGGACGCCATTGGCCGTGTCAGCCCGTTCACTCGCGGCTACTTGATTGACGCACATCCGGTCGCATTCGAGAAAAATGTTTTGACCATTGGTTTCGACCCGGAATTCGCCGACCATCTCGGGCTGGTGGATAATGCGCGCAACCACACGCTGCTTGCGACCAAGCTCGCGGAACTAGGCCATCACAACGCGATGATTAAATTTGTCAAAGCGGAAGCACCCGCCGGTTGGGATCGCAAACCCGCCGCCGCGCCGCCAGTTTCGGCTGCACCCAAAAACGCGACGACAACCGTCAAACCTGTGGAAGCGATTCCCGCCATCGAAAAAAAAGCCGCGCCCACTGCGTTCAACAAGGACGATTTCAAGAACGATCCGCTCATCAAAAAGGCGTTGGAGATTTTCAAAGGCACCATTGTGGAAGTGCGGGCGTAATTTTCTCTCAACCATCAACTATCAACTATCAACCAAATGAGCAGCATCGGCAAACTCATGAAACAGGCTGCGCGAATGCAGCAGCAGATGGAACAAGTGCAGGCGCAACTCGCCGCGCGCACGGTCGAAGCCACGAGTGGCGGCGGTGCGGTCAAAGTCACCGCAAAATGCGACGGCTCCATTGCCTCGATCAAAATTGACCCGCAGGCGCTGAATCCGTCCGACGCGCAATTGCTCGAAGACATGATTCTCACCGCCGCGAATCAGGCGCTCGCGCAGGCCAAGGACATTTCAAATTCGGAAATGGGCAAAATCACGGCGGGCTTGAATTTGCCGGGGCTTGGTTGAAACGTGATTTGTTAAATGGTTGAATTGTTAAATCGTTCAATCGGCGGCCGCGATTCAACCGATTTAACAATTCACTTTTTAACTATTTAACGAATGTTACCCGAACCCATCACTGCGCTGACCGTTGCGTTGAGCAAATTGCCCGGCATCGGCCCGCGTTCCGCCGAACGGGTGGCCTTGCACATCGTCCAAACCGATTCCGCAACGGTAAAAAATCTCGCCGCAGCGATTCTGGCCGCGCGCGAACGCATCCGCTTTTGCGAAATCTGCGGTGCGCTCACGGAAAAATCCCCCTGCCCGATTTGCGACGATTCGCGGCGCGACGCCACGCTTGTCTGCGTCGTCGAGCGCGCAGTGGATATATTGAGCGTGGAAAAATCCGGCACGTTCCGCGGAAAGTTTCATGTGCTTGGTGGAAACATTTCCCCGCTCGACGGCGTGGAGCCGGATGATCTGAAAATCTCCGATTTGGAAAAACGGCTGGCGAGCGAACCCATCAAGGAAATCATCATCGCTCTTGGCACGGACGTGGAAGGCGACGCGACGAGCAATTATCTCGCAAAACGTATCGCGCGCGGCGGCCTTAAAATTTCGCGCATCGGTTTTGGTTTGCCCGCCGGCAGCGGACTGGAATTTGCCGACGAACTCACACTTAACCGCGCGCTGGAAGGACGGCGGGAAATGTTGTGACAGATTCTCCCGTTTTCATTTTCGACCTTGGCAAGGTGCTGGTGGATTTCGATTACTCCATCGCCGCGCGAAAAATTGCGGCGCGCAGTTCCAAGGCGCCGGAAGATTTGCACGCGTTTCTCGGCAGTTCGCCGCTGCTGGTCGCCTACGAATCTGGCCGGCTCACCCGCAAAGAATTTTATGAGGCCGTTGCCAGCGCCATCGGTTTCAACGGCACGTTGGCAGAATTCAGCCATTTCTTCGCGGACATTTTTTCGGAGATGCCCGGCGCCATCGCCCTCCACACGGAATTACGTCGGAGCGGCTTCAAGACTTACATTTTTTCCAACACGAACGATCTCGCCATCGAACACGTCCGCCGGAACTTTCCGTTCTTCGCCGGTTTTGACGGCTATATTTTTTCCTACGAAGTTGGCGCGCTAAAGCCGCAGCCGGAGATTTATGCGGCGATGGAAAAATTGACCGGTCGGCGCGGTGGCGATCTGGTTTATCTCGACGACCGGGTGGAAAATATCGCGGCGGGCGCGGCGCGTGGCTGGCGGGCCATCTTGCACGAATCACCGGAAACGACGCGCGCGGCTTTGATGGCATCCGGCCTCGTGACGCCCTGAAAGAAATTCCGGCTGGCTTTAATTCAAACAAAGCCAGCCGGTTTCAGACCGAAGCGATTTAAACAACGATCAGTGCTTAACTGACTTCGTCCACAATTTTTCCATGTCTTCAAGGGTGCGGCCTTTGGTTTCGGGAACAAACTTCCAGACAAAGATGGCGGCCAGAATTCCCATCCCGCCATAGAGCAAATAGGCGAAACCATGATTGAAGTGCTGTACCAGAAACGAATTTTCATTCAGGATCGGAAACGTCCAACTGACCAGATAATTGGCGATCCACTGCGCCGCGACGGCTACGGCCATGGCCTTGCCGCGAATCTGATTGGGGAACATTTCGCTCAACAACACCCAAGTCACCGGCCCCCAGGAAACGGCAAAGCCGGCCAGAAAGGCGATCATGCAGATTAACCCAATCACACCAGTATCCTGCATCATAAAATCCACACCCAAAGTGATCATGCTGGCAGCCATCATGAGCGCCCCGATGATCTGCAGCGGTTTGCGGCCATATTTATCCACGGTAAAGATGGCAATAATCGTGAAGACCATCATGACCACTCCGAGCATGATGGTGGTCAGCAGCGAGGCATCCGTCTTCATGCCCATGCCCTTGAAAATTTCCGGGGCGTAATAAAGCACCGCGTTGATGCCGACGACCTGCTGAAAAACCGACAGCAGGACGCCAATGACGATAATCGGCACGCCGAAAGAAAACAGCCGACCGGAATGGTTTTCAGCAAAGGAAGCGCGGATGTCCGAGATTTCCTGTTCGCATTCTTGAGCGGTAACAAGTTTGGAAAGCACCGCTTTGGCTTGCGTCTCCTTGTTTTTCAACATCAGAAAGCGGGGTGTTTCCGGCACCAGAAACAGCAACAGCAGGAAGATGCCCGCCGGAATCGCGCCGGACAGGAACATATACCGCCAGCCAATGGTGTTCAGCCAAGTTTCGCTGTCGTCCGACTTGGCAATGCTGTAATTGACAAAGTAAATCACCACGATTCCGACAACGATGGCGATCTGGTTCCACGCCACCAGAGCCCCACGAATCCGGGCGGGTGCAATCTCGGCGATATACATCGGGGACAGCATTGAGGCCAGCCCCACGCCAATCCCGCCGAGAATGCGATAAAAGACAAAATACCAGATGTAGCCCGAGCCGCCATCCATGTTTTGACCATGACTGATATTGGATAGCGTCACCAACGGATGCGAGATGACTACATTGCAAATGTGACCGAAACCGCCGGAAGTGATCATATTCCAAATGTGGGACAATTCGCCATGACTAATTAAAGCGTAGGGAAATTCAGGCGCGGCGGCACCCAGGGCGGAAATCAAAAAAAGGAAGCCGGCGATGATGAGACCCTTTTTGCGCCCGATGTTGGTGCTCACCCAGCCGCCAATCATGCCACCGATGATGCAGCCGATGAGCGCGCTGGAAACCACGAATCCCAAGCGCGAACTCGCGGCGGCGGCGCTGAGATTTTGCGGGTCAACAAAATAAACCCGCAAGCTCCCAACCGCCCCGGAAATCACGGCGGTGTCATAACCAAAAAGTAATCCGCCAAACGTGGCGGTAAGCGTAAGAAGGATAATATAGGGATTTAATCGTGACATAGGTTTATGATTTGCAGGCGATGCAGCGCATTTTGTCCAATTGTTTCATCGTGTCAAAACTTATTTTTCGGCGGCCAGTTGGATCAAGAACGGTTGTCCGAATTATTTTTCGGTTTGGCCAGCGATTAAAAATTTATAGACGATCAGGTTGCGGTAGGTCTGGCCGGGTCTGAGCACCACGGCGGGAAAATTTGGCTGGTTTGGCGAGTCGGGATAATGCTGCGGCTCCATGCAAAAGCCGGCGCGCGTCGGGTAGGCCGCGCCGCCCTTGCCCTTGATGCTGCCGTCAAGAAAATTGCCGGTGTAAAACTGTAAGCCGGGCTCGTCGCTCCAGACTTCCATCACGCGACCGCTCGCCGGTTCGACCACGCGCGCCTGCAGGCCAAATTCGCCGAGTGGCTTATTGATCACCCAGTTGTGATCGTAACCAGAGCCGTATCGCAAAACTTGGTCCGAATCATTGATGCGCGCTCCGATCGCAGTCGGCGTGCGAAAATCAAACGGCGTTCCCGTCACGGCCGCAAATTCGCCGGTCGGAATCAACCCGGCATCCACCGGCGTGATCTGATCGGCATTGATATAAACCTGATGGCCGAGGATGTCGCCATTCCCCTGCCCGGCCAGATTGAAATAGGAATGATGCGTCAGGTTCACCACTGTCGGCTCGTCCGTCTTGGCGGTGAACTCCAGTTGCAATTCATTGTCTTCCGTCAGCGTGCAGATCGCCGTAACTTCCAGATTGCCGGGAAAACCTTCTTCGCCGTTCTTACTGACATAAGTCAGGATCAAGGCCGACCCGCGCAACGTCGGCAGCGGCCGTGCCGTCCAGAAGACCTTGTCAAATCCCACCAAACCGCCGTGCAGCGAGTTCGGGCCGTCGTTCGCCGCCAGTGTGTAAGTCTTGCCGTCCAGCGTGAACTTTGCGCCGCCAATGCGGTTGCCGTAACGGCCAATCAGCGCACCAAAAAAAGACGAGGATTTAAGATAGCCCGGCAAATCGTCGTAGCCGAGCACGACGTCGTCAAACTTGCCATTTTTGTCCGGCACAAAAAGCGATTGCACGATGCCGCCATAAGTCGTGATGCTCGCTGCCATGCCCTTGCTGTTGCGCACCGTGTAAACTTCCACTTTCTTACCTTCCGACGTCTGACCGAAATCCGCTTTTGTGACTGACTCAAATAAATTCATTAATCAGGTTTTCCAAAAATTCCTGACGCCCACTCGTGTTCGCGGCAGCTTCGCCTTTTTTCAGAATGTAAGTTTCCAGTTCCTTCAAACTGGTTTTGCCGGATTCGATTTTTGCGCCGATGCCTGAATCCCACGACGCGTAACGCGACTTCACAAATTCCGCCAAGCGTCCGTCCTTGCGAATCGCGGCGGCAATTTTCAACCCGCGCGCGAAGGCGTCCATGCCGCCGATGTGCGCGTGAAACAAATCCACCGGCTCAAAACTTTCGCGGCGAACCTTCGCGTCGAAATTCACGCCGCCAGTCGTCAGGCCGCCGTATTTCAAAATCGTGAGCATCGTGTAAGTGGTGAGATAAATGTTGGTCGGAAACTGGTCTGTGTCCCAGCCAAGCAGTTCATCACCGGTGTTCGCGTCAATCGAGCCTAGCGCGTTCGCCGCGCCCGCGACTTCGAGTTCATGCTGCATCGAATGACCCGCAAGCGTCGCGTGGTTCGTCTCAATGTTCAGTTTGAAGTGCGGCAGCAAATCGTATTCGCGCAGAAAATTCAGGCACGCAGCGGCGTCGGAATCGTATTGATGCTTCGTCGGCTCTTTCGGTTTTGGTTCGATGTAAAATTGGCCTTTGAAACCGATTTGCTTTTTGTATTCCACCGCGAGATGCAACAGTTTCGCGAGATGTTCCAGCTCGCGCTTCATGTCGGTGTTGAGCAGCGTCATGTAGCCTTCGCGCCCGCCCCAAAAAGTGTAGCCCGCACCGCCGAGTTCGTGCGTCACTTCCATTGCTTTTTTGATTTGCGCGGCGGCGAACGCGAACACATCCGCGTTGCAGCTCGTGCCCGCGCCGTGGACAAAGCGCGGATTGGAAAACAGATTCGCCGTGCCCCACAATAATTTTATACCCGTGCGTTTTTGTTCTTCCTTCAAAATTTTGGCGACGGCGTCAAAATTTTTGTTCGACTCGGCCAAAGTTTTTCCTTCCGGCGCGACATCGCGGTCGTGCCAGCAATAAAATGGCGCGCCCAGTTTTTCAATGAATTCAAACGCCACGCGCGCGCGGTTCTGCGCGTTGCTGACGGAATTCGAGCCGTCGTCCCACGGACGCTGCATCGTACCCGGCCCAAACGGATCACTGCCCATGCCGCGAAACGTGTGCCAGTAAACCACCGCGAAACGCAAATGCTCGCGCATGGTTTTGCCGGCGACGATTTCATCGGCGTTGTAATGCTTGAACGCGAGCGGATTTTTGGACCGAACTCCTTCGTAGGAGATATTTTTGACGTTCGGAAATGCAATTTTCATTTTTAAGTTCGGCTGTTCAATTTGTTGACTGGTTCATTCAGCTTCAGTCAGGCGCGACGGTTTAACCGACCCATGCGGGAAGAGACGTAGTCATCAAATTAAGATAACTGGCGAAACACCCCGCCTGTCAAGCGTGTTCCCTAGGAAATCAGTTTGAACATTTCCGCCTACCGGCGCGTCAAAATGTATATTGCGATGCCACCGGATAAATGGAATCGTCAGTCATGCTGTTTATGAATATGAAGCGAATCTGTCTCCTGACAACCGTGCTTTGTCTCGTCGGTTTTGGTGTGTTGGCGCAGTCCACCAATGCCAACGAGACGGCCTTGGCCAATCTAGTCAAACAGATCCAGGCCAAGGTTGACGCCGGCAAAAGAACCGAGGCGGATTTTTCCGACGAACTCAAGGCCTTTGATAGCCTTGCGGCCAAGGAAGGCGGTGCGAAAACAGAAGAGGCGGCGCACATCGCCTACCTGAAGGCACGACTTTATCTGGAAGTTTTCAAGGATTTTGACCAAGCCGAAGCCTTCCTTGATCAAGTTAATAGCAATTATCCCGATACGGCCTATGGCAAGACTGCGGGCGAAATTGCCGGTGAAATCACGGACATGGAAGCCCAGCAAAAGTTTCAGGATGAAACAATGAAACGCCAGACAACGCGCTTTCGCATCGGCGAACAACTGGCCGACTTTGACGAAAAAAGCCTGGACGGAAAACCGCTTTCCCTCGCCGCCCACAAAGGCAAGGTGGTGCTGCTTGATTTTTGGGCGACGTGGTGCACGCCCTGCATGATTGAGTTGCCCAACGTCATCACCACCTACAAGAAATTTCATGAGCAAGGATTTGACATCATCGGCGTGAGCATGGACGACGATCACGACCGGTTGACGGCTTTTCTCAAACAACATTCCGACTTGGCGTGGCCGCAGTATTTTGACAACAAAGGGCAAGACAACAAACTGGCGGTGAAATACGGAATCGAACTAATTCCTTTTACCGTCCTTCTTGACCGGGACGGTAAAATCATTGGCAGCGACCTGCGAGGTGAGGCGTTGGGCACCGCCGTGAAAAAAGCACTCACCGGAAAATAATTTTATTATCATTCACCATCGCGTTGGCACATTCAGATGATGATGGTTCATTGTTGCGTGAACAGTTTCATTTCAGGATGGCTGAACTTGCTATATCCGCCCGTCTGCCAGCTTTGCCACAGCCACCGCGCGGAGATGCGCGACGGCTTGGTCTGCGGCAGGTGCTGGTCGCACGTCCGGTTCATCCGCCCGCCGTTCTGCGAGCATTGCGGCCTGCCGTTCGCGGGCGAGATCACGACGACGTTTGTCTGCACCAACTGTAACGATTTGGAACTGAATTTCACTTCCGCGCGCTCGGCGGTCGTCGCCAAAGGCGTTGTGCTAGAGGCGATTCACCGCTTCAAGTATTCCCACGCGCTGTGGTTTGAAAATTTTCTTGCCGGCCTGCTCATCCGCGAGGCCGCGCCGGTGCTGGCAAAGCAAACTTGGCATTACATCGTCCCCGTGCCGCTGCATCCGGTCAAGCTGCGGGAACGCGAATTTAACCAAGCGGCGTTGCTCGCCGCGCAACTTGCCCGCGCCACGAAAATCCCCTTGCAGAAAAATATTCTCCGCCGCATACATTTCACTGCCACGCAAACTTTGCTGACACGGGACGAGCGCGCGGCAAACATGAAAAATGCCTTTGTCGTCCGCAAAGGAACCCGGCTGGTTGGAAAAAACATTGTGCTCGTGGACGATGTGTTCACCACCGGCGCGACGACGAACGCCTGCGCCCAAGCGTTGCGCGCGGCGGGCGCGGCGGAAGTCGGTGTCTGGACAGTTGCGCGCGGGCTTTGAATTTCGTAGCATCAGGCGTTCATGGATACGACTTCGTTTTTGAAGAAAACAATTGGCGGCGTGACGCAGATCGAGCCGGCTTTGACGCCGCCGCCCGCGAACTCCGAGCAGACGACTTTTGCCAAAAAGCCTAAGATTGGCGCCCACAAGTCCAAGAAACGCGAGATTCCCGAGGGGCTTTGGACGAAATGCCCGTCCTGCGACGCGATGATTTTCGACAAGGAACTGGACGAGAATCTCAAGGTCTGCCCGAAGTGCGAGCATCATTTCACCATCGGCGCGCGCGAACGCATCCATTCGCTCGTCGAGACCTGCACGTTTCAGGAGATGGACGCGGAGATGAGTAGCGTGGACATTTTGCAGTTCAAAGGCGTCGCCACCTACAAGGCCAAGCTCGAATCCTATCGTAAAAAATCCACGTTGAAGGACGCCGTCGTCACCGGCATCGGCAAGATGGGCACGCACACCGTCGCACTGGGCGTGATGGATTTTGAGTTTCTCGGCGGCTCGATGGGCTCGGTCGTCGGTGAAAAACTCACGCGCCTCATCGAGCGCGCCACGGAAGGCGGCTGGCCGGTCATCATCATTTCCACCAGCGGCGGCGCGCGCATGTATGAGGGTATGTTCAGCCTCATGCAGATGGCCAAAACGAGCGCCGCGCTCGCCTATCACGCGCAACGTCGCCTGCCCTACATCAGCATCCTCGTGAATCCCGATTACGCCGGCGTCATGGCGAGTTACGCGAGTCTCGGCGATCTGATTCTCGCGGAGCCGAAGGCGCTGATCGGTTTCGCCGGCCCACGCGTCATCAAGGACACCACGCAGGCGGAACTGCCGCCCGGCTTTCAAACTTCGGAATTTCTCCTCGACCACGGCCTTGTTGATTCCATCGTCCACCGCAAAGAAATGAAAGACCGCTTGGTGAAATATCTGGACTACTTCGCCGCCGGAAAAAGGCACGGTCACGCCTGAAACAGTGGCGGAACTCGATTCGACGTTTATTTCAGGTGTCAACTGAATCACGATGATTGACACCGCGCTTTTATTTTTGGAAATTCCCGAACCGA
Source organism: Limisphaerales bacterium (assembly GCA_003139955.1). Lineage (GTDB taxonomy): Bacteria > Verrucomicrobiota > Verrucomicrobiia > Limisphaerales > UBA11358 > UBA11358. The sequence goes on from PLHK01000053.1 coordinate 12,313, forward strand.
TTTTACCAATGACATGAGCGACCAAGTCATCTCCACCGAATCCCTTTCACACGAAAACCGCACGTTCGCGCCGTCGGGAGAAGTGGTGAAGCGTGCGCTGATCAACGCGCCGGAATTCAATGCGCTTTACAAACGCTCGCTTCGCGATCCGGAAAAATTCTGGCTTGAACAGGCGAACACTTTGGAATGGTTCAAGCAACCGACGGTCGCCGGAAAATTCATCTGGGATTCGATGGCGAAAAAGATCGAACACACTTTTTTTGAAGACGGGCAGTTGAACCTGACCGTCAATTGTTTGGATCGCCACGTCAAAACCAGGCTGCGCGACAAAGTGGCGATCATCTGGCAGGGCGACGGCGAAGATGAAGTCAAACGCATCACTTACGGCGAACTGCACGCGGACGTTTGCAAATTTGCGAATGCGCTCAGATCGCTCGGTGTCCAAAAAGGCGACCGCGTGGCGATTTATATGCCGATGATTCCCGAAGCCGCCGTGGCCATGCTCGGCTGCGCGCGCATCGGCGCGATCCACTCCGTCGTATTCGGCGGGTTCAGCGCGGATTCGCTCTCGGATCGCATCAATGATTCGACGTGCAAAATTCTGATCACGGCGAACGTCTCGTTGCGCGGTGGAAAAATCATTCCGCTTAAGGCCATCGCCGACGAGGCGTTGAAAAAAACTCCGAGCATCAAGAAAGTTGTCGTCATCAAGCGCAATGACGAGCCATGCAACATCACCGCCGGTCGCGATGTCTGGTATCACGATTTGATGGCAAAAGCTTCCGCCGATTGCCCGCCGGAAAAAATGAACGCCGAGGATTTTCTGTTCATCCTTTACACGAGCGGCTCGACCGGCAAACCGAAAGGCGTCGTCCACAGCACTGCCGGTTATCTTTTATGGAGCGCCCTGACGCACAAATACGTTTTCGACATCCACGACGACGACATTTATTTCTGCACCGCCGACGTCGGCTGGGTCACCGGCCACAGCTACGTCGTTTATGGCCCGCTCTGCAACGGCGCGACGACGCTGATGTTTGAAGGCATTCCGACGTTTCCCGACGCCGGACGTTTTTGGCGCATCGTGGAAAAATTCAAGGTGACAAGTTTTTACACCGCACCGACGGCCATCCGCGCGCTCATCCGGCTCGGCGATGAATGGCCGGACAAACACGATTTAAGTTCCCTGCGCGTGCTCGGCACCGTCGGCGAACCGATCAATCCCGAAGCGTGGATGTGGTATTACAACGTGATCGGCAAAGGCCGTTGCCCGATTTCCGATACTTGGTGGCAAACGGAAACCGGCGGACATTTGATCACGCCCCTGCCCGGCGTGAACATTTTGAAACCGGGCAGCGCAGGCCGGCCATTCTTCGGCGTTGAACCGGTTGTCTTGCGCGACGACGGCACGGAATGTTCACCGAACGAAGGCGGGAAATTGTGCATCAAGAAACCGTGGCCGGGCATCATGCGCACAACGTGGGGCGACCACGAACGTTTCGTGAACACTTATTTCACGACGTTCAAAAACATGTATTTCACCGGCGACGGCTGCCGTGTGGATGCCGATGGTGATTACTGGCTGCTCGGCCGCGTGGACGATGTCGTGAACGTCTCCGGCCATCGCATCGGCACGGCGGAAGTCGAGAGCGCGCTTGTGAGCCACGCAAAAGTTGCCGAGGCCGCCGTCGCGCCCATGCCGCACGACATCAAAGGCCAGGCGCTCTACGCGTTTGTGACGTTGAAGGAAGGAATTTCCGACAGCGAAGAATTAAAAAAAGAACTCGCGCATCACGTCCGCAAGGAAATCGGCGCGATCGCCGTGCCGGATAAAATCCAATTCGCGCCCGGCCTGCCGAAAACGCGCAGCGGAAAAATCATGCGCCGCATCCTCCGCAAAATCGCCGAAAACCAGACAGACCAAATTGGTGATGTTTCCACGCTGGCCGAACCGGCGGTGGTTGAAGCGTTGGTAAAAGGGAAACAGTAAAATAATTCCTTCTCCGCGCCGGGTTTCGGCTGGCCGGAGGCCGGATGAGGCGAACCGTGAACCACGCCCCGCCCCGCCGAAGTCTGCCGAAGGCGGGAAACACGCGAACCCGAATACAATTACGCTGAAGGTGCAAAAGCACTCTTTTAATTAGCCTTACAAATAATTATTGCCTTACATTTAGATTTATGAAAGACTTTCCGAAGAAAGATGAAATAATTATGAATTCCGCCTACGTCACCTCCAAAGGCCAGTTGGTCGTTCCCTCACACATCCGGCGGCGCTACGGCATCAAGCCCGGCACGCGCATCAACTTTGTGGAAGAGGGCGACCGCATCATCTTCCAGCCCGTCACCAAGGAATACATCAATTCCTTCTGCGGCATCTTCAAGCTCAAGCCCGGCGAGAAATCCGTGGTGCAGGAACATCTGGAGGAACGCCGCGCCGAACGCGCCAAGGAAGACCGCGAATGAAGCCCACCGTGCTGGACACCTCCGCCGTGCTCGCCATGTTCTTTGCCGAACCCGGCATGGAAACCATGCGCGACCTTTTCCACAAGGCTTCCGAGGCCGACCGCCCCGTTTATATTTCCGCCGTGAACTGGGCGGAGGTGCTTTACAAGATGGAACGCAAGCACGGCCAGACCGGACTGGCAACCGCGCACAAATTTGAACGCACCACGCCGCTGGAAGCCGTGCCGGTGGATCGCGAACTCGCTGAAGCTGCCGCGCATTTGAAAAACCAATACAAGCTGGGACTGGCCGACGCCTTTGCCGCCGCGCTGGCCAAGCACAAGAAAGCCGAACTGGTGACGGCTGACCACGAATTCAAGTCCGTCGAAAAGGAAATCAAAATCAACTGGCTCGCGAAATAGGCTGCTGGCAAGATAGTCAGAACTCATGGACATTCCACGACCCGAAAAAACCTTGGTTGCGATATTTAGGCTTTCCGATGGCACTAATCAGCCTTTGGAATACGAGGACATTATGGTGAAATCTTGTAAGCTTTTTTCGGATGAGTTGCGGATGCTTCGCGTATTTTCAAATCGTTGTTAACCACGAGACTTGAACAACAACTCGTTCTTTGCGCGTAAACTTCAAACTGCCGGACAATGGATTGCGGTAAATGTCGTGCATCGGCAAGTCGCGAAAATTTTTTACGACAAATAAGATGAAGCGTTCCGACAATGACGAAGCGACCTCATATTCTTTCGGCGTCAGTGCGAGGCTTCCAGTTCGGTCTTGCAATCCTTTTACTTCAACAGCCAAAAATTTATCATCTGATTTGCGCGCGAGCCGGAAGTCATAGCCACAACCAAGCCGCGTTGTGTTTTCAAGAGTGTATCTTTGAATTCTGGCAGCTTCGGCTGAATCGCTTCAAAATAATGTTCGGCTGCCAATCCGGTGATGAGTCGCTTGGCAAAAAACGCTCCGCCATCTTTCTTTTCTTCTTTGGTCTCGGTAACGCTTAATGCGTTTTCGTCGTAGTCAATGAACGATTTCAGCAAAGCTGAAAAAGTTTCAAGGTCTAGGTCTTTGTATTTTTTATAGATTTCAATGCAGTATTCGCGTCTTGGGCGTTTGTGCCAGCCTTACCGCTTGTTTGGGAAAAGCGGATCAAATTCATCCCGATAATTTTTTATCGAGGCCGGTCTCGAACCCAAGCCGTAACCAATAACATTGAACGCTTCCTGATAACTTTCAAAGCCGAGCTTTTTCAAACCAAGCGAATCGTATTTTGACAGATATAGTCCGGCGAGAATGAGCTTTTCTCGCAAACTGATTCGTTGGGCGTCGAGGAGCATTTGGTTCAATTCATTTTCTGGCGCAAATCTTATTCAATTGCAATCGGAGCGCAATTTCCAAACACGATTCATTGGAGTTAAAACTCATGTTACGATTCATCGACCTTTGTGCAGGTGTCAGCGGACTGGGGCGTGTTGCGTTTGTGGGAACACGAGCTTGCAAAAAAGAACGCGGCGCGTTTGCTCCGACGGATTCAGCGGGCGTTGGAATAATTTCCGCAGCGCCTTCAGCGCATAAAAAGCAGCCGCCGTTGCCGAAGGCCGCCTGATGTTTGTGAACTTTCTTTGCGTGACGAAAAACTTTTCAGCATTGCGCCGCGCAATGAAGCGATTACACTCAAACCCGATGAAATTTGCTTTGATCATCCTGACGTTCACGCTGTTCGCCTTCTTCATCAGTTGGGGCATCATCGAACTGCTCAAGGGCAGCCCTTGGTTGCTCATCGCCGTCATGGGCGTGTTCTTCGGCACATTCATCCGCTACGGCTGCCGGGCGCATTGACGGGAAACAAAAGCCAGAATTTAGGAGCCAGAATCCAGATTTTTTTTGCGCAAGTGTCAGGTTCTTTTCTCGCGGTTTTTTTTCTGACTTCTGGATTGTGACTTTGACTTCTATTTCTGCGGCACGGGAAATTTCTGCTGCATCGTCGAAAGAATTTGTCCCCACGTCTGGCTCGTGCCGCTTTTCGCGCCCGCCGCAATGCCCGTCGCGTAGGCCGTGGCCGGTGAAGTCCCTTGCACCACCCACGCCGCACCGCCCAGATAAACCACGCTCGCGCCCGGCAGCGCGAGGGCGATGAAACTGCCATAGTTGGAATACGACGCGAGCTGGTTGCCCTGCGTCGCGGCGACCGCAATGACTCCGGAATCCGCCGCCGGATATGTCGGCGTGGTGACGGGCTGATTGCCCGCCGCCGCAAAAATCACAATGCCCTTGGCCTCGGCCTGCTGGATGACATCGCTCAAAATCGCACTGTCGCTCGTGCCGCCAAGACTCATGTTCAAAACCGTTGCGCCGCCGTCCACCGCCGCCTGCACGCCCAAGGCCACGTTCCAAGTCGTCGCCGTTTCGCTGTTGCCATAAACATCCACGGGCAGAATCTCCGCAGACGTGCTGCCGCCCTGCGCGGCCATGGCGCGGAGAATCGTCTCGGCCATGCTGGTCGCGTGCGTGGGATCCGTGCTGCTCAAATCCACCGTGTCGCCGGTGATGGAAATCTGCTTGAGGATAAACGGATCAAGGCTGGAACCGAGCGGCTGGATGGGCGTGTCAATCAACCCGACGATGACGTGGCCGGAATCGCCCGGTGGATTGAGCGTGAGCGAAACCGGGCCGGTCGGCGCATTGGCAATTTGTTGCGGCGCGGGCGGCGGATCGAGAATGTAATTGTATTCGACCGCAGCCACGGCGGGATTGAATTGTAACTGGCCAAGCGCGGCGTCCGTCGCGGCGGCGTCACCAAATTGCAGCCGGTAAATTCCCAGCTTGTCGTCGCGCCCGATGACTTTTGCGCCGAGGGATTTCGCCAGTGCATCAATGTCCGTGCCCGGTTTCACTTTCAAGATCAATTCATTGGCGACGTGCCTGGCCGCCGTCATTTTATTGGTGGTCGCAGCGACATTCACACACTGCGTCGCCGCGCGCACGGTGGTGGCGAAAACGTAAAGATGATCCGCTTCGTTGGTTTTCGGCACGAAGGCAAAATTCAAGTCGCCGAGCAATTTCTTCAACGCCTCGCCGGAAGTCAGGTTCGCAAATTTCACATCGGCCTTCCGGTCAATGCCCGGCTCCACAAAAATATGCCAGCCGGTCTGGTGCGCGATGTCCGTGAGGAGCGGCCACAGCGCCTCGCCGTGAACATCGGCGCTGACCTCGTCACCGGCGGTTTGCCAGACGATGGAATTCGTCGCCGCGTTCGCGCCCGCGAACACGACACCGCCGAAAAGCAGCATGAGCAGCGAAATGGTTTTGACGCGGAACAACATTGAATTGATGATTGGATGACGCGGCGGCCAAAACGTTCACACAATTATTTCTTCAAGACGGATTTGACCCAGTCCTGATTGTCCAGATACCAGCGAATCGTCTCGCGGATGCCATCCTCGAACTTGTGAGCGGGCGTCCACCCAAGCTCGCGCTGAATCTTCGTCGCGTCAATGGCATAACGGCGGTCGTGGCCGGCGCGGTCTTTGACGAACGAAATCAATTTGCGGGAATTGCCGCCAAGCGGCGGCGCAAATTCATCAATCGCATCGCAGATTAATTCGACGATGTGCAGGTTTGCCCATTCGTTGTGACCGCCGATGTTGTAAGTCTCGCCGAGTTTGCCTTTTTGCAGAACCGTCCAGAGCGCCTCGGCATGGTCGCGAACGTAAAGCCAGTCGCGCACATTCATGCCATCGCCATAAACAGGAATGGGCTTGCGCGCGAGGACATTTTGGATGATGACGGGAATCAATTTTTCGGGAAATTGAAACGGGCCGTAATTGTTCGAGCAATTCGTGATGACCGTCGGCAAACCGTAAGTGTGATGATACGAGCGGACAAGAAAATCGCTGGAGGCCTTGCTCGCGGAATACGGCGAGTTCGGCGCATAAGGCGTCGTCTCGGTAAAAAGCCCCGTCGCGCCGAGCGAGCCGTAAACTTCATCGGTCGAGACGTGGTGAAAACGATACTTGGATTCTGGATTTAACCAAACGGCGCGACAGGCTTCGAGCAAATTGAAAGTGCCAAGAATATTGGTCGTGATGAAATCGCCCGGCCCGGTGATCGAGCGGTCCACATGCGATTCCGCTGCGAGGTGCATCACATGCGTGATGGCGTGCTTCTCCACGACTTGCAACGTCGCCGCCTTGTCACGCAAATCCACTTTCTCAAAAAAGTATTTTTTATTTCCGGAAACTTTCTCCAGATTCGCCAGATGCCCCGCGTACGTGAGACAATCCAGATTGACGAGCTTCGCGATACGCGCGTCGCCAATGACGTGCTGGATCAAATTGGAGCCAATGAAGCCCGCGCCACCGGTGATTAACAAGTTCATGGTTGAAATTTATTCCGGCTTCCAATTTATCAGCGAGTCTTCCAGCGCCGCTTCGACGCCGCGAATCTTGACGCCCGCCGCGAGCAGCTTGGAAACGTCCATCACGCAGTTCGAGCGCGGCGTCTTGGCCGCCTGCCGGTAAAATTCCTCGTCGTTTTTCCAGAATTCAAATTTGCGCGCCGGCTTCAGATATTTCTCGATCTGCTCCACGACGTGACGCGTTGTCACATAACCGGGATTCGTGACGTTGTAGATGCCGAACGGCGCGCGCAGTTCCCAAGTGTCGAGGCACGCCTTCACAAAATCCGCGCGGTGCGAAATTGAATTCACATTTTCATAAACCTTCGCGTAGCGCTGCACCTTGCTCAAATAATTCCGCTTGTTATCAAATTCGTCGAACGGAATCCGCAGCCGCCAGACGTAACTTTGGCCAATGCCGGCAATGGCTTCCTCGCTCAGCGCCTTCGTGCCGCTGTAAAAACTGCACGGCTGGTCGCGAAAGGAAAAATTCGGCGCGTCTATCTCGTTATAACCAAGAATGGCGGCGGATTTATTCTCCGCCAGCACGTGCAGCTCCGGCTTGGTCATGTCATTTTCCACGCGTACCTTTTCGTTCTCCGAAATTTTTGCACCGCTGTAAATGCAGCCGGAGGAAACGTGACCCCACGGGATTCCCGCCGCCGCGCATGCGTGCGCAATCGTCTGCGGCAACAGAGTATTGCCGACGAGTGTACCCGCCTTGTCCAACTCACACGCGTCCACGTTCGGCTTGCCGGTGTAACCTGCAGCATTGATGACAAATTCAGGTTCATATGAATCCAAAAAATCCAACAGCTTTTCAAAGTTGGTATAATCAGTCTCCTTTCGCGAAAGAGACATGAACGAAGTTTTGCGCCGCTGCAATTCTTTTGCGAACGCTTCGCCGATGTAACCTGATGCGCCGAGAAGCAAGATCATGATTTTATTTTTGCAGACGTTTCACTTCGGCCACGACTTCGTTTTCCAGATAAGTCCGGTATTCGCAGTTCGGCATCGCGCCGACAATTTTTTCCAGTTGTGTGAGCGAAACAAAACGCTGGCGGAACGCGGCCTCTTCGGGACAGCCGATCTTTATGCCCGCGCGCCTTTCAATCGTCTGCACATATGCGCTCGCCTCGTGCAGGCTGCTGCTCGTGCCGGCGTCCAGCCACGCGAACCCGCGCGCCA
>PLHK01000053.1:20377-20603 GCA_003139955.1 Limisphaerales bacterium
TCCAGTTCGCCGCGCGCCGACGGTTTCAAATTTTTGGCGATGGAAATAATTTCGTTGTCGTAAAGGTAAAGTCCCGGCACGGCGTAATTGCTTTTCGGCTGATGCGGTTTTTCTTCGATGGAGACAGCCCTGCCATCCGCATCGAACTCGACGACGCCATAGCGTTCCGGATCGTTGACGTGATAACCGAAAATCGCCGCGCCAGATTTAAATTCCGCGAAAGCCC
>PLHK01000007.1 GCA_003139955.1 Limisphaerales bacterium
CCTCTACTGACGTAAGGGGATGGTGTCATAGCAACTTTTCCACTTTTAGCCGCTCACTTCCGATCATCCCAGTCGTGACTTCGCCGGGTGATTCCGTCGGCATGGACGGCTTACGTTGAATGCCGTTGAGCCTGTCAACACCCTTCAACGCATTACTAACTACTGCTTTTTATTGTTCACTTTCAGCTTTTGTATTTCAGTCTCTGCGCTTTCATACTCCAGGTAACGGGTCTCCCCAGTATCGAGGCACTTCTGCAAGAAATCCACCGCACCACTTTTGTCACCGTCAAGCAAATGCTTCATGCCTATGTAATAATAAGCTTCGCAGAGTTGTCCGTCTTCTTCTTCAAGATTTTTCGATAACCTGTTTGCGACATTGATAACATCCTCCTCAGACAACGTGCCGATTAGGAATTTCCCTACGTGGATAGGCCAGTCATTCTCTTTAGTGCCTACACTGGAGTTCAAGTAGTCGGCCAGTTCTTTAGTCGCAGCCTCCTGCTCACCCAACTGGGCGCGGATCAACCAAATGTAGAGCCGCGAATAATCCAACGACGAATCCAATTCTAGCGACTTGCGAAAGCTTTCCAGCGCCTGTTGCCATTGCAACAAGTCGTTCTGAAGATAACCGCGACACGCATAAGCCCAAGCATCTTGAGGGTTGATTTCGATGGCCTTGTTAAAATTATCCATGGCTTTGCCGTAATTCTTAAAGTGACGTTCAGTAGCACCAAGACCTTCATAGGCAACAGGGTTATTGGTGTTCAGTTCGATTGCCATATTGAAATCCGCCAAGGCACCGTCATAGTCTTTCAGATTATTTTTAATCAAGCCCCTATCAACATAGGAGCCAGATTCTTTTGGATTTAAGTCAATTGCTTTATCAAAATCAGCAAGTGCAGCAGTATAGTCTTTAAGCTTTTTGCGAGCAAAACCACGGTGACTAAATGCATCCACGGCATTTGGGTTTAGTTCAACTGCTTTGTCGAAATCCACCACTGCGCCTTTGAAATCTTTGAGGTGAAGTTTAGTTGCGCCACGGAGGCTGTATATTTCCGCTTTATCGGCATTAGGTTTGCTGGGGTCGAGTTTAATTACTTCATCCAAATCTCCAAGCGCGCCAGGATAATCTTTGATGGCTATTTTGGCGCGACCGCGTTCTTCATAAACCAACGCAGAGTCTAAATTGAGTGCAATTGCTTTGTCCAAATCTGCAATTGCACCATGGTAATCTTCAATTTGCCGTTTAGCTGACCCGCGCACACAGTAGGAAAACGCAGATTTTGGGTTCAATTCAATAGCTTTAGAACAATCCTTGATGGTCCCAGCAAAATCGTGGAGGGACAACTCTGCGACGCCACGGAGATTGTAAGCACCGACAAAGCTAGGATTTAGATCGATTGCTTTTGATGAGTCGGCGATGGCTTGCGCATAGTTTCCTGCTTCAAATTCGCTTTTTGCAGATTTGCAGAACGCCACCGCCTCTTCCTCATGACTGTGGTGACACGAACACAAAAAACAGGCAGCTAAAGCAAACAAGAGAGTAATCCGAAATCTCTCAAACAATAGGTTTATCCAATGGCAATTTTTAAATGTCATGTAATTCCGTGTTTTACGCGCATTTAGCGATAACCTATAACCGCTCTCCGGGAATGTGTATTTCCGTAAACCGGGCAGGTCGCCGCTGGTGGATTCTTCGGCCGTGCTGGAATGAGATATGATTGCCCATCATTTGGAGGCCATAAAGGATTGAGCGGCCCATATTTTTTGTCCCAATCTAATTGGGCAGGCGTGTCGTTTTGCCAATTATAATCTCCGTCTGGATTTTCCGGGTCATTAGGTTCAAACGCACCTATGTTATCACCCAGGTTTAGAAGACCAGTTCCAATTTTGGACGCAGTTGAAGAATTAGGGTCTGCGTCACGATCCCAAGAATAGTCCATATCCGGGTCAAATAATTGAAGGCCAAATCGATCAATCCGGTTGATAGGATTATTAGCGACGTATCCGTATAGGTTAATTCCTCCTCGTTCCCCGATGGGATCACGATTTAGCCATCTTCCAAAATCCGAATCATACGCCCGGTAAAGTGTAAGGTTCAACCCGCTGGCTGGATGATAATACATACCCGCATAGCCAAAGTCGGCGGTAAAACTTCCCGCAATCACGGTTCTGCGTCCGTAAGGGTCGTAGTCGTATCTCGCTTGCAGGACACCGGCGTTGCTCATCACCTCCCGCACCGAGCCGAGGTGGTCGTGTGTGAAGAAATAATTTATCCCTGAAATCTGTTCGCCTTCGGCAAAGAACCGGTTCGTCGCTGTTCCGCTCCGTTTCTCCACCAGCGTTTGCCCGTCCCAAATAAATTTGTTCGTGATATAAGCCACGCCGTTCGTCTTTTCAATAATTTGAACGCGTCTGCCCAATCCGTCGTAAGCGAACAAACTTTGATTTGTCGGACTCGTCACCACGACCAGCCGGTTCGCCGCATCAAACTGGTAGCTGTTCGTGCTCGTTGCCATCGCCACATTCGTTTCATTGCCGTTCAAATCATAACTGATGGTCTTGGCCACGCCGTTGTTCGTCACGACCAACTGGTATTTGTTCGTCCGCGAATTGTTGCTATAATCCGTGGCAATCACCGGAACCACGTTCGTTCCACTGATAACGCTGGCGTAACTCATAAAATTTGTCGTTGCATGGTTCACCGTCGCGGAATTTCCACCAACACTCACCCTTGCCTGCTCATTGAGGCTTCCCGCAAAGAGCAGCGAACCGCTGCCTCCCGTCCGGTTCGTGACTTGATTGTCAGCATTATAGCTGCTTTGGCTAATCGCCACCGCTCCGTTCGTGCCCGTTCCGATCTGCTCACCCGTCCGGTTTCCCGCCAAATCGTAGCCATACGCATATTGCTTCAACACCGTAGCACCCGCGCCCGTGCTGTTCAACACCGCGCTGATGATTTGATTGCCAGCGTCGTAGCCGTAATTGTAGGCCGTCGTCGCGTTCGTGTCCGCCTGCTGCGTCCAATTCGTGATGTTGCCCACCGGATCGTAGCTGTAATTGAACTGTGACAACGTCACGCCGCCGTTGTTTTGATTCAATATTTGAGCAAGCCGTTCATCGTTGGTGCTACTCAAATAACTAAAGGTGGTTTTCTGCCCGTTCGGATAAAAATTCGTCGAGAGGAGCGTCGTCCCGCCGATGTAAGTGTTGGTGAAACTGCCCAGCGCATTCGTCACCAGCGTCACGCGGTGCAGTGCGTCAAAAGTGATCTGCTGCGACACGCCGTTGATGGCACGGTTCGTCATGCGCCCAAGCGCGTCGTAATTGTATGTGTGCAAACTCGTCGCGCCGATAAACGAGTTTGACACCGAAGATAATTGTCCAGCCCCGAACTGTCCGCTGATAACGGGATAGTAATTGTAAGTGGTCACACCCGTTCCATCGGTCATCGTTATCATACGGTTGTAATTCGTGTCGTAGGTGTAGGAAACCGTGGGTGTAGCCACAATTACATTGGAATAAGATACTTGGGCCGGATTGTCATCAATAAAATAACTGTATGAGGTCGTCTGGCCTTGCGCGTCGGTCATCGCCATCAAACGGCTGGTGTTGGTGGCGTAGATGTAATTGATCTGCGTCAAGTCGGGAAATATTTTGGTCTGCACGCGGCTTTGCAAGTCCCGGATCCATGATGTCACCCGCCCCAACGGGTCGGTCATGCTCACCATGCTGCCGCAACTGCACCAAGAAAACTGCGTGTGCCGCCCCAGATTGTCAAACGTGTCCGTCAGATGCCGCAACGGGTCATATATCATCGCCGTCCAATGTCCATCCCGATCACATTTCAGAACTGGGTCGAGCAAATTATAGACCACCTGCTGATATGTCCCGTCCATGTATGTGGTATTGGTCATACGGTCCGCCGCGTCGTAACTGGTCGTGACCGTGTAACCCAGCGGGTCGGTCACGGTGCGGACACGGCCATATCCGTCGTAGGTGAATGAATTGGTGCTTAACAAGCTCGTCGTTGTTCCGGTGATGACGTTGGTCAGGTAGCCATTGGCGTTGTAATTCATCAGGGTAATTTCCTTCAACGCGTTGGTTGTCGCGATCAACTGGCCATTGGTATTGTATCCGTAGAAATTAGTCTGACCAGCCGCATCCACCGCCGTGAGTCGCAAGTGCTGGGCGTTGTATGTGAACTTGTTTAAGTAATTGGTCGCGCCAGCGGCAAGTTGCGCCACCGTCAGCAGATCAATATTGTTCGTGGCGTAGGTGGAAAATGTTGTGCGTCCGGCGGGGTCAATGGTCTGCAATGGTTTGCCAAAAGAATTGTATTGATACTGCGTGATTTGAGTGGTTCCATCATCCAGCACGCGCGCCACGGCCGATGGCGAATCATTCGTGCCTTCCTGATAGGTGGTAGATGGGGTTTGGCCGGGATAGGTATACCAAACGCGCCCTTCTAGGGCGTTTTTGGTGCTTTCAATGGTGCCAGAACAGACATTGAGATCCGCCGTATGAAGCCAGTGGGTGATCTGTGCCTTGGTATAGTCACCGGGATTGAGCAGCATGGCTCTTTTGTCCCAGAAAAACGAATTGCGGTTATACAAGTAAGTCGTAGCAGTGCCACCGGTAACAATGTTCGTGGGGGCGGCCTGACCATAGTCGGTGATATACTGCGTGGCGATGCTGTCATCATACTCCAGTCTTTCCTGCCCGCCGACGGGATCGGTCGCGGTCAGCCACCGATTGCGACCACTCTCACCCTCCGTAAACGTGGTCGTGCCATAAGGTGTGGTCATCGAGTTGATGAAATCAACCGTTCCATCATCACTCAATCCATAAGTAAACTGGGAAACCGCTGTAACTGATGCTCGCAACAAAGGCGCTCCGGTGAAATCCAGACAACGCTCGCCGGCGATGCAAACTCCAAGCCAGTGCTGCCGTGACGAATGGCGCAACCAAAACCAAGTAGAAAAATCCGAGTGATGCCATGCCTGACCACTCCCAAAACAAAGCTGTGAGCAAAATCATCAACCAGCCGCCAAACGTGGCAAATAAGATGAACCAAGACAAAAACGGTGGAGACTGTGAACGGCGGTTGAAAAGTGCGGCGGGGGGCGCTCGAAAAGTGCTGCACCTTCCGGGCAAAGGAGACTGGATTTGAGGGTTTTCGTCAAGCAGTTGATTTCGCT
>PLHK01000069.1 GCA_003139955.1 Limisphaerales bacterium
CGCCAGCCATACTGTCTAGGCATCATTTCACGCCGTGAGAAAATTAGCGATTATTAGTTTGATTCTCGTCTTGCTCGGTTTGTGTGGGTTGCTTTTTTGGCAACACGCCAAGTCGGCAAAAGACAGAAACACACAAGCCAAGCTGACGGGAACTTGGACTTTAGAGATGTATGACATCCTCCGTTGCACGAATGTCGTCACGGCTGATGGTAAATTTAGTCGGGCGGAGGCGACTTATCTTCCAAAAGGCACAAATATTTACCAAGTTACAGGGACGTGGATAGTCAAGAATAGAGACCTGATTGAGAAAATCGTTAGCACCACGCGAGTTGGTGTGCAATTACCGCATACCGATATTCACCGGATTGTTCGGCTAGATGACCATGAGCTTGTGGCATTATGGTATTCCACCAATGCGGCTGTATGGAAAAAAGTTGCCGAATGATGTTTAACAAGATTAGATGAGAAGGCAGGCATCCTCGGAAAAGCAGTTAACGAATTGAAATCAAAAAAGACCAGACAGCTAACAGCACAGATTTTATAAAGCTGAAATAATTTTCATGAAAACCTTAACGCGCAGCAGTGATTTTAACATGATCAAATTAATTTTGTCGTTGCTTTGTTTTGCATCAGTTTCTTTGGCGGCGCCGCCCGTGGTAGCGCCGGCTTCAAGAGAATCAATTGAATGGTGCGACATCTGGATCGCGCAGGCGGATCAAGCGGGACTGCCGCGCGTCTTGCTCATCGGCGATTCCATCACCCGCGCCTATGATCCCGCCGTCGAGCAGCGGCTGGCCGGCAAAGCCTATGTGGCGCGGCTGGCGACCTCGGCTTTTTTGTCCGATCCCATGCTGTTGAAACAGGTGGAGATGATGCTCGATAGCATGAAATTTGATGTCATCCACTTCAACAACGGCATGCACGGGTGGCAGCATAGCGAGGCGGAATATCGTCAGGCTTTCCCGGAATTTCTGGCGACGATTCAGAAACACGCCCCGCACGCAAAACTAATTTGGGCCACCACCACGACGTTGAAAGTAAGCACGCCGGCAAATCCGGGCGAGGCGCGGCCGTCGGATGAGCGCATCACCGCGCGCAACGCCATCGCGCGCGAATTTGTGACCGCACAGAACATTCCCATTGATGACTTGAATGCGCTCATGGCCGGACATCCCGAGTATCACAGCGACAACATACATTTCAATGAGCAGGGAATCGCACTGCAAGCGGATCAAGTCGCCGCCGCGATCGAGCAGGTGTTGAAACATTGAAAAACAAGGGTGGACATAATTTTCAGGAATGGCTGTTGCGGTGATTTAAATTATTTTTTGCAATACTTCCTGGCTCTGTTATAATATTATGTAATCAAAAGCCATCTGATTCAATGTCCGTCAACTGACCTTCAAGCTGATTCTCACAGCTAGATTTATCCTGATTTAATGAAACTCAATCTTTCAATTCTCGCCCTCGGTGCCGGCCTGTTGCTAACGGGAGACTACACTTCATCCGCCAGTTCGATTACAAATCTCATCAACGTGCAATATCTGGGGAGTTCCAGCAATCCCTTCGGGACATATGGCCTTGGCCAAGGCACGGCGTATTCCGGGGCGGCGGTATGGGGTTCGGCGGGCGATGTGTGGAACCAAGAGCCGGTTGGATATTATTATAATTCCGCCCCCGGCCCGATCATCAACGGGGCCTCTCTAGTTAATTCCGCCAACAGTGCGAGCGGTCTCACGCTCGCGCTGGGTTACCAGAGCATCGTTCAGGGCGCGGCGTTGGCGGGGACGGCCACGGATGCGGCCACCACAAATTTGATGCAATCCTCTGCTTGGATTTTTACTTATTCCGGCGACTCTGGCGCTGGCAATGCTCAAACGACACATACCATTGGTGGTTTGTCCAGTTATGCGGGAGCCACCGCCAATTTGGTGGTGTATGCCGGGGCACCGAGCGCCCAGACCGAACAGATTGCCATCACGGGCGGCGCTACGGGCGGGAACTCGGGCAGCACCTTGACCACTAGTTCCACCTCGCGGCAGATTTCCGCCGGTGCGGGGGTGGCCTATCAAATTTTCACGAACCTCACCCTGACGGGTGGCAATCTGGTGTTTACGGTCAATGAGACGGGGGCGGCGGCGAATGCCAATGCGGGCTATGTCAACGGCTTTCAACTGCAGGTTGTCACGCCTAATCCAACCATTGCAATCCAGCCGGTTTCGCAGACGAATTATCTAGGCCAGCCGGTTTCGTTCAGCGTGACGGCAGTGGGGACGGCACCGTTGAGCTATCAATGGCAGGCGACGAACAGCGCGGGCGGCGGTTTCACCAATCTGGTGAATGGCGGTTCGATCTCCGGGGTCAACAGCAACGTGCTGACCATTACCGGCGTGACCGCCAACTGGGCGCTGGCGTATCAGGTGATCGTGACCAACGCCAGCGGCTCCCTCACCAGCACACCCCCGGCCACCCTGACGATTCTACCGGGTTCGCCGTCGATTCGTATCATGCCGCTGGGCGATTCCATCACGCGCGGCGCGACGGATCCCAACGTTGAGCAGAACCTCAACCTTTGCTCCGGTTATCGCGATGCGCTTTATACGCTGAGCACCAACGCCAATGTGAACTTCCAATTTGTGGGTGCCACCGCAACTCAGGAGTCGCCGCAACTGGTTTCAGCCGGTCAGCAATACCACAACGGTTACGCCAGTTATACGACCGGGAGCCTGTTGACGAACCTGACCGCCAACGTGCAGCCGGCCGTCGGCGATTCCAATGTCGGCGGCTACTGGATGACCAGCGGTTCACCCGGCGGGGCACCGGTGCTGGAAGATGTGGTCACTTTGTTGACCGGGGCCAATGACATCGGCCAGAATCCGAACAACTCGCTCCAATACTTTACCAACAATGAGATCAATCTGCTCGGCTGGTTCAAGACCAACCGGCCGAACACCAAGGTGATCGTGGCGACAGACACCCCGCGCACCGACTCTACCGCCAACAACACCGCGGCACTGGCGATCAACCAGTGGATCACGAACAACGTCCCGACCCTCAGCCCCAACTTCTCGACGGTTGACCTGTATCACCTGTTCATTGACACCAACGGGAACATCAAGACCAGCAGTTCGCCCGACGGCGTCTGCCTACAGGATGGCGTCCATCCGTCGCACAACGGTTATCAGGCGATGGGGCAGGTATGGTTCAACGCCATCCAGGGCGTGATGAACCCGACCGCGCCCAACTTTGTATCCGCAACCGCCGGCATCAATTCACAGGTTTATCTGGCTTGGACGAACGTGCCCGGGGCGTTGGGCTACAACGTGAAGATGTCCCCGACCAATGGCGGCCCCTATACGCTGATCGCCTCGAACCTTAATGCCACCAGCTATACCAACAATGGATTGAACAACGGCACGGTGTATTACTACGTCGTCTCGGCGGTATCTGGCGGTGGCGAGGGAGCCAATTCCTATCAGGTCAACGCCACGCCCGGCACCATCCCCATTGTGAATCATTCCTTCGACAACAACTATGTGCCGTATGCCAATTACCTTGGTTCGGCACCGGCAGGCTGGACGTTCACCGGGACGGGCAACGGTCAGCTCGCCGCCGTGGTGTTTCCGGCATCCGGCGACAGCCGGTTCAGCAGCTATCCGGTGCCCGG
>PLHK01000065.1 GCA_003139955.1 Limisphaerales bacterium
GGTTCGTCGCGCAATTCTGCCACCAAATCAAACTTGTCCTCGAACGGCGGGAAAAATGCGTCGCCACCTTCGATTTCGCGTTTTACCAATGTGAGATAAATGTCCGAACAGCGCGGCAACGCCTGTTCGTAAATCTGCGAACCGCCGCAGATGAAGATGTCATTCGGGAATTCCGCCGGGTCTAGTTTGTCCAGCGACTTGAAAATCAAAATGTCCGTCGTCTGTTTGCCTTCCAGCTTGGTGAAATGAAATTGATACGCGCGCTTGAGAAATTTTCCGCCGCGCCATTCGTGATAGCCGCCAAAGATTTCCAGATGCTGTTTGATGAGCCGCTGCGGATGCCGCGTCAACACCAGGTTTTTACGGTTCGGCAGCGGTTTGCCGAGGCTCTCAAACGTCTTGCGCCCCATCACGACGACATTGCCCATCGTCATTTTTTTGAACCACTTGAAATCCTCCGGCAGATGCCACGGGATTTTGTTCCCCGCGCCGATCACGCGGTTCAGCGACATCGCGGCGATGGCTTTGAAGTGTTTCATTTCAGAAATTGCCACCGAGGCACAGAGACACAGAGATTCAAAAACAATTCCTCTGCGTCTCTGCGTCTCTGTGGCTGCATAAAAATCAAACCGCAATCGGCGCCTTGATGCCCGGATGCGGGTCGTAATTCACGAGTTCAAAATCCTCGAACTTGAAGTCGCCGATGTTTTTCACCCCCGGATTCAATTTCATCTGCGGCAATGGACGCGGCTCGCGCGAGAGTTGTAATTTCGCCTGCTCGACGTGGTTCGCGTAAAGATGCAGGTCCCCGAACGTGTGGACGAAATCACCCGGTTTTAGCCCGCACACCTGCGCGACCATCAGCGTGAGCAGCGCGTAGCTGGCGATGTTGAACGGCACGCCGAGGAAAATATCCGCGCTGCGCTGGTAAAGCTGGCAGCTCAATTCGCCCTCGCTCACATAAAACTGGAACAGCGAGTGGCACGGCGGCAGCGCCATGCCTTGAATTTCACCCGGATTCCACGCGCTGACGATGAGTCGGCGGCTGTCCGGATTTTTTTTGATCTGCGCGATGACGTCGTCAATTTGGTTGAGCGAGCGGCCGTCGGCGGTGCGCCAGTCCGTCCATTGCGCGCCATAGACCCGGCCAAGATTGCCGTCTTTGTCCGCCCATTCGTCCCAGATCGTTACGCCGTGATCATTGAGCCATTTGATGTTCGTGTCGCCGCGCAAAAACCAGAGCAGCTCGTAGAAAATGGATTTCGTATGAACCTTTTTCGTGGTGAGCAGCGGAAACGAATCGCGCAGCGGACAGCGGATTTGCGCGCCGAACAGCGAATAAGTTCCCGTGCCGGTGCGGTCGGCTTTGAACTTTCCGTTTTCGAGAACGTGCCGGAGCAAATCGAGGTATTGAATCATCGCGGGAAAAATTTAACCATGAAAAGCGCGCGTGAAAAAGAAATTTAGCCGAACGATTTTGCTCCGCGACATAGCAGACGAACATTTACTTATTATTTTTTGACTATTGGAACCCAACAAAGATTACTTCGGACAAACGACATTGAGATTTCGTTGCTTGCGCCAAAAGTGTGGAGAAAATCCCACTCACCATCACCATTGGTGTCAAAATAGAGATAGTTTGTTTGCATCGAATTATTGCCGTATGTGCTAAATGAGCGTGTCAAAATCTGCTCTTTGTAATCATAGGTTGTTGTAAACTGACCGCGAAATCTTTTCTCGCAGAAAATCATTTCAACCGTATTTTACACATTGTCCGCAATAACCAAAGGTTCGTTTCGCTGGAAAATTATGTAATCAGGATGTTTATTCGTTGAAGTAACATCAGCATAAATATAAAGGTGCAGTGGTTTATATTCTGCGACTAATTTGAGTGGTCCATTAAAACCGATAGCGGATTTTGGCCCTTCAACATTTGCTGGCGAAGGTGTTTTGCATCCGGCTGAAAACATTGCTGTGACTAAAACAATTACAATCACACCAAATATCCCATGTTTGATTTTCACGCATATGACTTTATTTTGCCATCCAGATTCTGGCAAGCCTTCTTCGCTCGGAAGGAGCATCCGAAAATAGCCCGCAGTTTCAACTGCGGGTCAACGCCACCGAAAACATTTTGCTATTCGTGTCATTGAATTTTCCGGCGTTTGCGGCAAACTATGCGCGCCATGAGAATCCTCGCCCTCGACCACGGCAGTAAGCGCATTGGCGTTGCCGTGAGCGACGAAACCAAAACCATCGCGCAGCCGCTGGAATTTATTCTCGCGGAACCCTTCGCGGATTTTCTCGGGCGCCTCAAAAAAATTCTCGTTGAGAAGGAAGTGGATCTGATTCTCATCGGCAATCCGCGCAACATGGACGGCAGTTACGGCCCGGCGGCGCAAAAGGTGCAGACCTTCGTCGGCGTTTTGAAAACCGCCATCACCGTCCCGATAAAATTGTGGGACGAGCGCCTCACGAGTTCGCAGGCGAACAAAATTTTGATCCATGGCGGCGTGCGGCGCGACCAGCGCAAAGAGAAAGTGGACAAAATGGCGGCGGCGATTTTGTTGCAAAGCTATCTGGATGGAATTTAATTTTCAGTCGTGGACACGCTCAAATTCAAACTCGTCATCGCCTACGACGGCACGGCTTATCAAGGCTGGCAGTGGCAGCGCATCGGCCTCGGCGTGCAACAACGCGTCGAGGAAGCGCTGGCGAAATTATTTCCGAGCGCGCCGCGTTTGCACAGTTCCAGCCGTACAGATACTGGCGTTCATGCGCTCGGTATGGTCGCGCATTTTGAAGTGCCAGCCAGCGAGATGCGCCGGCTGACGACCGCGCGGCTGCCCATCGCCATCAACTCGCTTTTACCGCACGACATCCGCGTGCAATCGGCGGTGCGCAAGCCGGCGAAGTTTCACGCGCGCTTTGACGCCACGGGCAAGCAGTATCGCTACTTTGTCTGGAATGCGGTCGGGATGAATCCGTTGCTGCGCCACACGGCGTGGCACGTTCCGCGCAAACTGGATTTGCCCGCGATGCGCGCGGCGGCAAAATTATTTTTGGGCGAACGCGACTTTCAATCGTTTGCGACGAATCCCGGTTATAAACGCACGACGACGGTGCGGAAACTGACGCGCGGCGAAATCAAAAAAACCGGCGCGCAACTCACGTTCATCATCGAGGGCGACGGCTTTTTGTATCGGATGTGTCGCGGCATCGTCGGAACGCTGGTGCAAGTCGGTATGGGAAAATTTTCGCCGGACGAAATTGCCGCAATGCTGGCGAAAGCTGACCGCCGTGTGGCCGGCATGAGCGCACCGGCGCATGGTTTGGTTTTGTGGAAAGTTTATTATGACCGGAGCCAGAAGTCAGAAGCCAGAATCAAGAATCGCTCGCTCGCGGACGATGCGGATTGAATTTGTTCTTCTGGATTCCGACTCCTGAATTCTGAATTCTCTAGACATGAACATCGTCTTGCTTGAACCGGAGATTCCACCAAACACGGGCAACGTGGCGCGGTTGTGCGCGGCTACGAAATCCGCGCTGCATCTCATCGAGCCGTTCGGTTTCAAGCTGGACGACGCGCAACTCAAGCGCGCAGGCATGGATTACTGGCGGCAGGTCGAATGGCATCGCTGGAAAAACTGGAGCGCGTTTGCGGAAAAAATTCCGGCGACTTCAAAGCTGTGGTTTATTGAATCAAACGGAGAAAAAATTTACAGCGACGCAAAATTTTCTGCCGATGATTATTTAATTTTCGGTCGCGAGACGGCGGGTTTGCCGAAACAACTTTTGGAGCAGCATCGTGAAAGCTGGCTGCGGATTCCGATGTTCAACGCGCAGTCACGTTCGTTGAATTTGTCGAACTGCGTGGCGCTGGTCTTGTTCGAGGCATTGCGGCAGCAGGGCTTTGCGGACGAGATTTTATAATGCCAGAGATTAATAGACGCCGAAAATCCGCGCCAAAAGATCCCGCGTGCCGTAAGACAAAGCACCCAAAGTGTCGCGCACGGGCGGAATGTTGATCAGCACGATGATGATGATAAAACCGAAGCGCGCGAAGTTGGCGTAGGTCTCGTGGCTCATGCCGGTCGCGACGCGCAAGATATGCGAGCCGTCGAGCGGCGGAACCGGAATGAGGTTGAAGAAGCAAAGTATCAAACTTAACGCCGCCGCCGCCAAGCATAACTCCGCCATGGATTCGGAATTAAAAATTAGCCCGACGCGCGCCAGCGCCACCAGCCCGATGGCGAGCAGCAAGTTCATCGCCGGCCCGGCCATCGTCACGAGGATGTCGTCACGCTTGGGCTTGTTGAAATTATAGGGATTGACCGGCACGGGTTTCGCCCAGCCGATGAGAAAGTGCCCGACGCCCGGCATAAAAATCATCAGCAGTGGCAGCAGCACTGTGCCGATGGGGTCAATGTGCACGACGGGATTCAGCGAGACGCGGCCTTGCAGGCGCGCGGTGTCGTCGCCACATTTCCAAGCCGTCCATGCGTGGCCGTATTCGTGGAAAGTCAGCAGCGCGACCAGCATCAGATACTGAATGAGTCCGTCGGCGATTGCGTTTGAGTCCATTCGCGGCAGGATAATTATTTCTAGCGCGCGAGTCGAGGCTGTGAATTTTCTTTGCGCGCACGGGTGAAAAAGATTTAAGCTGGCCGTCGTTCAACGAATTATTTTATGCCACTACTTGAAGGAAAAACTGGGATTGTCTTCGGCGTCGCCAACAAACGCTCCATCGCCTGGGCCATCGCGCAGGCGTGGGCGCGCGAGGGCGCGAAGCTCGCATTCACCTACCAGGGCGAACGGCTCAAGGACAATGTCGAGGAACTCGCCGGCACGTTCGGCGCGGACACTTTGATTTTACCGTGCGACGTTACGAAGGATGGGGACATCGCCAACGTCTTCAAAACCGTCGGCGAAAAATTTGGGAAATTAAATTTGTTGCTCCACTCTGTCGCGTTTGCGCCGAAAGACGCGCTGGAGGGTGAATTTGTGAACACCAGCCGCGAAGCGTTCCGCGTGGCGCACGATGTCAGCGCGTATTCGCTCGTCGCGCTGGCGCGTGCCGCCGCGCCGCTGATGACCGACGGCGGCAGCATCGTGGCGATGAGTTATTACGGCGCGGAAAAAGTCGTGCCGCATTACAACGTCATGGGNNCGCGTCAACTGCATCAGCGCCGGCCCGGTCAACACGCTCGCCGCGCGCGGTATCGCGGGTTTCAGCGATATGCTCAAACACTACGAAGCTCACGCGCCGCTCAAGCGCAATGTCACGCCTGAAGAACTCGGCGCGTCCGGCGTGTTTCTCGCCAGCGACGGCGCAGCGGCGATCACTGGACAAGTTCTCTACGTTGATTCCGGTTATCAAATCATGGGGATGTGATTAAACTTAAAATACGGATATGGAAAATCCAAGTTTAGTGAACCGATTTATTTTATTCGTAGTTTTAGCAATTGTTTTGGGAGCAGTCGCAGCAATAATTTTTCATTGGAAATCTTAATTAGATTCTTTGATAAATTATTTCGGTCGTTTCATCTCAAACCGGTCGCGCGTGCGGCAATACCAATCCGGCGACGCCATGCGCCCAATCGTAAAAAGTTTGTCCGTGTGAATCCGTTTTTTCTCCGCATCGAACAATTCATCGCGCACATGCAGCCGTTTGATCAAACCAATCACGACGCGATTTTTTCCGATTTGCAACGTTCCCCATTCGACACATTCCAAACTCGCGGGCGATTCCAAAATTCGCGGCGGTTTCACGATGGACGATGGCGCGGCGGTCAGGCCGGCGCGCACCAATTCATTTTCGCCAAACGGCAGCGACGCGGCGCATTGGTTCATCGCCTCGGCGATTTTTTCGTCCACAAGGTTCACGACAAATTCATGCCCAGAACGGATGTTGAGCGCGGTGTCCTTCGGCGTGCCGTTGTCGCGGTCGCCGGGCGCGAACGCGCAGATGGGCGGATTCGCGCCGAGCAGATTGAAGAAGCTGAACGGCGCAGCGTTGATTTTACCGTCCACGCTTATCGTCGTTACAAGCGCAATCGGTCGCGGCGTGACAAGGCTGGCGAGAATGGTGTAGGAGCGATCGGCGTAATCGGTTTCGAGATTGAGTTCCATAAATCAGTTTAAGTTTTTCAGGCGCGCAACATACGCGCCGTCTACGCTGTCTGCAAACGGCAATAATTGGCGTTCGCTTTCTAGTTTGAAATTTTGATTGGCGGCGAGAAATTCTTTCACGACTTCGGAATTTTCTTCCGGCTCCAAACTGCAAGTGCTGTAGGCAATGACGCCGCCGGACTTCAAAACCGTTACGGCCTGCTTGAGCAAATCCAGTTGCGTCGCGCGCAGACGTTCGATTTCTTGCGGCTGAATCAGCCAGCGCAAATCCACGCGGCGGCGCATGACGCCGGTGTTGGAGCACGGCGCGTCCACCAAAATGCGGTCAAACGTCGCTGGCGGAAAATTGAAAGTTGCCGTCGCGGTGGCGCAGGTCACGCTGAGGCGCGTGCAGTTTTCGCGGATCAATTTCAAGCGGTCTGCAAACGTGTCGTGCGCGATAATTTTGCCATCGTTGTTCATCTGCTGCGCGATAAAAGTGGTCTTGCCGCCCGGCGCGGCGCACAAATCCAAAATGGTTTCGCCGGGCTGCGCGCCAAGTTGAAGCGGCGCGAGCAATGTGCTGGGGTCTTGAATGTAAAACCAGCCGGCGCGGAAACTGCCGAGCGAATTCAGCGGCGGATGCGACTTCAATTCGAAGGCGAGATTTTCGCCGGTCCAGTCGCGGGTGCAGAAATCATATTCCACATTTTCCTCGCGCCAGCGTTCGATGAGTTTAGCGGCGTCCGTTTTCAACGTGTTGACGCGGGCAAAAGTTTTTGGCGGCGTATTGTTCCATTCCAGAAGTTGGCGTGTTTTTTCGTCGCCGAAATTTTTGCGCCATTTTTCCACGAGCCATTCGGGATGCGACCAGCCGAGCGCGGGCTGGGAAATTTTCATGTCGGCGAGAATTTTTTTTACCTCATCGAACTCACGCAGGTAGCCGCGCAAAACGGCGTTGATGAAACCGGCTTGCGCGACGTAGCCGGAGCGTTTGGCTTGCTCGACGGTTTCGTGAACGGCGGCGTGCGGCGGAATGCGGTCGAGCCAGAAAATCTGGTAGAGGCCGAGGCGAAGAAGATTCACGAGCGCGGGCCGCGGCTCGCGGCCGGGCGTAGTTTTGCGCGCGATGAGCCGGTCGAGCGTGGCCTGCCAGCGCACCACGCCGCAGACGAGTTCGTGGCAAAGGCCACGATCCGCCGGCGAAAGGCGCGCGTTGGCGAGGGCGGTTTCGAGGAGATTTTCGGTGAATTCACCGTGGTTCAGGCGCTGCGACAAAATTCGCGCCGCAATTTGTCTTGGATTTTGGCTGTTCAACTACTTTAATTAAGAGATTCTATTTGTGGGACGCGAGATAAAAAATTTATGAAAGACGAATTCGAAAAACTAGCGGCAGCGGGAAAGATCGAAGGCAAGCACGTTCCGGCGCTCGCGCAACTGGCCGAGGCCGGCTGCTGCACGCACCGGAGCTGGGGCTTCGGGCGCATCAAGACGGTGGACACGGTGTTCGCGCGGTTCACGATTGATTTTCCCGGCAAGGCCGGTCATCCGATGGATCTGGGCTTCGCCGCTGAATCGCTCAAGCCCGTGCCGAAGGATCACAT
>PLHK01000140.1 GCA_003139955.1 Limisphaerales bacterium
ACGGCGGCCAGCGGCGGCGTGAGACGGAGTTGGATCAGATCAAGGTCGCGCAGCTTGGTCTGGAAAATTTCAATTTGTCCGGACGAATCAAAATTTTTCAGGACGGCTTGCAGGGAAATTTCGGCATACGACGGCAGTGAGTTGGAGGCGTAGCGGATGTTGACCGGCACGGCGAGCGCGGCGTCCAATTTGTCGCGGCTGACGGCGGGCGTCCATTGCGGACCGGGCGCGCGGGCGGCGAAACTGACGACGCGCAACGCCCACCATTTTTCCACGTCGAGCGGGCGGCGGAAATCTTCACGAAACGCGGTGAAGAAGGCGGACTGCCAGTTTTCGTGCGCTGCCAGTTGAGCGAGCAGGGCGCGGATTTTGTCTGGACCGGCTTTCAAAGCGAGCAGGTCGTGGATAAACAATTGCGCGCTGGCGAGATACATGCCGCCGTCGTCACCATTCAACTGCGCGTCCGTCGGCCAGCTCAACTGCTCGAACGTGAGTGCCGGAAAATTTTGCAACGTGCGCCGCGCATCGGCGAGCGGATCAACGCTGCGCCGTTGTTCATTCAGGCGTGTTTGCGGAATATCGTTCAGGGTTTTGACGGGCGCGGACAGAATGACTTTCGTCTCTGCCGATTCCAAAATCTGCCGCGCCAGTCCATCCGCGAGCCATTGGGGAATCACGGCGGACCGGCTGCCGACCGGCACATTGCGGTTGGCGATCTCCAGCAGCAGCACGTCGCTGAAAGCGCGGGCGCAGCGGTCGCGCGCAATGAGATCGGGCAATTCCAGCCGGTAGTTCCAGTTGCGGATGAAGGGTTGCGCGGCGATGACCACTTCTTCATCCGTCGAATGCGCCGAATGCAGCGCGAGAAAAATTTTCCCGGTCCACGGCGCGTTGGCGGCGAGACCGATCTGCGTCCAGAGCGCGGTCTTGAAGCGTTCGGCGGAGACCGCGAGCAATGACGGTTCCAGCCGGAGCCAGTCGGTGTTCGTGCCCGTGTCCGGACGGCGATAATAAGGATCGTTATCCGGCATGAAGGAAACAACGAACTGCCCAGACACGCTGCTGGTCGTGTCCAGCGCGAAGAAGGACGACTGGCCACGGGCGGCGGCGAGGAAAAGCATCAGGCCGGCAACCAGCACACAGGCCGGGCGCGAACAGTTCATTTTTTCTCCGGTTTGGCGGCGGCCTTGGCTTCGGTTTTGGTCTCGGACTTGGCGGGCGTGGCATCTTTTTTCGCCGCCGACTTGTAGCCTTCGCTGCGATAGTCGGTGATGTAAAATCCGCCACCTTTAAACAACAGACCAGCGCCCGCGCCGATTTGTTTGGTGACTTTACCGCGCCCCCATTTTTTCTGCGCGCAAAGTTCCTTGGGACAAATTTTCAGCGCGGGGGCGGACATGGCTTGTCGCGCTTCAAACTCGTGACCACATTTTTTGCAAACGTATTCGTAGGTGGGCATGGCGGCACGGCAACAGTTGGCAGACGAAGGCGCGACTCAAGGCGCGGGCGCATTGGTCGACGCGCCCAGCGGCGGGATGACCTTGACCGAGCCGTCGGAGCCAACTTCAACATTGAGGCCATAGTTCGGCGCAATGGGGGCGTTGGTGACCGGAACCGACCGTTGCATGAGCAACTGCGAACCTTTTTTCTGGCTGTTGTCATTTTCCATGAACTGCAAACGGCGGGCCATGAATAGGTCGGTCTTGATTTTTTTTACCTGCTGGCGGAGTTCATCCAGGTCGTTGAACTTGTGTTCGATCTCGGCCTTCTCGGCCATTTGTTTCTGAAGTTCCTGCTGCAGAAAGACATTGTTGGTCTCGGAGGTGTTCAACTTGATGCGCGTGTCTTCAATCTGGCCGTTCAACTGGGCGATGGTGTTGGAGAGTTCATTGGCGCGCTGGTCGAGCACCTGGTTTTGCGTCTCAAGATCGCTGATGCGCGTGTCGAGATTGGTAATCTGATTCTGGGCGTTCGCGAGCGCCGCCTTGCCGTCGGCGATCGCGGCGGTGGCCGTGTCGAGGCTGTTGGAAAGCTGCACGGACTGCTGCTGGCTCGCCGCCAGATCATTTGTCAGCATCAAATTGACCTGATTGAGATCGTTAATTTTCAGGTCGGCATTCACCACCTGGTTGGAAAAATCCACGATGGAACTCACGTCGGCGATGTGCTGCTCCTCGCCCTGTTTCTTAACGGCGAAAAGCGCAATGGCCAACCCGACCACGGCGACGGCCAAAATGACAATGACAATCTTTATCTTCATAATTGAATTCTCTGCCTGCGCCTTTTCTTGTCAAGCCTGCTTAATTGGACGGGTCGGCGGCAGGGGCGTTGGTGTCGGCAGAGGCGGCTTGGGCGCGGACGGCATCATCCAGCGCCTTGAGCGCGGGATCAACAATCTCCACGTCTTGATCGGCGCGGAGCTTCTTGACGTAATCTGGCGCGAGCTTCTTGAGGGATTCCGTTTCCACCTCGTTCTTGCAAATATCGGCCACCGTCTTGTCGGATTGTGGCAACGTGTCGGTGTAGGCAAATTTTTTCGCCGGCGTCTTGTCAATCATCTCGATGATATGGTAGCCGAACTGCGTAGTGACGACGTCGCTGACTTGATTGTTCGTCAGCGAAAATGCGGCAGACTCGAATTCCGGCACCATCTGGCCGCGCGAAAATTCCGGCAGTTCGCCGCCTTTTGCCTTCGAGCCGGGGTCTTCGGAATACTGGCTGGCCAGCGTGGCAAAATCTGCGCCGCCGCGAATCTGGTTGAGCAAGTCATCAATCTGCTTGCGCTTGGCGGCCACCGCGTTCGTCGGGAGCGGCGTCGGCGGCTGCGTGGACGTATCAATCGTCATCAGCAAAATGTGCCGGACATGCGCCAACTCCGGCTGTTCAAAGTCCGCCGCGTGCTTCGAGTAAAACGCCTTGGCTTCGTCATCGCTGACGGTGATGTTCAACTCCCGCTTGAGCGCGGCTTTGGCCGTCGCTTCCTGAGCGGCCTTCGCGCGCAACTCATCCGAGGTCATGCCCACGGCCTTGAGCTGGCGGTCAAACGCCTCAACCGAGCCGAACCGCTTGATCAGATTCGTGTATTGCAAATCCGCATCAATCGCACCGGCGGCGCGGTCGGCGGGCGTCGCCTGTTGCAACAGCGCCTGGATGGTGATCAACTGGTTCAGGATGGCGATGGAAAATTCCGGCGGCAACTGCTGCCCCTGCGCGGCGGCATTGGCCTTCGCACCGGTCAAAACCTGATCCAAATCGCTCTGCTTGATGTCAAAACCCTTGGCCTTGACGATCACCGGATCGCCGAAGAGCGCCTTCATCGTCGCCTCGGGGCTGGCGTTGGTGTCGGCTGGCAAAGTAACCGGATCAGCCACGGCCACGGCGGAAATCACACCGGCCATCAGCGCGGTGGACAGTAACAATTTTAATTTCATTTGGTCAATTGGACTTGAAAGTTTCATTTCGGTTCAAAAACAGAGTTACAACGTTACCACCTTTACATTGCTAATGTCAGTGTCTTTTTTCAACTCATCCAACAACGCCTGCGGTGGCACGCTGTCCAGACTCAACACCGTCAAAGCTAGTCCGCCCACCGTGTCGCGCCCGAGGCTCATGCTCGCGATATTCACCTTGTGCTTGCCGAGCAGCGTGCCGAGGTGGCCGACGATGCCGGGCTTGTCGGAATTGTTCAACAACAGCAACGTGCCGGTGACCGGAATCTCGACCGACTGGCTGAACAGCCGCACGATGCGCGGATTGTTCGGCGAACCAAAAAACGTGCCGCCCGCCGAAATCAATTTTTTCGCGCCGCTGAAAAGCTGGACGTGCACCCATTCGTTGAACGTGACCGGCTCGTCCGATTTTTTTTCTTCGACCGTGATGCCGATGCTCGCCGCCGCCGAGCGGACATTGACATTGTTCACGTCTTTCAAATTACTGCTCGCCAGAAAACCCTTCAAAATCGCGCGCGTGACCGGATCCGTGTTCGGCAAATTTTTTGCGTTGCCGCCAAACGTGATGTAAATGCGGTCGGCGGTCGCGGCCGAAAGCTGCGAGAGCAATTTTCCGAGCGCTTCGCCGAGCGGCAGATACGGCTTCACCTGCTCGTAAGTTTTCGCGTCGAGATACGGCAAATTCACCGCGTTGCGCACTTCGCCGGTAAGCAGATAGCCCGCGATGACTTCCGCGACTTCGATGCCGCATTTTTCCTGCGCCTCTTCCGTGCTCGCGCCGAGGTGCGGCGTCAGAATTAAATTGGGCTGTTTGCGATACGGATGATCCGCGGGCAGCGGTTCGACCGCGAATACGTCCAGCGCGGCTCCGGCAACTTTGCCGGATTCGAGCGCCGCGATCAGATCCGTTTCCGAAATGATTTCGCCGCGCGCGCAGTTCACAATTTTCACGCCCGGCTTCATTTTCGCGAACGCGGCGGCGTTTAGCATTTCTTTCGTCTCTTTCGTCACCGGCATGTGGACGGTGATGAAATCCGCGTTGAGATAAACATCATCCAAGCTCGCGGCAAATTCCGCGCCGATGGCCTTCGCGCGTTCCTCGGTCAAATACGGATCGTAGGCAATCACGCGCATTCCGAATGCAATCGCGCGCTTGGCGACTTCCGTGCCGATGCGGCCCATGCCCAAAACTCCTAGCGTTTTGCCTTGCAGTTCCACACCTTGAAATAATTTGCGATCCCATTTGCCCGCGACCATCGTCGCGGCGGCCTGCGGCACTTTGCGCGCGAGCGA
The DNA here is from genome assembly GCA_003139955.1 of Limisphaerales bacterium. Taxonomy (GTDB): domain Bacteria; phylum Verrucomicrobiota; class Verrucomicrobiia; order Limisphaerales; family UBA11358; genus UBA11358. Next base: position 4,743 of record PLHK01000140.1, read on the forward strand.
AAGCAGCATCGTAAAGGTGAGTTCCGCCGTCGTCACGGTATTGCCGCCGGGCGTGTTCATGACGACCGTGCCGTTTTGCGTCGCGGCTTCGATGTCCACGTTGTCCACGCCCACGCCGGCGCGGCCGACGACGCGCAATTGCTTCGCCGCAGCGATGATGTTCTTGGTGACTTTGGTTTCCGAACGCACGACGAGCGCGGTCGCGTCGGCCACGAGCGGAATCAATTCCGCTTCCGGAAGGCGTTTCGGCAAAACGACGACTTGGAATTCAGGCCGCGATTGCAACAGCGCGATGCCTTTGGGCGAGATGGGGTCGCAGACGATTATTTTCATATTAAAATCAAAATGGACGAAGAGTCTAGTTTGCCGCGCCGTCTTGGTCAAACCACGAATCCGATTTTTCGCCGCATAAAATTCACTGCGCCCCGGAAAAGTTTCGTTTATGCTCCGGCCAAGATGAGCAAGCTGCTGTTGATTGATGACGAAGAAGACGTGCGGTATTCCATCCAGCGGATTTTTGATTCGCCGGGAATCGAGCTCGCCACCGCGTCCAGCGGCGAGGAGGGATTAAAAGTCATCGCCAAATTCAAGCCCGACCTCGTGCTCATGGACGTGCGCATGGGCGGCATGAACGGCCTGGAAACGCTGCGAAAAATCCGCGCGACCGACCCGAAATTGCTCGTCATTCTGATGACCGCCTACGGCACGACGCAGACCGCCATTGAGGCGATGAAGCTCGGCGCTTACGATTATCTGCTCAAGCCGTTCGACATCCCCAAGCTCAAGGAAGTCATCGCCAATGCGCTCAAGGCCGCGCGCGACATGAAGCAGGTCGTCTCCTACGCGCCGCTGCTCGAATCCGAAGATTACGAACTCGGCATCATCGGCCGCAGCGGGCCGATGCAGGGCGTTTTCAAATTGATCGGCCAAATTGCCGCGACGGATACCACCGCGCTCATCACCGGCGAAAGCGGCACGGGCAAAGAACTCGTCGCCCGCGCCATTTATCATCACAGCGACCGCGCGCAACAGCCGTTTCTCGCCGTCAACTGCGCCGCGATTCCCGAGCAGCTTTTGGAAAGCGAATTGTTCGGCCACGAAAAAGGCGCGTTCACCGGCGCGACCCTCCAGCGCATCGGCAAATTCGAGCAATGCAACCACGGCACGATTTTCCTCGATGAGATCGGCGACATGACACCGGCGACGCAGACGAAAATTTTGCGCGTGCTGCAATCCGGCACGTTCGAGCGCGTCGGCGGCAACTCGCCGCTGCAAGTGGACGTACGCGTCATCGCCGCCACCAACAAGCCGCTCGAGGCCGCCGTCGCCGCGCGCCAGTTCCGCGAGGATTTATTTTATCGCCTCAACGTCGTGCGCATTCACCTGCCGCCGTTGCGCGAACGCCGCGACGACATTCCGCTGCTGGTGAATTATTTTCTGGAAAAAATTGCGCGCGAACAAAACCGCAAGCCCAAATCCATCGCCAGCGCCGCCGTCAAGCTGTTTGAAAAATATCACTGGCCCGGCAACGTCCGCGAACTCGAGAACGCCATCCGCCGCGCGCACGTCCTAGCCAAGAGCGACGCGATTCTGCCCGGCGACTTGCCGCCGGAAATTTCGGGAGCCGCCACCGGCGTCGCCGCGCCGCCGACCAGCATCGCCGCCGGCGACGGAACGGCGAATGATGCCGCCACGCTCGCACGCCAGCTTTTTCAGATCGCACGGCGCGACCCGAAACTGAAAATCATTCCCGCCGTCGAGCGCGAACTCGTGATTCAGGCTTTGATTGAAACGGACAACAATCAAGTTCACGCCGCCAAAATGCTCGGCATCACGCGCGCTACGTTGCGCAAACGCATCGAAAAATTCGGCATCCAGCGCGAGTTGAACGTGAAGTGAGCCATGGGGTTGCATTACATGCCCTACAACTTTGCGCGTCGCGCCCGCAATGGCTGCAGGCGTCAGCGAACACGTCTGGAGCTTGGAAGAAATTACGAATTTGCTGGCTTGATTTTGGGGCGGTATGGATTCAAGGTTGGTCTGTGAAAAGCCAAAACCCATTGTTTCATTCAGGACTCGGATTGATTCTTATTGGTTTTGGTTTAACGCCTCCTTATCACTGGACTTCGATACTTAATGTCGCATTGGGGATAATTTATGGTTTTATATTTTGGCGATGGCGTCTGCATGATGCATCCTCCAAAGATTCACAGAGTCACGCAGATTCAGACTCGAAATGAGTCGAGAATCGAAACTATACCACTGCCCAAATGCAGCGCGGATTGACTTGAGTTGTTTGGGCAGTTAGCCTTGGGCACACATGCAGGAAATCATCGAGAAACTCCTCGTCTTACAGGATCGCGACCGGAAAATCTCCCGCGTCACCCAGGAACTCGCCCACATCGGCCCCGAACGCGAATCGCTCAAGGCCAAGGCCGCCAGCACGCAAACAGCGCTCGACGCCGCGAAGTTGCGCGTCAAACAAATCGAATCCGAACGCAAACAGCGCGACCTCGAAATCGAGGGCAAAAAATCCCAGATCGAAAAATATCTGAACCAGCAATTGCAGACGCGCAAGAACGAGGAATACAAGGCGCTCACCCACGAAATTGAGATGGCGAAGGAAGTCATTTTCAAAATCGAAGACGCGGAAATTGTTTTGATGGAACAGGCCGAAGTCGCGCAGAAAAATGTTGTCGCCGCGACCGCCGAAGCCGCCGCCGCGAAAAAACTCGTGGACGAGCAGATTGGCCAATTAAATCAGCGCGAGGAAAATTTGAAGAAGGAATTTGCCGAGCTGACCGGCAGCCGCGCGCAATTGGCGTCCGCCGTGGACGACTCCACGCGCAGCCGTTACGAACGGCTGTTCAAGAGCAAGGGCGAAAACGTGGTCGTGACCGTGGAGCACAGCGCCTGCGGCGGCTGCCACATGAAACTGCCGACGCAAATCGTGACCAACTGCCGCGCGCAGGCTGAACTCGTGACCTGCCCGAACTGCGGCCGGATTTTGTATTTCACCCGCGACATGATTTTGACGGCGGCGGATTAAGCGACCTTCAAGACATCACTTACGAAGCCTGTGCCGGGGGCCCGGTGAAACGGTCAGCCGGAATCTGCAATGTTGTCAAAACAATATCTCCCCAATAGCCTGAATAGTTTTCAAAATTCATGAAACTATTTATTTCTCACGCTACAGAAGATAAGGAAGCTGTTGCACGTCCGCTGGCATCTACATTAATTAAACATGGCCATGCGGGACTTCGCCGCCCGCATTCGTTCCGAAGTTTCGCCGCTTGAGAAATCCGGCCTCTGCGTTTATTCTACAATTGGTTTTGGAAGGGCGGAGAATCGCTGCTGGTTCGCCGGTAGAGGAAAGTCCGAACTCCATCGGGCGCGATGCTGCGTAACCCAAGTCTGTTCGATTGGGATACACGCAGGCGGAAAGTTGAAAGACTTTTCGACGGACAGTGCCACAGAAAATTAGACCGCCGCTGGGCGCAAGTCCGACGGTAAGGGTGAAAAGGTGCGGTAAAAGCGCACCGCGTGAAGCGCAAGCGACACGGCACGGAAAACCCCATCGGGTGCAAGGCCAAATTGGAAACCGAGGAGCGGCCCGCTCCGCGTCCGCGAAAGCGGACAGGTTTCGGGTATCGGTCGCTGAGACAAATGATTCTCTCCGCTCGCAAGGGCGCAGACAGAATTCGGCTTACAGCCCTTCCAAAACCAAATTTAATTCTTCATTTTCTCCGCGCCTTTCGTGGTGTCCGCCGCCGAAAATTTTCTCGGCGTCCAGATGGCCGGTCCGCTCAAATTTCCCAGACGATCCACGGCGCGGAGGGAAATGGCGTCGGGCTTGGCATTGTCGAAATAATAATCCGTCTGGCCGCCGGGGAAAATTTGCGTCGTCCAGTCGCCGTTCACGCGCGATTGGAACAGCCAGTTGCGCGGCATTTCGCCGCCGGAATTTTCCCAGCGGGCGTGCGCGGAATCAATGCCGGTGTCCACGGTGAGTTTTGGTTTCAGCGGCGGCGTGGCGGCGATCCACGGCATCGCGGGCACGAGCGCGGGTTGCGCGTATTGCGCACGCACGGCAGTGGTGAGCGCGGGATTGTCTGTGACGCTGCGCAGGTGATAATGGATTTCGCCGCCGTTGCTCGTCTGCTTGCGAACGGCTTGGATTTGCCGCGCGATTTCGTCCGTCGAAAAAGTTTTCCCCACGGCCGCGTCGTTCAGTCCGGCAAAGACGGCGCGGCCACGGTAATTTTGCGCGCGCCACCATTGCAACAGCGCCGGAAAACTTTCTTCGCGCTGCGCGATGGGCCAGTAAAGTTGCGGCGCGAGATAATCGACCCAGCCGTTGCGCAACCACAGAGGCGCATCGGCGTAAAGTTTGCCGTAGGCGTCGAGCGCCTTTGGGCTGATTCCCGCCGGCACACCGGGCCGCCAGATGCCAAACGGGCTGACGCCGAATTTCACCCACGGTTTTTCCGCCTTGATGGACTGCGAAACTTTTTGGATGAACTGGTTCACGTTCGCGCGCCGCCAGTCGTCACGAGACAGGCCGGTTTTCAATCCGTATTTTTCCCAGCTCGCGTCGTCGGGGAAATCCATAACATTGCCAGCCCAGTTTTTTTCGGGATACGGGTAAAAATAATCGTCGAACACCACGCCATCCATGTCATAGCGTTTCACCACGTCGAGCACGGCGTTGAGCGCGCGGGTCTGCGCTTCGGGTTCGCCGGGATCGAGCCAGGTTTGCCGGGCGTAATGGCGGATGATTTCCGGATGCGTACGGGTGACGTGGTTGAGCGCGGGCGGAGATTTGGATTCGGGATGCGCGGCGCGGAAGGGATTGAACCATGCGTGGATTTCCAGCCCGCGCGCGTGCGCCTCGGCGACGGCCAACGTGAGCGGATCATAAAACGGCTGCGGCATTTTTCCCTGGATGCCGGTGAGGTATTCCGTCCACGGTTCGAGCGGCGAGGCGTAAACCGCGTCCGCCACGGGGCGCACCTGGAAAAAAACGGCGTTCAAATGAAGCTGCACCGCGCGGTCGAGCAACGAAATCAACTCTGCCTTTTGCTGCGCGACCGGCAGGCCGGGTTTGGACGGCCAGTCAATGTTCGCGACGGTCGCAATCCACGCGGCGCGGAATTCCCGTGCGACCGGCGGCGCGGAAATTTTTTCGTCCGCCGCGAAAAGCCGGGCGGACGGCAGAAACAAAATTATGGCGACAATGGAAAGGTGGCGACGCATGGCCGTGGCGAAATGAGACGCGGCGCAGGCGCTTTTGGCAACGGTTTTCTGCGCCTTTATGGCCGGTTTGACAAAATGGGGAGGCTGTGTTTTACTCATGCCGTTGCAGCCTAAATCCGGCGTCCTTCTTGAAGCCGGCTGCGGGGGAACCAAATTCCGGGTGAAAATCCGGACGGGGCGAACGAAGCCGGGCAACCGGTTTCAAGGCCATTTTCAAGGCCCAGCCCGCCAGCTAACCTCGTCGGCAATTGGAAAGGCGATCCTCTGGAACCGCAAGTCGCGGCCTCCACGTTCACCCAAGATAAAACGCAGAAAGTAAAGTTGTCTATGAAGGTGTTTCGTTTGGCGAAAAACGTGGTGATCGGCCGGGCGCGCAATCTTTCCGACCATCGGATTTTCGACAACATGTCGCTGGTGGCGCTGCTCGCGTGGGTCGGGCTGGGCGCGGACGGCTTGTCGTCCTCCTGTTACGGCCCGGAAGCGGCGTTCCTCGCGCTCAAAAGCTACACGCACTTGAGCCTGTTCGTTGCGGCGGCCTCCATGCTGACCATCGTGGTCATCTGTTTGAGTTATTCGCAGATCATCGAATTGTTTCCCAGCGGCGGCGGCGGTTATCTCGTCGCGAGCAAACTGCTTTCACCGACGCTCGGCGTGATTTCCGGCTGCGCACTCATCGGTGATTATATTTTGACCATCGCCATCAGCGTCGCCAGCGGCACGGACGCGCTGTTCAGCATGCTGCCGGTGGAATGGCAGGCGTGGAAATTAAAATTCTCCCTCGTCATCGTCGTGTTTCTCACGCTGCTGAACCTGCGCGGCGTGAAAGAATCCGTCGTGCTGTGGGTGCCGGTTTTTTTCGTCTTTGTCTTGAGTTACAGCTTCGCGATCATCTGGGCGGTCACGGCGCACTTTGGCGACTTGCCGGAAATTACGCACGGTGTCACGGGCGATTTGAAATCCGGCTACACGGAAATCGGAATGTTCGGGCTCGTCGCCCTCGTGCTGCGCGCCTACAGCCTCGGCGCGGGAACTTACACCGGCATCGAGGCCGTGAGCAATGGCCTGAACGCATTGCGCGAACCACGCGTGCAGACCGGCAAACGCACGATGGTTTACATGGGCGCGTCGCTATCGTTCGTCGTCGGCGGACTGCTGCTGGCTTATCTGCTCTATCACGTCAGTCACGTTGACGGCAAAACGCTCAACGCCGTGCTGTTTGAAAAAATCACCGCCGCGTGGCCACCACTGCTCTCGCGCGGATTCGTCATCGCGGCGATGGCGTCGTCCGCCGCGCTGCTGTTCATTGCCGCGCAGACGGGATTTTTTGGCGGGCCGCGCGTGCTGGCGAACATGGCCGTGGACCGCTGGATGCCGACGCGCTTCGCCACGTTGAGCGACCGGCTTGTCACGCAAAACGGCGTGCTGCTGATGGGTTTTGCCGCGCTGCTCGTCGTGCTGTTCACCACCGCGTCGGTGGATCTGCTCGTCGTGCTTTACAGCATCAACGTCTTCATCACCTTCAGTCTTTCGCAGCTCGGCATGGTGCGGCACTGGTGGAGCGAGCGCAGAACCGAACCGCTCTGGAAGCGAAAAATTCTCGTCAACGGCTTCGGCCTGATGCTCACCGGCGGCATTTTGATTTCACTTTGCATCGTGAAATTCTTTGAAGGCGGCTGGGCGACGCTGCTCGTCACCAGCGTGCTGATCGGCCTCGCGTTCTGGGTCAAAAGCCATTACCGCAACACGCAGAAAAAATTGCACCGGCTCAATGAACTCGTCGCCGCCGCGCTGGCCGACGACGCCATTGTCGTGGAAAAAACGCCGCCGCCGTGCGATCTGAACGCGCGCACCGCCGTGTTTCTCGTCAACGGCTTCAACGGCCTCGGCCTGCATACGTTGCTCGCCGTCGTGCGGATGTTCCCAAAAGTTTATCAGAATTTTGTCTTCGTGCAGGTCGGCGTGCTCGACGCCGGCAACTTCAAGGGCGCGTCCGAGGTGGAAAATTTGCGCGAACATTCGCGCGCCGAGGTCGAACGCTACGTCACCTACATGGGCAAGCGCGGTTTTTACACCGAGGCGCACATCGCGCTCGGCACGGACATCGTGGACGAGGCGGCGAAGCTGTGCGATGTCATCGCCGACAAATTTCCGCAGGCGCAATTTTTCGCCGGCCAGCTCGTCTTCAAGGACGAAAGCACGATCACACGCTGGCTGCACAACCATACCGTGTTTGAACTTCAACGCCGGCTTTATCAGCATGGCCGCGCGATGCTCATCCTGCCGATCCAAGTCTGAAAAACAAAACCGCCCGCGACGAAAATCGCGGACGGTTTTTGAATTTAGATTTTTTACGCCGCCACTTCCGCGCCTTCGAGGAAACCTTGTAGATGGCGCACGCGCGTCGGATGGCGCAACTTGCGCAAGGCCTTTGCCTCAATCTGGCGGATGCGTTCGCGCGTCACGTTATACATCTTGCCGATTTCTTCGAGCGTGCGTTCGTAGCCGTCCGCGAGGCCGAAACGCATTTCCAAAATTTTCCGTTCGCGTTCGGTCAAGGTCGTCAGCACGTCGCTTAATTTTTCGCGGAGCAAACTGTAGCTCGTCACGTCCGACGGATTTTCCGCCGATTTATCCTCGATGAAATCGCCGACGCTCACATCGCCGTCGTCGCCCACCGGTGCGTGCAGCGAAACGGGCTGTTGCGCCATTTTCAAAAGCGCGTGGATACGCGCGACCGGCATGTGCATTTCGTCAGCCAGTTCTTCCGGCGTGGGTTCGCGACCAAGCTCCTGCGTAAGCTGTTTCTGCGCGCGCCAGAGCTTGTTCATGATTTCAATCATGTGCACCGGAATACGGATGGTGCGCGCCTGATCGGCAATCGAGCGCGTGATGGCTTGGCGAATCCACCAGATGGCGTAGGTGGAAAATTTATAGCCGCGGCGATACTCAAATTTTTCGACGCCTTTCATCAAACCGATGTTGCCTTCCTGAATCAAATCCAGAAACGATTGGCCACGATTCGTGTATTTTTTGGCGACGGAAACGACGAGGCGCAAATTGGCCTCGGCCATGTGCGTTTTGGCCTTGAGGCCGCGATCCGCCGCCGCTTTCAACGCTTTGAACGCCTTGAAAAATTCCTCACGTGGCAGGCGCACGAACTGTTCCAGCGTGGTGATTTTCTGCTGCTCAGCCTCGACGGCGGCGCGTTTTTCCGCCGTGTTGCGCTGGGGCTCCAGTTCCGCCAGATTCCGAATACCCGCCTGGAATTTTTCGTGGATGTTGCCGGCAACGACAATCATTTCCTCGACTACTTTCTGCTTGTAGAAAAATTTGACAAAGGTGTCCTGCAGTTTGGCGCTCAATTTCTTGAGATCCTTCTCCAATTTTTCCTTGCGGCCCTTTTGCTGCGCTTTCTGCCATGCCAGATACTTCGCGTCCACGTTCGCATCCATCGCGTGGATCTTTTTGATGAGCTTGCGCAAATCTTTCAAATGACCTTCGCGGTTGGCGATTTTTTTGTCAACAATCACGCGGTCAAAACGCTCCTTCGGCGGGTCGGACAAAATCTTTTCCGCGATGGCGATGTGTTCCTTCGCCGTAAAGCCGAGGTTGTAGACGATGCGCTTCATCTCCACTTCCGCGTCCTCGATTTTTTTGCAGATCTCCACTTCCTGTTCGCGCGTGAGCAACGGCACCTTGCCCATCTGGTTCATATACATCCGCACCGGGTCGTCCAGAATCTCCAGCCGCGAGTCATCCTCGGCTTCTTCCGGCTGCGCCTGTTCAGGACCTTTGGTCCGTTCGGCGCGTTCGGCTTCAGCCTGATCCATGACGATTTCCACGTCGAGGCTGCGGAGCTTGGTCAGCAGCGTGTCGAGGTCTTCCGGACTTAAATTGTCCGGCAAAATGTCATTGATGTCGTCGTAAGTGATATAGCCGTGCTCCTGCGACAAGTGCAGCAAAGTTTTTACCGTCTCGCCCAAATCCACCGAGGTCAGCGTTGCGACTGGCACGGGCGGAGGTGGCTGGCCGTTCGCGGGTGCTTTAACAGGCGTTTTGCTGACGGCAACCGGTGCCGCCTTGGCGGCTTCCGGTTTTATCGCCTTGTTGGAAATGACAAATCTCCGCCGCGCGGGCGGAGTTTTGACTTTTGGCGCTTTGGGCGAACTGGCGCGGGCGGATTTGGACACCGTGACTTTGCGTTTCGACATAAATAATTAGACCAACAAATAGCGCGCCGGTTCAGAAAAATTTCGACGACCGACCGTAAAAAATACGGCTTCTGACGAAACACCCGCGTTCATGGCCGTGAAGCTGGAACTGCGAACACCAGAAGACTGACGCGCGTCAATACTAGCCGTTTTATTGGAAATTACAAGGATAATCTTTGCCCTATCTGCCGATAAAAACGCGCGCCGCCGGTCTAAAACTTGATTTTCGGCGCAAAAATCAAACTGCCGCCCGCACCGCCGCCACATCGCGACCAATTTGTTCCTGCAACTCCGCCGGTGAAGAAAATTTCCGCTCGTCCCGCAATTTCACGCGCAATTCCAGCTCCAACTCCGCGCCGTAAAGGTCGCCGCTGAAATCCAGCAAGTGCGCCTCCACGCGCAACTGCGGCGACACCGACGCCACCGTCGGGCGCGTTCCGATGTTCAACGCGACGCGATAAAATTGTCCCTTTAATTTTACGCTCGCCGCATAAACGCCGTTCGGCGGCAAAATTAAATTTGTCGCATCCAGATTTGCCGTCGGAAAACCAAATTGCCGGCCGATTTTATCGCCTTCAATTATTTTGCCGCAAATCGCAAACGGACGACCAAGCATCTGGCTCGCCGCGTCAAAATTTCCCGCACGAATCGCCTTGCGAATCCGCGTGCTGCTCACCACTTGCCCATCCAGCGCCACCGCCGCGAGACCGTGGACATGAAAAGATAATTCCGCGCCCAGCTTTTTCAGCAACTCCACATTGCCGCTCCGCATATGGCCAAAGACAAAATCCGCGCCGACGCAAACGCTGTGGATTTTTCCCAAGTCATGCGCCAGTTCGCGGATGAAAATTTCGCCGGACTTCGCGCTGAAATTTTTGTCGAATGGAATTTCCAGCAGCGCGTCCGCGCCGAGCGATTCAATCACCCGCAACTTTTGCGAGCGGGGAAAAATTTGCGGTGGCGTTTTGTCCGGCGCGACAACGGCGTTCGGATGTTTGTCAAACGTGACGACCAGCGCGACCGCATTATGGCTGCGCGCATCCGCCACCGTTTGCCGGATTACCTGTTGATGGCCAAGATGCACGCCATCGAAAACGCCAATAGCCATACAGGTTTTGTGCTGGCCATTGCCCAGTTCATTTGCGGCGCGGATGACTTTCATGCGTCAGGCATTCGCAGCGAGTTTTAGAAAAGGCAGAACGCGTTTTTCCAGTTCCGCCGTTGACAGTTTCAAAATCGTATCGAGCGGTAGCGCGTCCGCCACGTCAAATTTCCCCGACGCACTCCGGCGCAAGGTGATGAGATGCGCGCCGCAGCCGAGTTTCTGGCCAAGGTCGTGCGTGATGCTGCGGATGTATGTGCCCTTCGTGCACGCGACGCGAAATTGTCCGAGCGGCGCGGCGTAACTGGTGAAACGAAAATTGTAAATGTGAACCAAGCGCGCCTCGCGTTCGACTTCGATACCTTTGCGCGCGAGCTTGTAAAGCGGCACGCCATTTTTTTTGATGGCGGAAACCATCGGCGGCATCTGCATCTGGTCGCCGATAAATTTCGCCGCTTCCTCGTTTAATTGTTCGAGCGTCAAAGTTGGAACAGGTTTTGTCTCCAGAATTTCGCCATCGCGATCGTAGCTGTCCGTTGTCTCACCAAATTTGATCGTGCCTTCATAAACTTTGTCGTCGCCCATCAATCGCTCGGACAATTTTGTGCCGCGACCAAGAACGATAATCAAAAGTCCGGTCGCATTGGGATCCAACGTGCCGCAATGGCCGACTTTCTTGATGCCAAATTTGCGGCGAATCGCATCCACGACATCGTGCGACGTCGGCCCAGCGGGCTTATCAACGAGAATCGCGCCGTCGAGTGCGGAAAAATCTTGCATGAAAAATGGAAATTACTTCGCGGCTTTCAACGCGCGTTTGACAGCAGCGATGACTTTGCGCTGCACGGAAAGCGGATTGCCGGGAATGCGCGCACCCGCCGCCGCCGGATGGCCGCCGCCGCCGAATTGCCCGCAGATTTCGCTGACGTTCACGCGGTCGCTTTTTGAGCGCAGGCTGATGCGCGTGAGTTCGGGTTCCAATTCCTCGAACACGCAGGCGACGATGACGGGTTCAATCGCGCGCAAGTGATCAATCAAACCTTCCGTGTCGTCGCTCTCCGCGCCGGTGCGGGTGAAATCTTTTTTCTTCAGCCAGAGCCACGCGATGCGGTCATCCGCCGTCAGCCGAAATTTGCTGTAAACGTGCTTGAGCAATTTTGCGCGCGAAAGCGGATACGACTGATAAACTTCGTCGCAAATTTTTGCGAGGTTCGCGCCGCGCGTAACGAGTTCCGCGCCGGCGTGAAACGTGCCGGGTCGTGTGTTCGGATACTGAAACGAACCGGTGTCCGTCGAGATAGCAGCGAAGAGCAAATCAGCGATCGGCTTGGTGATCGGCCAGCGCGCGACTTTGAGCAGACGGTAAATCAATTCGCCGCAGCTCGGCTCGCGCGGTGAAACCCAGTTCACATCGCCGTAACGCGGGTTGGTCGCGTGATGATCAATGTTGATGAGGACTTTGCGATTTTTTATGTGATCGCCGACCGTGCCCAGCCGCTCGTAGCTCGCGCAGTCGGTGGCGATGACGCAGTCGAATTTTTCACCGCGTTTCGGTTTTTCAATCAGGTCGTCGCCGACGAGAAATTTATATTTCAGCGGAATGGCATCCTGATTCCAGACCGTGACGCGTTTACCTTCGTTGCGCAGCGCGAGCGCAAGGCCGAGCTGCGAGCCGATGCAATCGCCGTCCGGCCGCATATGGCCGACGATGCAAAAAGTTTTATTTTCGCGGATGACCTCAAGAATGCGATCAATGATTTTTGGATAACTTTTCACAAAGGTTCTTCGGTCGGGCCGCTGTCCACGGGCGAAGTTTTTTCCAGTTCATCGAGAATTTGCAGCACGCGGTTGCCACGCACGATGGAGTCGTCCACGATGAATTTCAGCGTCGGCGTAAATTTCAGCACGACCGACTTAGCCACCAATCCTTGAATGCGGATGCGGTTTTGTTCCAGCACTTGCAGTCCGCGTTTTTGCTGGTCGGCGTTGCCGAGAATGGTGATGAAAACGACGGCGGATTTCAGATCGCCGCCCATCTCGATGTCGTTGACGGTGATGAGGCCGACGTCGTTGACGTGAAATTCGCGGCGGATGGCCTCACCAATCGCGCGCCGCAACAGTTCACGCACGCGTTCGTGTCGGAGATTGGGCATGGCAATTAAACGTTAGTCACGCGGCGCGTCACAATTTCGCCGCGATTTTTTCGACCGCGTAACATTCGATGGCGTCGCCGACCTGAAATTCGCCGAAGCCTTCGATGCGTATGCCGCATTCCATGCCGGCACGCACCTCGTTAGCCTCGTCCTGAAACCGGCGCAGCGACTGCGTGACGCCTTCGTAAATGACATCTTTTTTGCGGCGCACGCGGACCTTGCCGCGCACGATGCGACCGCTCATGACCATACAGCCGGCGACGGGAATGCCCTTGGACAATTCAAAAATCTGCCGTACTTCCGCCGAGCCGACGACGGTGTCCTTGAGATCGGGATCGAGCAGACCGGCCATCGAATCTTTCACCTGGTCAATCAATTCATAAATGATCGCGTAAAGTTTGACCTGCACGCCGGCGTGTTTCGCTTTTTCGGCGGCGGTGCTGTCGAGCCGCGTGTGGAAACCGAGGATGACGGCCTTGGATGCAGACGCGAGCGCCACGTCGTTTTCCGTGACCGTGCCGACCGCGCTGTGCAACACTTCGAGCGTGACCTTGTCGGATTCAATTTTGTGAAGCGCCTCGACAATCGCCTCGACAGAACCTTGCGTGTCCGCCTTGACGACCACGCGCAACACTTTGCTCGCCGCCGCCTCGAGCGAGGCAAACAGATTTTCCAGTGTGACCTTCGAGCGATTTTCCAGCTCCTCACTTTTTGCTGTCATCGCGCGCTGTTCCGCGAGAACGCGCGCGGCTTTTTCGTCGTCCACGGAACTGAATTCCCAGCCCGCTTCCGGCACGCCGTTCAAACCGAGCACGCTCACGGCGACGGATGGCCCGGCTTCTTTTAAGCGCTGGCCTTCCTCGTTGATGAGCGCGCGCACTTTGCCGTAAAATTCTCCGCAAATAATTACATCGCCCAAATGCAACGTGCCTTTGCGCACGAGCACCGTCGCGGTCGGACCGCCGGGCGAAACGCCGGATTCAATAACATTTCCTTTCGCGTTGCGATTTGGATTCGCCTTCAACTCCAGCAAGTCGGCTTGGAGCAAAATCATTTCCAAGAGTTTGTCCACACCAACTTTCGTCACGGCGGAACATTCGACGAAAATTGTGTCGCCACCCCAATCATCAGGAACCAATCCTTTTTCCTGCAACTGCTGGCGGACGCGCAGCGCGTTCGCATTCGGATGATCAATTTTATTGACCGCGACAAGAATGGGAACTTTCGCCGCCTTCGCGTGTGCGAGCGCTTCGAGCGTTTGCGGCATGACACCGTCGTTCGCCGCGACGACGAGCACAACAATGTCCGTGACATCCGCGCCACGCGCGCGCATGGAGCTGAACGCCGCGTGGCCAGGCGTGTCGAGAAAAGTGATTTGCGCGAGATCGCTTTTGCGTTCCGGATGCGGCACGGCAATCGTGTAAGCGCCGATATGTTGTGTGATGCCGCCCGCTTCGCCCGCGACGACATTCGCCTTGCGAATCACGTCGAGCAGTGAAGTTTTGCCGTGGTCAACGTGGCCCATGATGGTCACGACCGGCGCGCGTGGTTTCAAATCTTCCGGCTTGTCGTCAATGTCCAGTTCGACTTTTTTCTCGGTCGTGTGAACGACGCCTTCGCCCTTGGCGCGTTTTTCCGCTTCAAATTTGTAGCCGTAATGCGCGCAAACCTGCGCCGCAATTTTTTCGTCAATGGACTGGTTGACGGTCGCCATGACCTTCAACTTCATCAGTTCGGCGATGATGGCGAAAGGCTTTTGCTTCAACGCCTCGGCCAATGCGCGGACAACAATCGGCGGTTTGATGGTGATGATCTGCGCGTCGGACGGCAGATTTAATTTTGGCGCTTGCGGCGCGGCCGGACGCGGCGGCGGCACGCTTGGCAGCGGACGCCCATCGCGGCCGCGCTGCGGAAATTGTCCGCGTCCGTCACCGCGTTGCGGCGGTTGGCCGGGACGACCACCTGATTGCGGACGGGGCGGCTGACCACCCCGCTCGCCGCCGCGTTCACCCGGACGTGCGGAACCGGGACGCGGAGACAATTGAATAAAACCAACTTTCTCCCCCATCTGCGGACGCGGCGGTGTAACTGGAATAATCGGCTTCGGCGCAGGCGGCGGAACGGCGATGGGAGCGGGCTGGGAAATTTCACCGGCCGACGCGGGCGCGGCTTCGGCAATAATTTTTTCTTCAATGACGGGTTCCGGTTCCGGCTGGATTTCCACGGCGGGTTCCGGCAGCGGTTCGGGCGCGTGGATGATGACGATTTTTTCTTCGACTACGGGCTTAGGGGCTTCGACCGGCTTGGGCGCGAACCGCGCGGCAACCGCCGGGTTGGTCTTGATGATTTCTTCCTCAAGCCATTCCGCGCTGATTTTATCGAGCGAGCTAGAAGGAACCTTGGCGGCAGTAATACCCATTTCCTTGGCCTTCGTGAGAATGTCTTTGTTCTCGAGGCCAAGTTTCTTCGCAATGTCGTAGATACGAACGGGCATAAATATTTTTTACCGCTGCCAACCGAAATGTGCAATTCGCCTTCATGGCTTAAATCGCAAAAATAAACTTTGTTCCGGTCGGCACCATAAAATCAATGATTGGCCGGCTCACCGCCGACGGTCAACTGGCGGCGGCCCGCCTCGGCACGCGCAGCTTCCAAAATCGCCGCTGCATTTTCGCCGACCAGTGGGATGTCTGCGATGTCGCCGGGTTCCGCCTGCAATAAATCTTCGAGCCGCGTCACGCCCGCGTGGACGAGCGCATCAGCCTGTTCGCGGGAAATTCCCGGAATCGCCGCGATCTGCTCGACGGCTTCCGCGACCTTTTCATCAAAACCTTTGTGGACAACGACTTCCGGGTCAATGTCCACTTCCCAACCGGTCAGCCGCGCCGTCAACCGCGCGTTCTGGCCGCGCTTGCCGATGGCGAGTGAAAGTTGATCTTCCGCGACGAGAACGTGAACGCGTTTGCGCTGTTCATCCAATTCAATGCTGCGGATCTTCGCCGGTTCAAGTGCTTTCGTGACGAACGCCTTGATGTCGGACGACCACGGAATCACGTCCACTTTCTCGTTGTTCAACTCACGGACAATATTTTTTACACGCTGGCCGCGCAGACCGACGCACGCGCCGACCGGATCAACTTTGCTGTCGCGCGAGTAAACCGCCATCTTCGTGCGGAAACCGGGTTCGCGCGCAATGCCTTTGATCTCAATCGTGCCGTCGTTGATTTCGGAAACTTCCAGTTGAAATAGCTTCACAATGAACTTCGTGTCGGCGCGGGTCAAAATGATTTCCGGTCCGCGTTCGCCTTCCTGCACGGCCTTGATGAGGCAGCGGATGCGTTCGCCAACTTGGTATTCTTCCGTCGGCACGCGCTCCTTGTTCGGCATGATGGCCTCGTATTTGCCGAGATCCAAAATCACGTCCGAGCGGTCGAAACGCCGCACCGTGCCGCTGACGATGTCGCCGACGCGATCTTTATATTCCGTGAGCAGCATGGCTTTTTCCGCCTGCCGGACTTTTTGCATCAGCGCCTGCTTGGCGTATTGCGCCGCGATGCGGCCAAAACCCTGCGGCGTGACTTCCTTTTCAATTTCATCGCCGACCTTCGCGTCCGCCTTGAGCCGGCGCGCGTCGAAAACGGAAATTTGGTCGTGCTGCGAAATGACTTTGTCCGCGACGATGAGTTTGGCGAACGCCTTGATGTCGCCGTTCTTGGAATTCATCTCCACGCGCAGCTCGCGCGCGGGGCCGACCGCCTTTTTGGCCGCCTGCAACAACGCCTCCTCGACGGCAGCCATAAGGACTTCACGGCTGACGCCTTTTTCGCGCTCCCAAAATTCTAATCCGGCAATAAAATCGGCATTCATAACTGATTAACGGCAGTCATCACGGCGACATCCAGCGAACAAAAAAGTCGGAAAGACCTTTGTCTCCGACTTTCGCACGCTGGGCAGCCAGCAATTAAACCGCTTTGTGAATGGAAATTAGCGATTCCCGCAACGTCCGTCAAGCTCAAACGCCGCGCGTCAAACCCACGCAAAATGCGTGAAACACACGCGGACGCGGACGCGGAACTGCGCGTTTCTTTGGAAAATGAAGCGGCATATGTTGTGCTTAATCAAACTGCATGAAACCAAACTGCTCTAATCGAAGAAGCCAGGCGTTCACGTTGGTGGAAGTGGCCGTAGTTATTTTTGTGCTGGTGCTTTTGGCAGCAATGTTTTTGCCTGTCCTCTCAAGCCCCAATCGCGGGAATCATATTTCCTGCGCTAACAACCTAAGACAAATCGGTCTTTCTTACCGGATTTGGGAAGGCGACAACGGCGATAAATTCCCAATGAATGTATCGGTGACGAATGGCGGCACAATGGAGCTTTTCAAAAATGGAAGCACATTCCAAAACCTTGCGTTTCTAAATTATTTACCAATGGCTAATCAATTGAGCACACCGAAGTTTTTGCACTGTCCGGCAGACACGAATGGTTTTGCGGCCACAAATTCGTGGAACGGGTTAAACAATCAAAACGTAAGTTACTTTGTCGGCTTGGATGCCAGCGCAGACAATCCGCAAGCCATCCTTTCTGGCGACGACAATTTTGAGATCAACGGCGTGGCTGTAAAATCCGGTTTGCTTGAATTTTCATCTAACACACCCATTGCTTGGTCTACCGCGCGCCACAAATTTTCCGGCAACATTTTGTTGGCTGACGGTTCGGTTCAATCAGTCACAATTTCTAGCCTCTCCAATCTTGTTCAGCAAACTGGCCTCGTCACCAACCGCCTCGCCATTCCATGAAACCAAGCCACTCACATCAAAGAAATCGGGCTTTCACGCTGGTAGAATTATTGATCGTGATTTTCTTGCTGGCAATTCTTGCCGCGATGCTTTTGCCCGCAGGGAGCGGTTCTGTCAAAGCTAAGCGAATATTCTGCGTCAATAACCTCAGACAAATCGGCCTCGTTTACTGTTTTTGGGCCGGCGACCGCGGCGGAAAATATCCGATGGATATTTCCGTGACCAATGGCGGCACGATGGGGTTAGCTGATGGCCGGAACGCCTGGATAAACTTTTTCGTCATGTCCAATCTGTTGTACACACCAAAAATTTTGCACTGCCCGGCGGACATGGGCAGCTTTGCGGCCACGAATTTTTCATCCGGTTTCAACAATCAAAATATTAGCTATTTCGTCGGCCTGAATGCAGATACAAACCATACGCAGGCATTTCTCGCCGGTGATGATAATTTTGAAATTGGCGGTGTTCCGGTAAAATCTGGCCTGCTGGAAATTTCCAGCAATATGCCAATCGCCTGGTCGGCCGCGCGCCACAAATTTGGCGGCAACATCGGCCTCGCCGACGGCAGTGTTCAGTCGGTGAATAATATCGATCTGCCCAAGTTGCTCGACCAATCCGGCCTCACTACCAACCGCCTCGCGATTCCGTAATCTGTGTTTATCCGTGTCCATCTGTGGTTTATTTTTCCCGCGTGAAACTGTTTTACACCGGCCCGGTCGTCAACGCGGAGATGCTCGTCGTGATGCTGGAAAAACACGGCATCGCCGCCACGCAGAATTTTGTTGATCCAGTCGCGCCCGACGACGGTGACTTAAACCGCCCCGCGCAAGTCTTCGTCCCGGAAGCTGACTACGACCGCGCTTACCAACTTTTCTACGCCGAGCGTCAGGATGAACTTTAGCCACAGAGGCACAGAGCTGAAGAATTTTTCCTCTGTGTTCTCTGTGCCTCTGTGGCCAAAACCGTTCTGGATTCCCACTAATGAATTATCTACTCTGCCCCGATGTTCGACATCGTTCGCCCGCAGATTGCCACCGCCGCCGACAAGGTTTCACACCTGCGGAGGTTTCTTTGACGTCGCCAAATTGAACCAACGACTCGCCGAACTTGAATCGCTGATGACCGGCGAAACTTTTTGGAACAATCAGGAAGCCGCGCAAAAAGTCATCAACGAGACGAACGACATTCGCGGCAAACTCGAACCGCTCGCGCGCTTCGGCAAGCAGGTCGAGGATTTGCAGGTCATGCTCGAACTCGCGCAGGCCGAGCCGGAAGCAATGCAGTTGAAGCTCGAAAAAGAAATGGAGGCGGACGTCAAAAAACTATTTGCGGACCTTGACACGTTCGAGCTGAAAACTTTTTTGAGCGGCCCGCACGACAAGTGCAATTGCATCTTCACCATCAACTCCGGCGCGGGCGGCACGGAGTCGCAGGATTGGGCGGAAATGCTTTCACGGATGTATAGCCGCTGGTTTGATTTGCGCGGCTGGAAATGGGAAGTCACCGACGCGCTGCAAGGCGACACCGCCGGATTGAAGACCGTCACCTTCCGCGTCGAGGGCGAAAACGCCTACGGTTTTTGCAAAGCCGAACGTGGCGTTCACCGGCTCGTGCGAATCTCGCCGTTCGATTCCAACAAGCGCCGCCACACGAGTTTTTCCAGCGTGGACACCGTGGCGGAATTGAGCGACCTCGTCGAGACAGACATCGTGATTCCGAAAACCGAAATCCGGCGCGACACCTATCGTTCTGGCGGCAAGGGCGGACAGAACGTGAACAAAGTTGAAACCGCCGTGCGCCTGACGCACATTCCCACCGGTCTCGTCGCCGCGTCGCAGGCGCAACGCAGCCAGGTGCAAAACGAGGCGACGGCATTGCAGATGTTGATCTCAAAACTTTACGCGCTGAAACTGGACGAGGCCAAGAGCGAGATGGAACGTTTTTACGGCGACAAAGGCAGCATCTCGTGGGGCAACCAGATTCGCAGCTACGTTTTCCAGCCGTATCGCATGGTGAAAGATTTGCGCACCGGCGCGCAATCCAGCGACGTGCAAGCCGTGATGGACGGCGCGCTCGACCCGTTCGTGAACGCCTGGCTACGCGCCGGCTGCCCGCTCAAGCGGATGCAGGGCGTGAAGGATGAAGAGGAATAGCCGCAAAAAAGCGCAAAAGGCACAAAACGTTTTTCTTTTGCGCTTTTTGTGAATTTTTGCGGCAATTAAACAGGTGAACATTCTCGACGAAATCGTTGAACAAAAGAAACGCGAAGTCGCGCAACTGCCCGCGCGCCTCATCGCCGCCGGTGCAGCGCAGCGCTTTGGCCAGCAGCCCGACAATGAAATCCAGCTTGACGGCGAAACGGGTGCAGCCTTGGAACTGAAAGCCGTTGGTGAAGCCGGAGCGTGGATAGAAACTGAGAACGCGGGCGGGATCGCGATAGATGAAAATTTCTTCCCAGGGGACGAAGACTTTATCCAGGACGAAAATCGCATCGTTCTCGTCGAAGCGTGAAGACAATGGGTAGTCGAACGGACTGCCGTTACGCCGGGCCGCTTGCTCGTATGAGGTGCGGCAGAACAGCTTGAGGCCAGGGGTGTCGATCGGGACCATGAACATCAAAGACATATCGAGGTCTTCGGTGGCGGTTTTCGAGGACTGGCCCATGAAGTTATAGTGGGTGATCGCGGCGGATGTGGCGACGACCTTGGCGCCCGAAACAATGATACCGCCGTCCGTTTCTTTCTGTACACTAACGAAAACGTCTTTGCTCTGTTCCGCCGGCTTGTGACGGTCGAGCGGCGGATTGACGATCGCATGGTTCATGAACGGTACGGTTTCCTGGGCGCGCTTGTACCAGGCGCGGGCATTGCCGGCATAGGGTCCGTAGTATTCGGAATTGGCACCCAAAGTGTTGGTGAAGGCCGCCTTATAGTCGGGCGTGCGGCCCATCCAGCCATAGGACAGGCGTGACCACTCGACGATCGCGCCCTGTGCGGCGATTAGTTCTTCGCGCGACCGCTGCACGCGGAAGAATTTGTGGGTGTAGCCGCCCGAGCCGGTGTCGGTCGGTGCGGTGAGCACTTCCTTGTGCTTCTCGTCATGCAACGCATCGTAAAGCTGCGCCATCGAAGCCACAGAATTGCGGAACGCCGGATGCGTCGTGACGTCGGCCACGCGCTCACCGTCGATATAGACTTCGCGGTCGTCGCGCAGGCTTTGGATATACTCGGCGCCGGTGTAGGGGCGGCGCCTGTCGGCGATGTATTCTTCTGGGCGCATGGGTTTCTCCCTGTCTTATGTCGGAACCTTGGCCTCGATGCGGTCCCAGATTGATTTTTCGATATGCACTCCGTCAAACCGGGCGATTGCGCGGATGCCGGTCGGCGAGGTCACGTTGATCTCGGTCAGGTAGTC
>PLHK01000115.1 GCA_003139955.1 Limisphaerales bacterium
CAGCGCGCCCATGTCGAGCGCAAGCAGCTGCTTGTCCTTCAGACTTTCAGGCACGTCGCCATTGACGATCCTCTGGGCCAGGCCCTCGACGCTCGCCGTCTTGCCGACGACGGGTACGCCAATAAGAACGGGATCGTTTTTGGTCCGCCGGGCGAGGACCTGAATGGTGCGCCGAATCTCCTCGTCTCTCCCGATCACCGGGTCCAGTTTTTGATCGCGCGCCGCCGCGGTGAGGTCGCGGGCATAGCGCTTGAGCGCGTCGTAGCCTTCTTCGGCCGAGGCGCTATCGGCCGTGCGGCCTTTTCGCATTGATTTGGCCGCCGACTCCAGACCCGCGGGCTTGACGCCGGCGGACCCCAGCGCTTTCGCCGCGTCACCCCCCTCCTTCGCCACGGCGATGAGCAGGCGTTCGGTGGTGACGAAGGCGTCGGAGGCGTAATTATATTTGTTCGTCGAACCGTTCAAATGTTGGCCGCTGAAAAAATTGGTGATGGCCACTACTTCGTTCGTGAGAACCTGATTAACCGTGTTGGTGAAAGTATTGGTCTCGATCAAGGTCAGGGCCGGAATGTAATTGGTGACGGGAAAATTGGTCGAGCTCGTATATCCGGCGACAAAGAGATTTCCGTTTTTGTAGGCAATGGCACGGCCTATATCGTAATTCGTGCCACCCAGATAACTGGAATAAAGCAAGCTTTTGCCGCCCGCTGCGATTTCGGTGACGAAGGCGTTGGCGTTGATGTAAAAAGAATTGGGGCACATCAGATGCTTTTGAAATGCATTCGTTGTTACGGGAAAATTAGTGGAGTAGGTGAAGCCGGTGACGAAAGCATTGTCGGCCTCATCCAAGGTGATGCCGTAGGCGTATTCAGAACTATTGCCTCCGATATAAGTCGAATAAACCAGGTTGGAACCGCTTGGATTCAGTTCCGCAACAAAAGCGTCGGCGGGATAATGACCCACATTCGGATCTTTTACGCCGGCAATTTTATTTCCCCCGGGCAAAGAATTTGTGACCGGAAAGTCGGTTGAGAGAGTCGCGCCCGCAATAAAGGCGTTGCCTGCGTTGTCCACGGCAATGGCAAACGCGGCATCGTCGAGGCTTCCGCCCAGATAGGTTGCATAAATCAAGTTGGTTCCCGAATTGTCGAAGCGGGCGACAAAAGCGTCGCCGTTATATTTTCCACCGTGGTAGTTGGTCTGATAGGCGCCGGGAGTTGAAAAAGTCAAAGTTGGAATGTTATTGCTGTTTTTGGTGGAAAAAGTCTGTCCCGCCACATAAATGGAACCGTCAATGGGATTTACGGCGATGGCCGAGCCGGTGTCGCCGTAATTGCCGCCAAAGAAAGTGGAGTAACTCAGCACCGGGTCAATCACCAGCGGTTCATCGTGGTCGTAATGGCCGAGGGCAAGGGTCGCCGTGTGTGCGTCCAGAATTTTGTAGCTGACGGCAATTTCCTGCCGCGTTCCGTTGACCGTCTGGTAAGCCACCGGCGGGTGTTGGACAACTTCGCCGGAATTAAAAGTGATGACCAGTTCATCTCGAGAATTTACGGAAATTTTTTCCGCGCCGTCAAAGCGCAATGCGATGACGGATGGATTCACTCCGGCGGCCAAGTTCAAATCGTATTCCAGTTTCTGCCGGTTGCCGTAATAGACGACGTTGATACCGGGGTAAATATTTTCCACGCGCACTTGCGCAAAAGTCGGGACGTTCGCCTGCCACAGGTTCGGATCGTTGCCGATAAAATAATTGATCTTACCGGCCAGTTGGCGGTCGCCGACTATGCGGGCGGCGGGATTCGCGCCGACGAATTGAAGTTGGCAGCCCGCCGTCTCGCCGTTGTTTTTGCTGAGGGTAAATTCCGTGCCGGTGGCCGAGATGGTGAATTCCGAATGGCTGGCGTGGGCGGTAAATGTCGCCGGCTGGCCGGCTTCAAACCAGAGCTGCAGGTTGCCAAATTGCGCCGCATTTTGCGCGGTGACGCTCAAGGCGACCAAAGCCAGCGTGATGCCGGTTCCGAGAATTTTTTTGACAAGGTGATTCATATTAAAAATCGCGGGTGTAGCCGACGCCAAACTGGAACTGGCCGCTCGTGCCGTTGTATTGGTCATGCCGCAAGGGGATGCCATAGTCCAGCCGTAACGGGCCAAGGTGCGGAATGTTCAACCGCAAACCAAGGCCCCAATCGTCGCTGTAATTCAAAGAATAGGAATACGGCTTCTCATCCACACAGCCGATGTCGTAGAACAAGGCGAAGCGCACGCTCACGCCACCGTCTTTTTCAAAGACCGGCAAGCTGTATTCGTATGAACTAAACCAATAAGTGTCGCCGCCGATCGGCTCGTTTGGCATGTTGGGATAGGATATGTTGCCGAAATTCGGATCGCGCGGGGCGACGTTGCGGAATTTGAAACCGCGCAATGAATAAAGTCCGCCGAGATAATAACGGTCGTAGAATGGTACATCGCCGCCTGAAATGCTGTCAGCAATACCGGTGCGGCCAACGGCTTCAATCACATGGCCCTTGAGCAGTCCGGGGAAATACCACGCGGTGCGGGCTTCAATTTTGTAGTAGTCGGTGTCGCCCGCACTGAATTCTGTGGACACTTCCGAACGCTGGCCGTGGTTGGGCAGTTGCGTGCTGTTGCGCGTGTCGTAGGCGAGCGACGCGCCGACGCGCTGATAAAGATGGTCGCCGGTTTCCGCTAGGATGGCGGCGGGGACATTTGCCGGGGTGACGGGCGGCAGACTGAGGCCGTTGTCTTCAGTCCCATGCCAGCCGCTGTTCAAGGAGATGCCAACGTCTTCAAGCGTATAGCTGACGCTGCCGATGAGGAAGTCACTGCCAAGGGCGCGGGTAAGGCTGACTTTGGCACCGGTGCGCGTCTCGTCATAAATATTGTTCGGGCTTTCAAAGTCGAGTTGATGGCGGTAGAGGTCAACGCCGAGGGCGAGCTTACGGTTCAGGAACCACGGCTCGGTGAAAGAGAGTTCGTAGTCCTGACGCTGTGTGCCGATCTGGACGCGCAGGCGGAGTTTCTCGCCGCCGCCGGTGAAGTAGGGCGGATGGAACAAATCAAAATTGCCCTGCGAAACTTCCGCATAGCCGACCAGCGCGTCCACGGAACTGAACCCGGCGCCGATGCTGAAATTGCCGGTGTTCTGCTCCTCGACATTGACGATGAGATTTTTCCGGCCGGGAATCGCCGGGTCGGTCGGTTCCGGGCGCATTTCCACCTTGTCAAAATATTGCAGTCCCTCCAACCGTTGCTTGCTGATTTTGACCTGCACCATGTTGAAGACATCGCCGGGGCTGATCGCGAGTTCGCGACGGATGACCTTGTCCTTGGTTTTCAGGTTGCCGTGGATCTCGATCTTTTGAACGTAGGATTTCTGGCATTCACCGATTTGAAAATCCAGATCCATCGTGCCTTGCTCGATGTTCGGCACGGTCTGGACATGCAGCGCGTCGCCTTGGGCGATTTCAATGTAGCCTTTGCTCCCGTAAAAATCTTGGACAGCCTCCGTGTCCTTGGTCAAACCACCCGGCGTGAAAACATCCGTCACATCCATGGGCAGTCCGTTTAGGCCGAGCGTGGCCTTGGAGCTTTGAAATTTTTGAATCGCCTTGACGCCCTGGATGATCTCCGCGTCCGTGAACATTTTTTTGCCGCTGAACTTCACGGAGCCGACCTTGTATTGATGGCCTTCGAACAAATAAAATTTCACGACCATCGAATTCGTCGTCGGATACTCAAGCTTGACGTCCTTCACTTCAAAGTCGAGGTAGCCGTGGCTGTGGTAAAAATCATTCAGCCGGTCGGAATCGCCGTCATACTCATCCTGCTTGAAGTAGCCGCTGCCGGTGAGCCACGACCACATCCAATGCGCACGGGTCTTCAACTGCTTGCGCAGTTCCTTCTGCGAAAAATTGTCCGCGCCCAGAAAGGTCACAAGCACGATCTTGACCTTGGCGCTCTCCTCGATCTGAAAAGTGACCGTGCCGTGGCCGGTGGCTTCGTCAATGTTCAGGACGTATTTCACCTTCGTGTCGGAGTAGCCGTATTTTTCATACAACTTCTTCATCTCCTGCACGTCGGTGAACAGCTTCTCTTCGTCCAGCGGGTCGCCGACCTTGACGGTGATTTTTTTCTTCAACTTGGCATAGCTGACCTTGACGTTGCCCTCCACGTTGATGTCCGTGATGCGCGGGCGAACCTGAACAATATAGGTGATGATCACGCCGCCGTCATCCGCCTGATCCACCGAGACACGGATGTTGTAAAACTGGCCGGTGGCGTAAAGCGAATGCACATCGTCCGCCGTGCCGCCGGGAATGTAAGTGCCGCCCGCCTTGAGCTTGATGTTGTCACGGATGAGCGCATCGCTGACCGACGCCGGCCCGATGAACTTGATGTCCACGCGGCTGATTTTGGTGCCGATGGCCTGCGCCCACGCCGCCGTGCCGCAACCGATCAAAAGAAATATGGCGACGAACCGTAAAATGGCTTTCATGATTCACCGGCCGCCCGGCATGTCTTCGTCGCTGAATTTGGTTGCGGTTTCAAATCGTGTATATGGTTTCAAGAACGTTAAATGAACGTCGCCCGTCGGCCCGTTGCGTTGTTTCGCGATCAAAAAATTTACCGGAATCCCGTCGTTTTCTTCCGTCGCCGCTGCGTCTTCATCATCACCCGCATTCGGCTTGTAAAGCAGACCGACCAAGTCCGCATCCTGCTCAATCGAACCCGACTCGCGCAAGTCGCTCAAGCGCGGTTTCCGGCTCTTGTCTTTCTCCAGTTCGCGGTTCAACTGCGACAGCACAATGATCGGCACATTCAACTCTTTTGCCAGCGCCTTGATGCCGCTGGAAATGTCAGCAATCTCCTGCTGCCGGTTTTCTTGCGCTCGCCGCGCAGTAGAGTTCAGAAGCTGCAAATAGTCAATGACAAACAGCTTGATACCGTGCTGCTGCGCCATGCGCCGCGCCCGCGCCCGCAACTGCAAAATGGACAAACCCGCCGTGTCATCAATGAATAATTTTGACGCCGACAACCGTCCCGCCGCGTTCGTCAATTTCGGAAAATCCGACTCGCTCATGAAGCCCTCGCGGATGCTCCGCAAATTCACCCGCGCCAGCGAACACATCATGCGCAGGATCAGTGACGCCGCGCTCATTTCCAGACTGAACACGCCCACCGGCAATCTCAATTCCATCGCGACGTGCTCCGCGATGTTCATCGCCAGCGACGTCTTGCCCATCGAAGGCCGCGCCGCGATGA
>PLHK01000150.1 GCA_003139955.1 Limisphaerales bacterium
CCCATTTTGGTGATGTCAAGCTGGCGGAGGGTGTCCATGACATTGACCATGACTTGATAATCCACGTCGTCTGCGCCTTTGACGACAACACCGAAGTCAGAATTCGCAGCTTGCAGCGCCGCCAGTTTGTCTTTTAATTGCGGCAAGGTGACGACCTCGTCATCGAGGCTAATCTGCCCGGCGGAGTTGACATCAATGCGGCTCGGCGGCTTCGGCTTGTGNNTGAAGATCACCAGCAGCACGAACACCAAGTCCAGCAACGGCGTGATGTTCAGCTCGTTCATCGTGCTGTGCCCGCGTTTGGATGTCTTCTTTAGGCTCATTGCGTCATCACCGGCTCGGTTTCCTCTTCCTGCACGTCGAAACGAATGACCACGCTCGGCGGAAAATTCGTCGGCGGGCGGCGGTCAATGCTCGACACCACCTTGAACACGTCTTTCACCGTCTGATCCCATTGCTCATCGCCGCTGCCTTTGAGCCAGCGCGGCTGGCTCAAGTTGCCCTGCGGATCCACGCTGACCGCGACTTCGGCGGCGTAATTGTCATCCGCCATGTTGTCGGGACGGTTCCACTTCGAGCGCAGTGTATATTCGATGTAGCCCTTGTAAAGCTGCACCGGATCCGACTCCGAGTTAACGGCTTTGCCGCCTTCAAAGTCGAAGGCCGGAATGTCGTTTGCCGGCGGCGCGACCACGGGCGGCGCGACGGTGGGCGGCGCTTTGACCGTTTCCACTTTCGGNNGGCGGTTCCGGCTTGGGCGGCTCGACCTTCGGCGGTTCCGGCGGTGGTTTTTTTTCGTGCACCATCTCCACCGTGATCTTCTGCACTTTTTTGCCGAGCAACCCTTCCTTGGCCGCGAAATAAAACAGCACCGCCACCAAAATACCATGCACCACCGCCGAAATGATTAGGTTCGCCTTCGACGAGTTCTTTTTCTTCTTCGGTTGGGATTGCGGAATCATTTATTTATTTCCGTCGCCAGATCAATTTTCACGAGGTTCGCCTGCTGGCAGATGTCCAGCACGGTGCGGATTTGCCTATACTTCGTCTTGCCGTCGCCGCGCACAATCACGTTCAAATCCGGGTCGTCCGTGCGCATGCTGATGAGTTTTTGCAGCAGGTCGTCCACCTTCACTTCTTCGCGGTCAATGAACAGGTTGCCGTTCGCCGGCACAGAAATGTATCTCGCCTTGTGCGGCGGGTCTTTCTGGTGTTTGGACGCAACGGGCAGTTTCAAATCCATGTCCTTCACCGGCGGAATGGTCGAGATGATGAAGATCACGAGCAGCACAAACGCCAGGTCCAGCATCGGCGTGATGTTCATCTCCGTCAGCGACTCGTGCGCGCTGTGCGAACACTTTTTCATCCAAAAATTCCTAGAACTGCGCCGGCGCGGACTGCTCATGGCGTTTCAACGCGCCCGCGATCTTGTCCTCGATGTCGCGATTGTCCACATAGGTGTGCTCGATCTGGTTGGCGTAGCGCGTGGCAAAACCGTCCAGTTCCTGCGTGATGTGCCGGATGGTCGTCACCATGAAGTTGTAGCCGAACATCGCCGGAATCGCGACGAGCAGGCCCGTGACCGTCGCGACCAGCGCCGCCGCCACGCCGGGCGCCATCGCCGTCAGGCTCGCCGAGTTCGACGCGGCGATGCCCGCGAACGTGGACATGACGCCCCAGACCGTGCCGAGCAAGCCGATGAACGGGCCGCCCGCCACCGCCGTGGACAAAACGATCATGCCTTTTTCCAGCGCCATCGCCTGCGCGGAGGCCGCCTCTTCCAAAACCACCTTCACCGCTTCGTAGGATGCGTTGCTGATTTTAATCGTGTTCGCCCGCGCCAGATGATCGGTGTTGCCCTCGCCGACACCCGCCGCCACGACGCCCGCTTTAACCTCCACGGGATTATTTTTCAGGTGATACAACACTTCCTCCGCGCCGCGCTCGTAAAGCGCATAGGCTGGCGCACCGTCATACTCCTCGCCACGCTTCTTGATGTCCAGCGGGTCGCGCGTGCTCGCGTAGGCGGCCATGAACTTTTTCGTCGCCCGCCGCGCGATCATCAACTGCCGGAACTTCGTGATGATGATCGTCCAACTGAAGAGCGACAGGATGAGCAGCACGACGACGGTGATCTTGCCCTCGGTCGTGGCGTTCTCGATGGCATACACGGCCGCGTTGGCCAGAATCGGTTGAATGGTCATAATCATCAGTTTTTAATTTTAAGTTTTTTTGGGATGGCAGGCAATTTCAAATTAAGTGACTATGGGCTGGTCACAGCGGATTATCGGCCGTGGACTTTTCCGAAATTTTATTTACTGGCAACAACACCGTCACCCGGCTCACCTTTTGCGCCAGCGCGATACCTTTATTTTTTTTCTTCAAATCATCGTCGCCGGTATTGTCCGTGGTCTTGGTGTCTTGAGCCAGACTTTGACTCGACATGGCTTGGCTGACAGCATTAGCGGCGGTGCCTTGGGCAATCGTGTTGCCCGCACCATTGGCATCTGGAGAAAGAATTGTCGGATCACCGCTCCCGTTGTAATTTGCTTTTTCTGTTCCAATAAGCTCAACAGGGCCAACTGCGGGACCTGTTGCATCAATTGATTTTCCTAGTGCGGTCGTCGCTCCAATCGAACCAGCATTTATGTTAATGTTATTAGGACTGAAGAACACACCTTTGATCTGACCAGTTGCTTTCAATACCACGTTCTGGCCGATGACACCGGAACCACTGGCATCAATGCCCCGGTTTGCCGAGGCATAGACGGCATAATTATAGTTCGCCAATCCGGTGCCGTTTCCTGATAACACGGTCTGGAGCGCGGCTTGATCACCACCAAGCAAATTTAATTCGATATTCTGATTGGCTCCGGGCGAGAGGTTCAAGATGTTAGCCAGCTTTGACCAGACGGCGGACGAAACCTGCAGTTTTATCGGGGTCGAGCCATTTTGGATGACCACGGTGTCCGGCAAATCGCCCGTGGTGGCGGCAGCCAGATCCCCTTGAATAGTCGGCTGGGCGATGCCAGCCGCCGATAGAACATTGCCATTGGCATCATGCAATTCAAAACCGGCGAGCATTTGCACAACCGCATTGGGACTTTTCGAGTTGTTCAACGGAAGCTGGACGATACCGCCTTGGCTGGCGTTGATGTTGCCGTTGGGAGTCTCGACCAAAATGTTGCCGACGGTGCGATCAAGATCGCTGGGAAAGGTGGTCGCGAGGATGCCGCTGCCGGGAATGGTCGCATTGTAAAGTTGGACGCCATGGGTGACTGGATCAACCGTGTAAGAATTGACGATGACATAACCGGAACCGCCGCTGCCGGCGCTGATGTTTCCATCCAGGGATTCCACCGTGACATTGCCGCCGTCGTAAGCCGCGATGCGCGAGCCGTTGACATTGATGTCGCCATCGGCGAGGACATTCACATCGCCCTGGCCGGTGTTGAAAATGCCGCGCGCCGTAGTGGCGGTGACGGTAAAATCGGGCGAACCGGCGTTGATGTCTCCGCTGGAATAAATGGATATGTTGCCATCACTCAAGGAAGCGATGGAGCTGGAGAACATATCCAGATCTCCCACCAAATTGCCGTTCGCCATCTGGCCTTCAGAGTGGTTTCCCGTGGTGGTGACGTTGATATCGGTCGCCCGGGCGAAGACGCCGCCGTTACCAAACAAGCTCGCGAGCGGATAGCCGCTGGCGGTGCGATAAAGCCCGGCACCTTTGGACTGGATGCCGGCGGACGTGCCGAGGTCAATGCTCCGGGCGGTGATGTTGAATTGGCCGCCGCCGCCGATGACCAGTCCGCTGCCGCTGGCGTTCTGCGGAATGCCGCCGAGGGCATTGTATTGGTTCAACAGCGCCGCAGCGGTCGCGGCATTGATCGCGGAAACCGTTTCCGTGGCGGGAATCGTGTCCAGACTGTCGAGCCACAATAGATTGCCGTTGGCATCAACTTTTTGCACGGTCAGGTTTTGCAACGTTTGCAGCACATTCGCCAGACTCTGGTTGGGAATGTTCTGATAGGTGAGAACTTGGGTGACCGGATTGTAATAAAAGCTGTTGGCCAATGTCGTCGCCGACGGATTGCTGCTCAATGACCGCGCCAGATAAGACAGATCGGGTGCCTGTTCGCCCGTGGCCGGGCTTAAATTCAGAACCACCGAGGTGAACGCGCTGCGGTTATTGATGTCGCCCGCCACATTGATGCTGGTCACGTCGCCGGCGGACAGATTCATGCCTTGAAAACGGCAGTTGTTCATATTGCCGCCCACCTGGATTTGCGCGGCTTCCGGCGCACCCAGCGAAACCAAGTCCATATCGCCCGCCACATTCACGGTGAAGGGATTTTCGGAATCCAAATGGACGGGCGCGTTGGCATGATCACTCAACCCGAAGGTGCTGCTCGACTCATATTGACTTTGCCCGCTGTCGGAGACAATCAGGTTGAAGATTTGCGGTGTGAGCGGATTGGCCGACAGGCCGCTCACAAGCGAACCTTGGTCATTGATCACAAGACTGCCCAAGGGTGACGGAAAAAGTATCAAGTTGCCCGACGAACCCGGAGTGCCCAACACAATGCCACCAACGCCGGCCGTTATGTCCAAAATGGACGGGTAGATGGACGGCACGGTCAGACCGTCGCCGCCCTGGCGCGGCAACGTCGAGCTGGGCGCGCCCAATTGCACGAGATTGCCTGCCGACAGGTTGACATAGGCATCGGGTGCATAATCAAAATAATGATCGTAAGCCGCGCCGGCGGACGTATCGAAATAGCCGTTCGGATTGCGGACTTCCTGCAAATAAATATTGCGCGCCGAAGTCACATTCCAGCCGCCCGCAATCAAACTCAAGGCGAGATTCGGCTTGGTCGCGCTGGTTCCGGCACTGCCAACGCCGCCCAGCACATAATTCCCGGACACATTCTGGATGGGGTTACCATTGGCATCCATGGACACGCCGGTAAAAATGTTGCCGGTGCCATCGGCAACCATGTAGTTGCCGGTCACATTGGCGCCGGCAACGACGGTGACGTTGCCAAGCTGGCCGGGTTGATTTCCAAACGCGCCCGACCCCGCCGTCAACGCATCGCCGCTCGATCCCGAACCGGGCAGATAACTGGTCACGTTGCCGCCAGCAATCAACGTCACATCACCACCGGCGCCGGTGCTGATTCCACCCAGCCCGTCCGACAAATTATAGGCTTCATTCAAGGAGGTGGAGGTGCCAGAATTATCAATATAATAACCCTGCGCATCGGTGCCCGTATTGATATTGCCGCTCAAGGCGTGGGCACTGATGCTGCCGCCAGCCGTTGTATTCACAAAGGCCGCACCCAAGGTGATGTTCTTTGCGGCCACCAAGGTGATGGATCCGCTGGCCGTCTGGATATAAGTTGGGTTGAACGGATCATTTGAATTCAAACTGATTGACCCATCCGTTCGCGTCGTGCTGCTGGGGTTGATGGGCGCGACCGTCGCCGTCGCAAAATCGGTCACGCCGGCATATAGCGCAATGTTCCACGCATTCGCATCATCAATCGAAGCGGCATTTCCCAGTATGATGTTCCGGCCGGCTTCCAGATTCAATTGTCCCGCAGTCAAACCCGTGCTGGCGGAAAGATTCCACGCCGTATCGTCAGCCAGTTGGATGTCATACTTCGCCTGCAAGGTGATCTGGCTGAACCCGGTGAAGGCCGAATTGACATTCAAGTCTAGCGTGCCGCCGGGATCATCATTCACCGCCACCGTGCCGCCGCCCGCGCTGTCGCCGCCGGAAGTGTCCAAAACGATATAATCCGGATCCAACAACAATTCGCCGCCTTTGAAACCATTATGGGCCGTGCCATCCAGCCGCGTATTCAGGGCGGGCATCTGCGCCGCGCTGATCTCCACGTTGCCGCCGTTGCCGCCGTTCACGCCGCCGGCGGTGACGATCGAACTGCCACTGGCATCGCTGAACGTGTTGCCCGATTGCAGCGTCACATTGCCGCCGGCGCTGCCGGCAGCCGAAGCATCGCCCTGCGCTGTGATCTGCGAATCCGCCCCCAGATTCAACGAATCGGAAGCGACCAGTTCGATGACGCCGTTTTGTTCCTGCACCGAGTTGGCCTGGATGAGTCCGTTTTGATTCACCACTTTGGCGTTCAAGGCGATCGTGCCGCCGTCGGCGATGAGGTTGCCATGATTATCCACCGAACCCTGCGGCAGCACCACGTTCATGCTCATGCCGCGTCCGTCCGGACGTTCGCTCAATGTCACCGTCTGGCCGGCGGCCAAACCGATATTGCCGCCGGGTGCTTCGATGTCGCCGTGATTTTCAATTTTGTCGGCGATGAGGAAACAGTCACCGCCATTGCCGATCTTGATCTGCCCGTAGTTGACGATGCTGGCGAGCGGCGGCGGCCCGTTGAACTCCCAACTGCCGCCGCCATTTTGCGGCGGCATGCAGTTGGCGGTGGAAACCACGAGGCCGGCGGCGCTGACAAACGAATTCGGGCCGAAATAAAATCCGGAGGAATTCAGCAAGATGACGACGCCGTTCGCCTGCAGGCTGCCGTAAATCTGCGACGCACTCTGGCCGCCGATCCGGTTCCAGACAATCGAGCCGGCGTTCGGCTGGTTGAAGGTCGTGGTTTCGCCGGTGCCAATGTTGAAACTGTGCCAGTTCAAAACCGCGTTGTTGCCAGCGTTGATGGTGAGCTGCGAACCGTTGAGTGAAAGCGTGGCGTGGCCGCTCTGGACGGTCATGCCCGTCGGGTTGGCCAGCGCGTTGAAGGTGAAACTCGCGGCGGCCAGCAGCGCAACGGCACGGCGCAAGGACGAATCGCGCCGGAAAGTTTTTACGCCAACGAAGCGGGGAAAATATTTTTTAATTTTCATAAAAAATTAAAATTGCGCGCCGACGCCGAAATAAACCTGCACCGATTCCGCCGGCGTGTCTGGTGATGAAAGAATCGGGAAGGCCACGGTCAACCGTCCATCCATGTGACTGCCAATATTCGCCACGAGGCTGCCGCCGTAGCCCCAGAACGAAAGGTCGGGGCGATCCGTTGGCGTTTTTTGCAGCAGATAAGTCTGGCCGTAGTCCATGAACACCGAGGCACGCAGCCAGAACGGCACGTCACCATCCACCATGCCGATGTTGATCATGGGCGTGCGCGGTTCAATCGAAACCCGCCAGCCGGTGTCGCCGTAATCTTCACCTTCCTGGTAGCCGCGCACGCCGCCGCTACCGCCCATGGCGTATTGCTCGTTGCTGAAAAGCGGGCAGGACGACCATTGGCCGTCGGCGCTGATGAGCATCGTCCAGTCTTTGTAAAGCCGCTGTTCGCGCGTCGCGCCCGCCGTGACCGTGAAATAATTATTCTTCGCCGTGTTCAGCGAATTAGTATGGGCGACATTATTCGCATTCGTGGTCACGCTCGTGTAACCGGCGCAGTAGGCCAAATCCGACAACGAACCGACGCTGGCGATGTTGTAGTTCGCCTGCGCGTTGAACGTGGTGTTGCCCCACGGATCGGGCAGGGAATTGTTGATGCCGATGTTGATGGGAAAATAATCCACCTCGGAATACTTCGGGCTTTGGCCCGTGGCCAGCGTGGAGGAAATCCTGCTGAGCGAACCGTCGCTGTTGGTGATCACCGTCGTGGCCAGATAGATGTTGGTGTTGTAACTGACGTTCTGGTAGCGCTTCATATCCATGCCCAAAGAAAGCGTGGACGACAGGTTGCCCAGCGGCGGCAGCGGCAGGGAAAATTTTCCGCCGATGCCTGCATTGAGCGTGATGTTCTCGCCCGCCTGCTGCTGGTCAATGGTCAGCAGCGGGGTGTTGACGACATTTTCCAGCGGCGTGTTTATCACACCGGTGTCGGATGTGGAACGGCTGGCATAAATGTTCAACTCCGGCCGGCCGGAAGGCGGTGGCAGGTTGAACTGGTGGGTGATTTCGTTGTAGCCAAATTTTCCAGAACTGTTGTCCACCTGCGACTCGGTGGAAACCTGCCCGCCCAACGGCATCCGATAATAACCGCCGTAATTGGCGACCAGTGGATAATCCAGCGGCCAAAAATAATAATTGCTGTGATCCTTGAAATCCACCGGCGAAAACGAGTAGTTCACGCCGATCTGATGCTCGAGCTGCCACAAGTTGTCATATTGCGCGTTGAAGCTGACGCGCGAATCCGGCGTGCCGGGCGGGGCCTGATTGTTGATCTCCACGCGCGCGTGCAGCGGCAGCGTGTCCTTGACCTTGAGCGTAAGTTCACTCGTGCCGGGTTCCAATCCGGGGCCGATGACCGGATAAATCTGGCGGTCGCGGCTGGCGTTGGCCAGATCGAGTTCGCGCTGGAAAACGTGTGAATTCAACAGCATGTTCGTATGCAGACTCGGCAGCGCCCGCAGGACGTTCGCTGTGCTGAAATAATTGTTGCCCTTCACGTTGATCGCCGCGAGATGGCCTTCCGTGATTTTGATTTTCACCGTCGCGTTGGTGAGCTTCTGCGGCGGCAAGCTAACGGACACCGTCACAAACCCGCGCTCGCGATAGGCCATCTGCAATTCGCCCAGCGCGCTGCGGATGTCGGCGAACGTGACGTTGGTGCCGAATGCGTCCGGCACGTTCGTGAAGACATGGCCGATGCTCGCGGGCGACAGCACCGTGTTGCCGGAGAGTAGATATTTTTCCACCTTGAATTTCGGCCCGGCGTTGGTGGAATGATCTTTTTTCACCGCCGCCGCCAGCGCCGCGACCGCCAGCGCGGAATTCGTCCCGGAAGCCGGCGCCGGTTTGGGCGCGGGCGGCGCGGTGCCCAATTCCGCCAGCTTTTTCTCCAAGACCGCGCGCGCCTGCATCTGCAACGGCGTGTCCGCCAGCAGGCGCGGCGACAGAAAAATCGCCGCCAGCGCCAGCCACAACACCAGCGCCACGCCGGGCCGCTTAAAAAGATTTTTCGGCGGCGCGGTGAGATTCTGCTGCCGCCATTCGCTCGGTGTCACCCCAAATCGTTTTTTGAACATGGCATTGAAAAGCCCGAGGTGCCGGTAGCCGCTTTCGTAGGCGACGTTGATGATTTTGGCGTTGGCGTCCGCGAGCAACTGCCGCGCGCGCTGGAGCCGCAGCTCGGTCTGGCGCTTGCGCAGCGGCACGCCGAACTCGGCGCGGAACAGCCGGCTGAAATGCCGCTCGCTGCAATGCAACTGCCCGGCCAGCTCCGTGAGCGAGCGCGTCGCCAGCTCCGCGTCCGGCATCTGCGCGACGAGTTGGCGGAAGCGTTCGCGCAATTTGTGGCCGGGATCGGCGGCGGGCAGCGCATACAGCACGCCGGCCACCGCCTGCGACCAGAGTTGCAGCAGCGCGGAACGCATGGTCAGATTTTCGCGCTGGGGCTGGGCGACGAGGCGGGAAAATTTCTGTCCGACCGGATCTTCGGCCGCAAAGGCGATGGCGCGGGCGGCGGTATTTTTTTCAGCCTGCTCCAATTGGTGACCTTCCGTGACGGTGATGAGTCCGTTCAAAAATTGCGGCTGCACGCAGAAAAATTCCAGCTTCATCGGCCCGAGCTGGCTGGCGCGCAACACCAGATGGGAAATTTCAGTGGCGACAAAACCATCGCCCGCCTTGAGTTCCCGCGCGCCGCCGCCTTGCAGCCAATAGCCGATGCCGTCCGCCACGCGCACGACAATCCAGCCCGGCGCGGGCGGCGTCCATTCGCCGGACGGGTGCAGGATGACTTCCTGCAAAATAAGATGTCGTTCGCGGGCCATCGAAAGGCACAGGATGCAGGTGTTATGTGCCTGTCATGTTTCCTATGGGTGACGATTGGGAAACAAAAGAATCTGGTGCGTGTCTGGATTGTGTGTGTGTCGTTTTGCGATTGTGACGGCGCGCCTGGTGACTTCGCTTCCTTCCTCTAAAGCGGCCTTAACCTGATTGATACAATGTTTCACGCAAACGTCACCCATGATGCGTGTCCGCTGGTTTAGGATTGCCACATGGAGGATTCATTCCAAAGCAAGCTGGAGATGTATCAGGCCGTCAAGACGGTGTGCGACGATAAACCGTTGGTTTGGCGGCGTTCGGCAGCATTTGTGGCTGCTTTCACTGACTTTTGCGGATGTGTTGAGAAGCTCATCGAGTGGCAACCGGCCATCGGCATTTTTTACTCGGTGAGGAACGGCATTGCCTTGGAAATGGAGTCGGCCGAATTAATTTTGACAGCGCGCATGGACGAACTGATCGAGCAGTTCGAGCAGGTGGACGTGGCCTTTGTTGATGATTACACCGCCGCGCGATCCAGGGAGATACCGGACGGAAATTTTATGCCGACTGCCCCGCGTCCATGTCCTGACAATTTACCGCCGTTTGCCATGAACGGAGAAGACATCGTTGGCCGGAACGCGGCGGCGTAAAGAAAATGCACCCCGGCTGCCTTCACGTCGCGGGGGACGCTGGAAATGTCTTCATCACCTAATGATTTAAATGCAAACACTCTACATCTTGGTCGGACGTTGCTTATTTCCGCGCCAGCAGGATTGGGAACAGCGAAAGAACGCCAAGATTTTTGTCTTTACGATAGCCTTTGCATTAACGTTGGGACTGGCCTTGGCCTTGGTCATCCGGATGATTTATAGCCGCGAGAGATAGGCAAAATGGCCAGTCGCAAGTTACAACTGCAAAGTGCGCGCCATTATTCTTATAAAACTTGCCTTGGTTTTATTAAACCTGTCCGAGAAAAATCACCTGGACGTGGACAGATCTCCCACCATGGAGAACTTGTAAAAATTGGGCATATGGTTCGCAAAAAGTCCGTCGTGGGAAATCAGATTAGCTGGCGTGCCGGCCGGCGTGAGCGGCGTGAGCGGCAACGGCGTCATTTGGCCGGACAAAACATCCTGCATGGTACTCTGCCGACTTTGCTCAATGCTCAAGGCATCTTGATACCAATCTTCATTGGCATGGGATTTAAGTTGTTCCGCCGGATTCGGGCCGTTGCCATCGGCGGGGGAATTTCCACCTTGGGCGGCCGCATTGTCCGCAACCGGATTTAAGCCGCCGGCATCAGTGGAAGATTTTTTGGCTTGAGCCGCCGCCGCTCCGGCTAGCGGCGGTATCGTGCCAAAGCCGGGATTGCCCGGCTGGTTGGGGTCGATCACATCGTCATTATTGGTCAAAAGCAAATCGGTCAATGGCTGGCCGGCTGGCCAGCGCGAGCCGACGGTGGAACTGGCTGTCAAATCCGGCGCGCGGCAAATCCGCAGTGACTCACGCTGGCCGGCATATTCAATCTGAACCAGGTTGGCGACCGCATCTATGGCAATCAACTTGATGCCGTTCTTGGTTTCACCCGGGGACAGCGCGAAATTATCCGTGCCTGCTTGCGGCAAAACAAAGAAGGCCTGTTGCACGCCAAAAAAATTGGCGATGCCGTTCAGCTCCACGGGCAAAGGTGCGGCGGGATTTCCGCCCGCGTTCGCCAGCAGGCTGCCCGTCAGGGCGATGATTGCGATGGCCGATAGAACTTTCATATCTTATTACGGAAATGGCCGGTGCGGAATCAATCCGCACCGGCCGTGCCTTATATTTCTAATTATTGATTACGGAGTGATCGTGCCGCCCGGAGCTGACCGGCTGGCCGACATGTCCGAGATGCGGATGGCCGTGGCGCCAGTCGGTTCACTTGCCCAAATTTCATGCTCAAGACTGCCGAGGGCCGGCGTTCCGCCGCTGCCGAGAACATCC
The DNA here is from genome assembly GCA_003139955.1 of Limisphaerales bacterium. GTDB lineage: Bacteria > Verrucomicrobiota > Verrucomicrobiia > Limisphaerales > UBA11358 > UBA11358. Next base: position 11,747 of record PLHK01000150.1, read on the forward strand.
AACACACCCAAAATCGTTCCCGGAGTGCGACCATTACCCAATTCTGCCGCCGTCAAGTTTTGATCACTGGAGATGGTTGACGGATCAACGGTGGGATAAACCACCACTTCATAACCCCAAAACGAATACTTACCAGTGAGAATCGGGGTGAAATCATTGGTGCCCGTGTTGCCGGCGATGCCGGGGCCGGCCACCGTCGGCCAGACACCGTTATACGCAATCACCTGCGCCCAGTTGGCCGTGGTGCCGATGGACTTGGCATCACTGATGGACAAGGCGCCCACCGCCATATTGCCGGACAAGTTGGTGGCCAGCGCCGTAGCGATATCACCGCCGCCGACATAGCCGTTGCCCCAGTTCAGGTTCGCACCACCATTGCCAACCGGTCCAACCACATAATTCGTGGTTGGTTTAAACCAAGTGCCATAGGTGCTGTCAGCCGTATTCAAATCCAGAACATAGGTTGAAATGTTCTGATTATATGGAAAACCCTCTTCCTTGAAAAAGGTCAGGCGGGTGCCAGAGTCCTTGGTGCGTTCAGCGGTGTAGACATAGGTGCCATGGTCAGCGGTATTGCCGGTGAAGGCAGACAGGTTGATGCGGCCACTCTTGATCATAAATTGCGCTTCACCAGAGGTGATGTTCGTGACATTGTTCATCACTCCGCCGATGATTGATTTGGCGAACACAAACGGCTGCACCGCCACTTTCTCTTCAGCGTAATAGGCCGTGCCGGAGACGGGATAGGGCGTCACAGAGGAGGAGGCATCCGAAAACGCAATCGTGGGCGTATTGGTAAGCGTTGTCACGCCGTCAGCAGCCAAGAAAAGAAGCTTGGTGCCCGCTTCCACGGTCTGGATGCCTTGAATGGAACCGGTGAAGAGCGCATGGATGGTCAGCGGCGTCTGACCCAGAGCGGAAATGGTGTTGGAGACCGTGCCGCTCATCACCCATTGGGCGGCTTTCGGATAGGCTTTGCCATCGCCACCGGTCGCGCTAGTTCCTCCGTAGTAATTAATGATAGGGCTGTCAAACAAATTTGAACAGGCGGTGGTTACGTTGGCGCGGAACGCCGTGGAACCGGTGATGTAAAGGTCAAGCGCCTTGGAGGGCAGCACGGCCGCCAAGCTAGCCGCCAGAGTCAGGATCAGATGTTTTTTCATATTTTGTTTATCGTTGTTTTTTGTGGTTTTAATTTTGGTATTTCGTCAGATCAAATCAGAGTTATGCGTTGCGGTTTTTGAAACGGCGGATGGCGAACAAACTCAAGAATCCGCCGGCCACCATGGCCAAGGTGGAAGGTTCTGGAACCGTGGTGACGGTCAGCACGCCCGCCGAGCTCAAAGCAATGTTGCCGAGATAAATCTGGCTGTTTATTTCAGCGTTGCCGGGGTTTGACTGATACAGATCGGAGGTGCCGACACCAGTGTTGAGGAGACTTTCAGAAAAGTCGCCGCTCAAATTGCCGTCCGAGCCGATGGTTTCAGTAAAGCCGCCCTGCTGGACATTCACCGTCGAGGCGCTGCCGCCATTGATGGTGGCAAGCGAGGTAATCTGGCCAGGCGAAGCCTGACCGGGGTTGTTGAGGTTGATGATGGTTTGGATGTCGCCAACCGCCAAGCCTTGGGAATCATTATTGCCACTCACTAAAGGTGTCGTCGTCTTGACGCTCGGATTGAAGCGTGCGAGTGAAGACCAGATTGTGTTCGCACCATTTTGGGAGACCGAGGTTTGATAACCGGAAGCCGTCGGATCATTGACGCCCATGACCGCCCAGTAGATGCTGCTGCCGACGGTGCTACTGCTAAAGGCAGAGGTCAGTGCGGAACTGAGATTGTAGGTATAAACCGTGCCGGCAGGGACGGTAGTGAATTGGAACTGGGAAATTGATCCCAAATCCACCAACAAGTCTTTGTGAGAGCTATCACTATTGCCAGGCGTGTCGTTGCCCAGTGCTATGATGAGATCGCCGTTGTTGAAGTTTTGAGCCATGGCCGATCCGCCGCACAAGGCGGCCATCGCCAAAACTCCTGTCAGGATGGTGTTTTTTTTCATTTGTTTCTTTGGTTTATTTTTTGGTTTGAAGGTAATGAGGATTAAAATTCTGCCGTATCATTGGGCGCTGATGATGTAAAACATCCGCGTGCTATTGTTCGTATCGCTGAGCGAAACCGGGCTGCCGGTGCCAGCGGCCGATGAAATCGCCGGCCAGTTTGTCTTGGACGTCCCGGAAGCGAGGCTATTCGTGCCGAGCAAACTATAGGTGCCAAAGCCGCCCGTGGTGAAGGTGACGGTAGCGACATTATTGGTGCGGTGAATGGACAGGATGACCGGAACCACCGGGGTGCCGCCACCCGTGGTGGTGAAGGACAACGCGCTGCCAAAATTGGTTCCGTATTGATTATAGGCCACGGCGCGGAAGTAATACTGGGTGCTTGCCGCGAGGCCAGAGATCGGTAGCGCGTAACTACCAGAAGCGGCGCCGATATTGGTGACCGTCGTGCTGCTGCCGTAGCTGGTGGTCAGGCCATATTGAAAATAGACGGACGTGTTGTCGGTGTTGGTATTGATGACGCCAACCGTGCTGTTCAATTGGGCACCTGACGATGCAATCGCGCTGGCGGCCACCGTCGCGACCGTGGGCGCAGTGGGATAGGCCACATATGTCATCGCCCCATTGGTATTGAACTCAAAGTATCCCAGATACTTCACCGAACCTTGACCCGTTGGGGGAATCTGAAAGAAATCCGAACGAACCACAACCCCCGCCGCCGTGAAGCCGGATGACGTTTCATTTTCCGGTTGGAACTCAGCATCACCCCCGAAATCCAAATCTGGCCCCAGGGCACCGATGTAACTTTGTCCAAAAGTGTAGGCAGTGTTATTATTGTTCGGATCGTCAGGCTCGATCACCGCATAGTCGGAGCTGTCAGCACTATAAGACCTGGTGATCTGCGCCCCGATCAACACACTACTCATGTCATTGACCACTATACCTTGTGAATCATGAGGCGCCGCAGACGGGGCAGAAGCCATTCTGTTCAATGAATTGCGCGATATGGTTGTGAAAAGTGTGTTGGTGGCGATACCCAGCGTCGGGGTGTCATCAAACCAGGTAAATGCCGACCAACCGGTGCTGTTCGTGCCCACATCCGCCAGTTGGTTGCCAGTATATTGCGTGATGAGTATGCGCTGATTTTGCGGCGCATTGGTCAACGTTGCAACCGAACCAGCATCCACCACCAAGTCATACGCACCGCCACCGGCCGGGCGGAAACAGAGCAATACGTCACCCAATGAAGGACTGACAATTGATTGCGCCATGAGATTGGCGGCGAACAAGCTTGCTAAAACGACCAGCACTCCCATCTTTTTTATCTGATGCATATTAATTTTCCAATTCACCGAATGTTAGGTTTAATCACTTCTTGAACGGTCATCAGGATAGGTTGCCAGCAACCAAACAACCTCCATTAAACGGCCAGTTAAGCACAGTTTTAAGACCGAGTAGCCCGCCTTGGAAAAACAGTCAAACCGCCAAAAAAGCCATATAAAACCGCCGGTTTGATGAATTTCATGGCGATCAACCACAGAGCCATTCCGCCCTGTAACAAAATTGTGACTTAGATTTGGAAAAGTTTTCCGGCGCTTTGCGTTCCTGATGCGAAACCAAACTGACTGTGTGTGTGGCAAAACTTGCCTCACGCCACGCCGCTCTGCTACCGTCCGGCAACTGTGCCGATGAATACCGCCCTGTCCGCGCTCGGTCGCCGCACCGCGCCGCCGCCAATCTCGTGGCTGATGAAAACCGCGCTCGCGCGGCCCAAACTCATTTCGCTCGCCGCCGGCTTCACGGATAACTCGACTTTGCCCGTCGAAATTTCACGTAAGCTGCTGAATGAAATTTTGCGCTCGCCCAAAACCGGCCAGCCCGCGCTGCAATACGGCACGACCGCCGGTGCAGAAGATTTGCGCCAGCTCACCGCCAAGCATCTGCAAAAACTCGACGGCGGACACGACCGCGCGCATTCGCCCGAACGCGTCCTCATCACCGGCGGCTCGCAGCAGTTGCTCTACATGACGCTCGAAGCGCTCTGCGACGAAGGCGACATCATCCTCGTCGAAGACCCGACGTATTTTGTTTTTTTGAGCATCCTCCAAAGTCGCGGCATCCAGGCGCGCGGCGTGAAACTGGAACGCGACGGAATTGATTTAATTCATGTAGAAAAAGTTCTAACGCGTTTGAAAAATTCCGGCGAACTTCGCCGCGTGAAGGCGCTTTACCTCGTCACCTATTTTCAAAACCCGACCGGCGCGACGACTTCGCTCGCGAAAAAATCCGCCGCGCTCAAGCTGTTGAAAAAATTCGAGCGCGCCGCCGGCCATCCGCTTTATCTGCTCGAAGACGCCGCGTATCGCGAACTGCGCTTTGACCACGGCGAGGACGTGCCGACCTCGCTCACGCTGCCCGGCGCGGCGGAGCGCGTGATTTACACCGGCACCTACAGCAAGCCCTACGCGCCCGGCGCGCGAGTCGGTTTTGGCATCCTGCCCGAAGAGATTTTCTCCGTCGTCCAGTACATCAAGGGCAACCACGATTTCGGCACGGCGAATTTGCTGCAACAACTTTTGGCGCGCGCGTTGTCGTCAGGTCTTTACGACCAGCACGTCGCGAAGGTGCAAAAAAATTACGCCCGCAAAGCGCGGGTGATGAAGCTCGCGCTCGCGGAACACTTTCCCAAAAGCGTGGAGATCTGGGAATCTGGCGGCGGACTTTATTTCTGGGCGCGATTGCCCAAGGGAATTTCCGCCGGCGTGAAATCAAACGTGTTTCAATCTGCACTGAAAGCCGATGTGCTCTACGTTCCCGGCGAACTCTGCTACGCCGACGATCCGTCGCGCGCCAAGCCGGACAACGAACTGCGCATCAGCTTCGGCAGCGCGAACGAGGAAAACATCCGCAAAGGCATCGCGCGGCTGGGCAAGGTGTTGAAGAAATTTGTCTAACAATTCAATTGGGCGCCCGTCGCTTTGTGAAACCGCCGGCGGCGATTGTCCTTCGGTTTTCTCCGCGCTTTGAAAATGGTTGTGTCCGTGAAGTGGAATTGGTGCGACACTGGCCGGACGGTTTTCCATCGTGAACATTTCATCCGCCATTTTTGATCGCAGCGCGCCGGACTTGGATGCGTGTCCGGATGAGTCGTTGCCGGAATTCGCCTTCATCGGCCGCTCGAACGTCGGCAAGTCGTCGCTGCTGAACCTGATCGCGGGCAAGGGCATTTTGGCGCGCGTCTCACCAACGCCGGGGTTCACCAAGCTCATCAATTTTTTCACGATGAGCAAGACGTGGCGGCTGGTGGATTTGCCGGGATACGGTTACGCGGAAGGGTCGCGCAAACACATCTCGCAGTTCAACCGCGCGGCGGCGAATTATATCAAGCACCGGCCAAATCTGTGCTGTGTGTTTTTGCTGATTGATTCCGGTTTGGAACCGCAGCCGATTGATTTGGAATTTGTGCAATGGCTCGCTCGCCACGCGCGGCCTTTCGTGATCGTGTTCACCAAGACGGATCGCGGCACGCCGGAACAAGTTCAGGCGAACATCGCGGCGTTCACGGCGCGCATCGCGGGATGGTTCGCGCAGTTGCCGGAAATTTTCCAGTGTTCCTCCGCGACCGGGCATGGCCGGAGCGAACTGCTCGGCGTCATCGGCAAAATCGTGGACGCCGGCCCGGCGCAGTCCGAACCTGCGCCCATCGCCGTGCCGCTGCCGCCGGAAATCGAGCCGCCGTTCAGCCTGAAAGTGCGTGCCGGAAAGTCACAGGCGAAGATTCCACGCACAAAAGGGCAGCTCAAAAGCGCTCGGCCTTGGTGAATTTTTGCGGCGCGCTGCTTGCACTTTTTCTTTTCCGGCCTACTTTGTCCGCGCCATGGCTGACCATTCAACTTCCGTCCCGCACTTGTTCCAACCGCTCACGCTCCGCTCGGTCACGCTGCGCAACCGCATCGGCGTCTCGCCGATGTGCCAGTATTCGGCCACCGACGGCGTGGCGAATGACTGGCATTTTGTGCATCTCGGCTCGCGCGCGGTCGGCGGCGCGGGATTGGTCATCGTTGAGGCCACAGGCGTCGCGCCGGAAGGCCGCATCACGCCCGGCTGCATGGGATTGTGGAACGAAAAACAAATCGAGCCGCTCGCGCGCATCGCGCAGTTTGTGAAATCGCACGGCGCGGTAGCTGGAATCCAGATCGCGCACGCGGGCCGCAAAGCTTCCGCCGCGTTGCCGTGGAACGGCGGCGCACATTTGTCCGAGGCGCAAGGCGGTTGGGAAACCATCGCGCCGAGCGCCATTGCGTTCGGGGGTGAATTGCCCAAAGTGCCGCGCGCGATGACCGATGCGGACATCGCCCGCGTGCAAAACGAATTTGTCGCGACCGCGAAACGCGCGCTCGCGGCGGGTTTTAATTTTTTGGAGCTGCACGCCGCGCACGGTTATTTGTTCAACGAATTTCTTTCGCCACTTGCGAACCGGCGCACGGATAAATACGGCGGCAGTTTTGAAAACCGCGTCCGCTTCCTGCTCGACACGACGCGCGCCGTGCGCCAAGTCTGGCCGGATAATCTGCCGCTCGCCGTCCGTATTTCGGCGATTGATTGGATGCCCGGCGGCTGGCAAATCGAAGACAGCATCGCGCTGGTAAAATTATTGAAGACCGAAGGCGTGGACTTGATGGATTGCAGTTCCGGCGGCATCGTGCCGGACGCGAAAATCACCGTCGCGCCCGGATACCAAGTGCCATTCGCGGAAAAAGTGCGGCACGGCGCAGCCATCGCGACGGCCGCCGTCGGTTTCATAACCGAACCGAAACAGGCCGAGGATATGATCGCCAGCGGCCGGGCGGATTTGGTTTTGCTCGCGCGCGAATTTTTACGCGACGCTTACTGGCCGGTGCACGCGGCGAGGGAACTTGGTTACAAATTGACGCCCCCAAACCAATACGCACGCGCTTGGTAATCGCGGCTTAAATTAAGTTGGTAACTGTCCGACAGTGTAGTTTTCTTGTAATGCGCTGCCTTTTATCAGGACATTTTTGACGGTCAAAAAGCCGGGCAGTCTTTCATCCGTGTTCAAAAAACAATTATTTTTTTAATAGATTTTGCAGTGGCGGCGCGGAATTCAAGGCTGTTGCTCGATTTTTTCCCGCTCAATTGGTTTTCTAAATCCGCTTCGGTAAGAATTTTCATGATAAATAAGACTTCCTAACTACGCTGGCACGCCGGCTGCGATAGCACTGGTATGTCGTGCGGTCCAGCCAGAGTTTGGACAAAGCCCTTTGTCACCTATTTGAGCCTTTGCAGTGCGTTGATGTTGTTTTTTCAACTCAATGTGCATGCAAGCCAAAGCGTCACGCTCAGTTGGGATACGAGCACGGCCACGAATGTCGCGGGCTACAAAATTTATTACGGAACGGTGAGCAAAAAATATCCCAACGTCGTGGTCGTGGGAAACACCAACACCGTGACCATCACCGGCCTGGTTCAGGGGACGACTTACTACTTCGCCGCGTCGTCCTACAACAGCGCGGGAATGGAGAGCACCTTGTCCAACGAAGCCCAATACACCGTGCCGATCACCACGGCCACGCTGTCCTCGGCGTTGAACACCGGCGGACAATTCAGTTTTGCGGTCACGGGCGTCACCGGCAAAGTTTATGTCGTCCAAGCGTCCACCAATCTCGTCAATTGGGTTGCCATCCAGACCAACACCGCGCCGTTTGTGTTCGTGGATACGAATGCCGTCCACTTCCACCAACGCTTCTACCGGACTTATGATCAGGCGCTCTACACGGTGGCCATGACCCCGGCCACGCTGACCGCCGCCACGCGTTCCGCCGGGCAGTTCAGTTGCCAAATCACGGGTGCCGCCGGCCAGCAATACATCGTCCAGGCGTCCACCGATCTAGTCAATTGGGTTTCCATCCAGACCAACGCGTCGCCCTTCGTGTTTGTGGATCCGAATGCCGGCAGCTTCCAACAGCGCTTCTACCGGACGCTAAATCTTCCGCCTTGAGCGAGCCATGATTTCTGCGCGGCGGCGCGCTTGAACATTCCCGCCGCGCCGACTATTTTGCGCCCATCCGCTTTAACGGCGCAAAACCAAAATGCATTTGCATTACAAAATCAATGTCCGCGCCCTCGTTGGCCAGTTTCAACTGACCGGTGAATTGCTCGACGCCGAACCGTTCGGCAGCGGCCACATCAACGACACTTACCGCTTCACGCTTGAAGCCAGCCGCGCACGCCGCCGCTATATTTTACAACGTCTCAACACCGCCGTTTTTCAAAATCCCGCCGCCGTCATGGAAAACATCCGGCGCGTCACGGCGCACCTCGGTGAAAAAATTTCCGGCCCACCTGACGCCGCGCGGCGCGTGCTCACGCTCGTGCCCGCGCGCGACGGAAAATCCTTTCACTGCGACGCGGACGGAAATTGGTGGCGCGTTTTCCCGTTCATCGAGCGGACGCGCGCAGTGAATGTCGTCGAGTCGCCTGCGCAGGCGTTCGCGGCGGCCAAAGCATTTGGCGAATTCCAAAAACTTCTCGCCGACCTGCCCGCGCCGCGCTTGCACGACACGATTCCCGATTTTCATCACACACCCAAACGTTTTGCAGCGCTGGAAAAAGCCGTTGCCGCCGACGCGTGCAACCACGCCGCGTCCGCGAAACCGGAAATCGAATTCGCCTTTCAAAATCAGGCGCTTTGCCGCGTGCTGCTCGACGCGAACCTGCCGGAACGCGTCACGCACAACGACGCCAAGCTCAACAACGTGCTGCTCGACGATGCGACCGGCGAGGGCGTGTGCGTGATTGACTTGGACACTGTCATGCCCGGCCTCGCGCTCTACGATTTCGGCGACATGGTGCGTTCAATGACGAATCCAGCGGCGGAAGGTGAGCGCGATCTGACGAAAGTGGAAATGCAATTTTCTTTGTTCGCGGCGCTGCTGCGAGGCTATCTCGCGGCGGCGGATTTTCTGACACCGGCGGAAAAAAATCTTTTGCCGGAGGCCGGCCAGCTTATCACTTTTGAATTGGGGCTGCGGTTTCTGACGGACTATCTGGCCGGCGACACTTATTTCAAGGCGGCGTGCACCGGTGAAAATCTCGACCGCTGCCGCGCGCAGTTCAAGCTGTTTGCCTCCATCCGCCGGCAGGAACCGGCCATGCGCCAATTGTTGCGAGGTTGAAAATTTCTTCACACTTGCGGCGCGGCGAACCAACCGCAACGTAGTTGCAGCATTCAGCCCAGCGTTGACGCGCAGCGGCTACGCTGGGTAAATGCGTAAAATGAAAACAACTCTGAAGGAGTTTCGGAGGAGGAGGGCGAACCGCGAAAGACGCCAAATACGCGAACAAGAATTCCATTTCAATTTTCGCGTGGTTCGCGGTTGAATCGGGCGACGAGTGAATAGTTCGGTGCGGAATGCCGGATTGGGTTAGACTGTCAGACCTGTGAAAATCCTCATCACCGGGGCCAACGGTTACATTGGCCGACGACTGATTCCCGTGTTGTTGGAACAAGGCCACGAACTGTTCTGCTGCGTGCGCGACAAGGCGCGCTTTGACTGGCATCAGCGGCACGAACGTCTGCACACCCTCGAACTGGATTTTCTCAAAGCGGAACGGCCAGCAGAATTCCCCAAAGACCTCGACGTCGCGTTCTATTTGATTCATTCGATGAACAGTGTCATCGGCGATTTTGCCGCGCCGGAGCGCCAATCCGCCAAACGTTTCTGCGAACTGCTGGAGCCAACCCGTTGCCGGCAGGTCGTCTATCTGAGCGGCATCGTAAATGAGAAAAAACTTTCGACGCATCTCTCCTCGCGGCTGGCGGTGGAGCAGATTTTGCGGTCCGGCCGGATTCCCTGCACGGTTTTGCGCGCCGGCATCGTGGTCGGTTCCGGCAGCGCCTCGTTTGAAATCATCCGCGACCTCGTGGAAAAACTGCCGGTGATGATCGCGCCGAAATGGCTGCAGACGCGCGGTCAGCCCATCGCCATCCGGAACGTCATCCAGTTTCTCGTCGGCGTAATGTTGCGGGAAGAAACCTTCAACCGGGACTTTGACATCGGCGGTCCCGAGGTTTTGAACTACCGGCAAATGCTCACGCAATTCGCCGAGGTGCGCGGTTTGCGCCGGCTCATCATCACCGTGCCGGTCATGACCCCGCGCCTCTCCTCCTACTGGCTCTATTTCATCACCTCCACGTCCTTCGCTCTGGCTGCGAACTTGGTGGACAGCATGAAGATTGACACCGTCCCGCGAAAAAATGATCTCGCTCAACAACTCGGTATCACGCTCATAACCTATAAACAGGCCGTGGAATTCGCACTGGAACGGATCGAATCCGGCAACGTCGTCAGTGGCTGGAAGGATTCTTTCGCCTCGTCCGGCGCGAGTCTGGCGCTGATGCACTCGGCCAATGTGCCGCAGCACGGCTGCTTCACGGATGTGCGGACGCGAACCGTCACCGGTCGCGTCGAGTCGGTCTGGCAACGCGTCTGGAGCATCGGCGGCGACACCGGCTGGTATTACGGCAACTGGCTCTGGGCGCTGCGCGGCTTGCTCGACAAAATGGTTGGCGGCGTGGGCCTGAACCGCGGTCGCACACAGGTTCATGACATCGCGCCGGGCGACGCGCTGGATTTCTGGCGCGTGCTGGTGGCGGACAAGCAGACCAAACGACTTTTGCTCTTCGCCGAAATGCGTCTGCCCGGCGAAGCGTGGCTGGAGTTTCAGATTGTCCCGACAAAGGACGGCGACCAACTCATCCAGACCGCCACGTTCCGTCCGCGCGGTGTTTTCGGTCGGCTTTACTGGTATGCGGTGCTGCCCCTGCACCATTTCGTTTTCAATGGAATGATTAACGCGCTGACCCGGCCGGATTAACCGAGTGGCGCGGGTGGCTACAAAGATTTCGCTCCTGACGGAGCAACGGAAAGAAAAAATACAATTACTCTTTTGAATCCACGTCCGGTGGTCCAAACATTTCGTAGTCGTAAAGGCTGATTGAAAGACATTCCGAATTCAAAGCTCGTTCTTTTTGCTTTTCAAATTCGTCATCAATTTTTTGTCTTTGTCTGGGAGATAGTTTTGTCTCCAGTTCAATCAACCTTTGCGCGCGATCGCACATATTTTTAAGCAACTGGCTAGGCAATTCATAATTCAAACCACCAATTTCACCCTTTCGGACGTGAAGCTTTGTGCCGCGCCATTTTTCATTTGGGCTTTTTTGGATAAAACCAATTATTAGGACGCGGCACATTTTTGCATAAACGAATATGCTCTCTTTGCCACGAACAACATCTGGCTCAATGCTTCGCACTAGGTAGCGATTAAAGTTTTTTGGAAGATTGCTGAAAGTGTGGTCTGCCATCCGATCCAATAAAATCATGTGCAATTCATGTGCCCTAGGATTTTCAGATTCGCCCAGCAAAAAGGAACGCCAAGTGGATAGTGCCACTTTGGTTGCTCGCTGCTGTTCTTCGGTAAAATTTTTGAGTCCAAGTTGACTGAAGAATGTTAAAACTCGCCAAGAAACCGATGCGACGAATTTCATACACCAAGATTCATAGCGAAACCAAGGGCCAGGACTCAATCGCAAAGCATCATCTTTGTGCAACGGATAAAAAAGATTAGCCGCAAACGGTTTTTCAAATTGGCTAAATCTTTTCTCGCACTCCTCGCAAAGTAATTTTGGCTTCAGACCATCTTGAACCCGACGATTTATTTCTCGACCGAGTCGCATATACCCGGTGGCAGATGTTTCTTTGAGCCAAGCATAAACAAAACTTGGTATGATGTGACTATCACACAAGGCTCGTTCTTGTTGGCACAATGCACATTGCATTGAACCAGAATTATCCAAACCTCTTTATTTTGCAACTACCGCCAGTTCTTCCTCGAAATCCACGATCTCTTTGATCTGCACCAGAAACCAGCGGTCAATTTTCGTGAGGTTGAAAATCTCCTCGATGCTGAAACCGGCGCGCAGGGCGTGGCGGATGAAGAAGATGCGTTCGGCGTTGGGCACGCTCAGCTTGCGGCTGATGACGTCGCGCGGCAGGATGTCGCGGTCGCCATAGACTTCCGTGCCGATGCGCCAGGGTTTGCCGTCGCCGCCCAAACCGCTGCGGCCAATCTCCAGCGAGCGCAGGCATTTTTGCAGGCTTTCCTTGAACGTGCGCCCAATGGCCATCGCTTCGCCCACGCTTTTCATCTGCGTGGTGAGCGTGGGGTCGGCCTGCGGGAATTTCTCGAAGGCAAAGCGCGGAATCTTGGTGACGACGTAATCAATGCTCGGCTCGAAACTCGCGGGAGTTTCACGCGTGATGTCGTTCCGTAGCTCGTCGAGCAGGTAGCCGACGGCAAGCTTGGCGGCGATCTTTGCAATCGGGTAGCCCGTGGCCTTCGAGGCGAGGGCGGAGGAGCGTGAGACGCGGGGATTCATCTCGATGACGATCTGGCGGCCAT